>NZ_JPUX01000002.1:0-300000 GCF_000738675.1 Serratia nematodiphila DZ0503SBS1 | reverse complement strand
TCTGTTTCGGAGATGGATATGTCGGGCTCTGAACCGCCAAAACTCAGCAGGCGCGACAGTGTTTTTGGCACATTGACGAGCATTTCCGGCACCGGACGCACAACATAAATTTGCCGTTCTGTAGCCATTTCACACAGAGTGTCGACGAGTGAAGTTTTGAACTCGGACAAAAATCCCGGCTCAGGGGTACGATATACCTTCGAAAAATACACCGATGGTTGGTTCTGCTTCGCGCCCGCAATTTGCTGGCCGAAGGCGTAAGCACTGGTTCGGTTAATCACGACTGCGGGGATATTGTTGTCCAGCGTGGATAGTTTTTCTTTTATCCACTGATTGAATGCGCTGCACTGAATATTATCGTCAAGCGCGCCGGGAACAACGTTGGCTCCGAAGAGCGTTGGGCAGCCTGCATAAGTGAGATTGAGAAGCCCATCAGTTTGATTTGGCAGGGCGGACTCGACTGCAGAGATCATCGCATCGCCGTGGCTATCGCCAACGATGATAACCCGAATATTTTCGCCTCCATAGATACAGGATGGCGAGCTGAAGCCGGACTTGGCGAAGCATTCATCTCTGTTGGCGAGCATGTTGGTACTTTCGTTGGCGATCAGATCGATTTGCTGCGGTAACCTGCCGGAGAAATTAACGGTAAACAGTGTGACACACAGCGCAGCAACCAGCATGGTAGCGATTCCGATTGTACACACTGATTGACGCGTTGTTTGCCTTGAAAGCCACTTGCGGACAGGGGTTTCTATAAGACGAAGCGACAACTCGCCAAGCAACACGCTGGCCAGTAATCCCGCAACTACCCATTTCATCTCGGATTGAGCATTGGTGTAGACAAGCAGCACCACAATCGGCCAATGCCAAAGGTAAATAGAGTAGGATGAAACACCCAGACGTGCAGCGACGGGGTTTGAGGTCAAGGGGGAATCCTGGCGGCCGGCGGCAAGCACCAACATGGCGCCGATAACCGGCAACAGGGCGTTGTAACCGGGCCAGGGTTTACTGGCATCACATCCCACGATGGCTATCGCGATGCATAGCATCCCAAGCCATTCCGTATAAATACGTCTTTTTCCGCTGAGCGTTCGGTTTTGCGTTAACCGCCAGACGATTCCTCCGGCAAGCATTTCCCAGGCTCGGGATGGGATAAGAAAAAACCCGGCGGAGGGCGCGAGGGAAGACATGATGATTGATAAGCCAAAGGAGACCGCGCCGGCTAAAATGATGAAGCGCATGAAGCCATTTTTGCCCCCCAATCGCCATATCAACATAAGGGCCAGCGGCAGGATAATATAGAACTGCCATTCTACGGATAACGACCAAGTATGCAGCAGCCATTTTTCATGGGATACGCTGTCAAAATAGCCGGCTTCTTTCCAAAACTTCACGTTAGACAGGAAGAGTATGGCGGTAAAGGCATGTTTTGCCAGTTGACTGTAATCCAGCGTTGGTAACCAGAACCATCCCAGGCACAGTAAGGTCGAACAGAGCGCAAGTAGGGCGGGAATGATGCGACGGGCTCGAGCCAGGTAAAAGCGCCAAAGTGAAAAACGATCTTGTTCCAGGCCGGTAATGATGATCTGCATCATCAGGAAACCGGATATGACGAAGAATACATCTACGCCGACAAAGCCGCCGGCAAAACCCGGGATGCCGAAATGAAAAAGTACGACAGCGATCACTGCCCAGGCTCTAAGCCCGTTGATGTCATGTCTGAAATTCTGTGAAGAAGAAAGCATATCTATTACTCAGTAAATGTATTTTGGGTTTTTATAGTCATCCATAAGGAGTGCGGGCACGCTTTCCCATGGTGTTATTGCAATCGCGATTGAAGTTTTTATTCATTCCTCTTAATTATTTTTCATTTGTATTTATGTAATCATTCAAATTAATTCATTAGGTGAATTATTAAAGGGGCACGCCACTGGCATAGGAGGCATGCCAAACTCGACATAACTGCTATGTCCAGCGAGTCATGGGCGTGTCTGTGTCGACCTTGGGCGGCAATATGTTATGTATAGATTAATTGATATTTTTTATATTATTAATATATCTATATCTATATCTATATCTATTATGATTTGTTTCTTGTTATTTATATTAATTATGTTTTTAGTGACGCCAGGTGGTTATATGTATTGCTAATGTAAAGAGGATTAACCGTTCGGCGGCAAATTCTATTTTAAATTTTGAGCAGGCCTTTTAATTTATCAATAATTCGTGAGTCTGTCTTCCATTCTCTATGACTGCTCGTTTCCGCTAAGAAAATCGCAGCAGACGCTAGGATGATGGCTTTTGGCATTTTGAACGTAGATGTTGTCTGGGGGGAAAGAATGTGGCTTGGGGATTTAAGCGTAATGCGGTAGTGCCATGCGACGGATGTGCGGTAAGCTAGGGGCAAGCGAACGGCCTGAAACCGGTTCCTCTTTTACCCTTTGCAAGGAGAACACATGAAGCAAATCGTTTATGTCGCCAGCCCGGAGAGCCAGCAGATCCACGTCTGGCAGTTGGACGACGCCGGCGCGCTGGCGCTGTTGCAAACCGTTGACGTGCCGGGCCAGGTGCAGCCGATGACCCTTCATCCGGACAAGACTCACCTGTACGTCGGCGTGCGTCCGGCGTTCGGTATCGTCAGCTACCGCATCGAGGCGGATGGCACGTTGCAGCAGGCGGGCATGGCGCCGCTGCCGGGCAGCCCGACCCATATCTCGACCGATTTGCAGGGGCGTTACCTGTTCTCCGCTTCCTACAGCGGCAACTGCGCCAGCATCAGCCCGATCGGCCACGACGGCGTAGTAACGGCGCCGATCCAGCAGATCGACGGCCTGAGCGCGCCGCACTCGGCGAACATCGATCCGACCAATCAGCTGGTGCTGGTGCCGTGCCTGAAAGAAGACCGCATCCGTCTGTTTAACCTGAGCCTGGCGGGCCAGCTGACGCCGCACGCGCAGGACGCGGTGGATATCGCCGCCGGCGCCGGCCCGCGCCATATGGCGTTCCACCACAACGACAAGTTCGCCTACTGCGTCAATGAGCTGAACGGCACGGTAGACGTGCTGGCCATTTCGGAAAACGGCGGCAAATACAGCGTGACGCAGACGCTGGACATCATGCCGAGCGATTTCGACGGCACCCGCTGGGCGGCGGACATTCATATCACGCCGAACGGCCGCTTCCTGTATACCAGCGATCGCACCGCCAGCATTCTGACCCTCTTCAGCGTTTCCGAAGACGGCGGCACGCTGAGCGTGGCCGGCTATTATCCGACCGAAACGCAGCCGCGCGGTTTCAATATCGATCACAGCGGCCGCTTCGTGATTTCGTCCGGCCAGAAGTCCGATCACATCGCGGTGCATGAAATTGATCAGGCCAGCGGTAAGCTGACTACGCTGGCGCGTTATCCGGTGGGCAAAGGCCCGATGTGGGTAAGCGTGCTGGCGAAGTAATTAGTCAGCCAGACTCGAGTGGAAAGCGCGGTGCGGTTGACCGCGCTTTTTTATTGGCGGGGGATCAGTTGAACATCACCGTCAGCGTGGCGCTGCCGAGACTGTGGAAATGGACGTTAAAGCCCACCAGAGCGCCGCTGGACTCTTCATCCACCTCGATGCTTTCCACGTCCAGTGCGTGCACGGTGAACTGATAGCGGTGGCTTTCGCCATTCGGCGGCGCGGCGCCGCCGTAACCGGCCGAGCCGAAGTCGGTACGGGTTTGCAGCGCGGCGCTCGGCAGCGGCGCTTTGCCGGAGCCTGCGCCCTGCGGCAGCTCACGCACGTCGGCCGGGATATTGGCCACCACCCAGTGCCACCAGCCGGAGCCGGTTGGGGCATCAGGATCGTACAGGGTGACGACGAAGCTCTTGGTGCCCTCGGGCACGCCGTCCCAGGCCAGGTGGGGCGACAGGTTATCGCCGTGGTAGCCCATGCCGTTGAAAACCTGCGTCTGCGGCATTGTGCCGCCGTCCTGCAGATCGTTGCTGTACAAACGAAAAGCCATAATGACTCCCAGTTGCGATAAAAGCAGAGCCCTTAAGCTAGATCTTTTTGGTGGAACAATACAACCCCTTGCGCCAGCGGCGGGCGGTTGATCTCGACGGTAACATGCACCAGTTCGGGATGAACGGCCAACAGTTGGCGCACCCGGTCGGCGGTGAGGGCGCGATCGGCGCTGCTCAGGGCGATGACGCAATGATATTTTCCTTTGCCGATGCGGCCTAAATGCAAATCTGTCAGCGTGAGCGAGTGGCCGGAGGTGGCCAGGGTCTGACGCATCTCTTGCGCCACGGGGGCGTCCATTTCGGCATCCAGCAAAATCTTCCCGCTATCGCGCATCAGGCTATAGGCCCAGGCGGCCACCATCATCGCGCCGACGATGCCCATCAACGGATCGAGCCAGGCGGCGCCCCAAAGCTTGCCGCCGAACAGCGCGACGAGGGCCAACACCGAGGTGGCGGCGTCGGCGATGACGTGGATATAGGCGGAGCGCAGGTTGAGGTCATGATGATGGTCATCGTGGTGATCCCCGTGGTGGTGATGGTGGCCGCCGCCGCGCAACAGCCAGGCGCAGAGCAGGTTGACGGCCAGCCCGATCGTACCGATGGCGATGGCTTCGTTATAATGAATCGGGCTGGGATTCAGCAGCCGCTGCGCTGACTGAAACAGCATCAGCGCCGCCACCAGCACCAACAACACCGCGCTGGTGTAACCGGCCAGCACTTCTATCTTCCAGGTGCCGAGGCTGAAGCGGCGATCCTTGGCCAACCGGCGTGCGGCGCCGTAAGCCAGCAGCGACAGGCCCAGAGCCAGCGCATGCGAGCTCATGTGCCAGCCGTCGGCCAGCAATGCCATCGAGTTAAACAGCCAGCCCCCGGCTATCTCGATGACCATCATACTGGCGGTGAGTATCACCGCCCATCTGGTGTTTCTTTCGGCCAATGGGTTACCATCGTCAAAAACGTGGCTGTGCTCGCGGTGCAAAGCGGGCGCGTGAGACGTCATGGTGAAGTTCCTCAGCAAAAGGTAGCGTGCTGAAATATACTATACTCCAGTATAGTAAATAACAATCAGGCGGAAATAATGAGCCATACCCTCAGAGATCAAAAGAAGCTGTTGGCGCGGGTGCGCCGCATTAAAGGGCAGGCCGAAGCGCTGGAGCGCGCGCTGGAGAGCGGCGGCGAATGTTCTGCTGTGCTGCAGCAGATCGCGGCGGTGCGCGGCGCGGTCAACGGTTTAATGGCGCAGGTGCTGGAAGGGCATGTGCGCGAACATCTGGCTGCCGCGGACGCGACGCCGCAGCAGCGCGAGCAGGACATCGAGCAATTGATGACCGTTTTACGTTCTTATATGAAGTAATCATGATTTCACTGAAAAAACGCACGCCGTGGTTCGGCTGGCTGCGCCGTTGGGCCAAAGGCATCAAGCGCGATATTTACGCGCTGTGGCTGGCCGCCCGTGATAAGCGCACCCCGTGGTATGCCAAGCTGATCGCACTGCTGGTGGCCGGCTATGCGATCTCGCCGATCGATCTGATCCCGGACTTCATTCCGGTATTGGGCTATCTAGACGACGTGATTATCGTACCGTTGGGCATCATGCTGGCGGTGCGCCTGATCCCCAAGCCGCTGATGGCCGAGCTGCGCGAGAAGGCGCAACAGCGCGTCGACAACCCCACCGGCCGCATGGCGGCGGCGATGATCATTTTACTCTGGCTGCTGTGCCTGGGATTGCTGGCCCGCTATCTCGACCAGCATTGGTAAGGCATTAACGCGCGGCGGCAGCCACGGCGGCGGTCAGGCGGCTGAGCTGGTCCGCTTCGATGATGTAAGGCGGCATCAGGTAAATCAGCTTGCCGAACGGCCGGATCCATACCCCGCGCTCGACGAACCCGCGCTGCAGCTCGGCGACATCCACCGGTTCGCGCATCTCCACCACCCCAATCGCCCCCAGCACCCGCACGTCCGCCACCTTCGGCAGCGCCGCCAACGGCAGCAGTTCTTGCTTCAGCTGGGCCTCGATGGCGCTCACCTGCGCCTGCCAGCGATTTTCCGCCAGCAGCGCCAGGCTGGCGTCCGCCACGGCGCAGGCCAGCGGGTTGCCCATAAAGGTCGGCCCGTGCATAAAGCAGCCGGCCGCGCCGTTGCTGATGGTCTCCGCCACGTGGCGGGTGGTCAGGGTGGCGGAAAGGGTCATGTAACCGCCGGTCAGCGCCTTGCCCAGACAGAGAATGTCCGGCACCACCTGCGCGTGTTCGCAGGCGAACAGCTTGCCGGTGCGGCCGAAGCCGGTGGCGATCTCGTCGGCGATCAGCAGCACCTGATGGCGGTCGCACAGCTCGCGCACCCGCTTGAGGTAGGTTGGGTGGTAGATGCGCATGCCGCCGGCGCCTTGCACCACCGGCTCCAGGATCACCGCCGCTACTTCACCGGCGTGCTGCTCCAGCAGCGCGGCGAACGGCGCAATGTCTTCTTCGCGCCATTCCTCGTCGAAGCGGCACTGCGGCGCGGTGGCGAACAGGTGCGGCGCCAGATAGCCCTGATAGAGGCTGTGCATCGAGTTGTCCGGATCGCAGACCGACATCGCGCCGAAGGTATCGCCGTGATAGCCGTGGCGCAGAGTGAGGATGCGCTGCCGGCGCTCGCCGCGCGCCTGCCAGTACTGCAGCGCCATCTTCAGTGACACTTCCACCGCCACCGAACCGGAATCTGCCAGGAACACGCACTGCAGCGCTTCCGGCGTCATTTCCACCAGCCGACGGCACAGCGAGATGGCGGCCGGATGGGTGATGCCGCCGAACATCACGTGCGACATCTTCTCCAACTGCTGGCTGGCGGCCTGATTCAGACTCGGATGGTTGTAACCGTGGATCGCCGCCCACCAGGAGGACATGCCGTCCACCAGGCGCCGGCCATCCGCCAGCTGCAGCTCGACGCCGCTGGCCGACTCGATCGGGTAACAGGGCAACGGGCGGCTCATGGAGGTGTAGGGGTGCCAGATATGACGTTGGTCAAACGCCAGGTCGGAAGCGGTGACAGACATGCTTGTAAACCAAATTGAATTAAGATTGGTTGACAGTATATCCGCAATATTTAAACTGGCGACACTTTTTCGTTTTGGAGACGCCATGATGGCCGACCGCATTCACTGGACAGTAGGGCAAGCCCAGGCCCTGTTTGATAAACCGCTGCTGGAACTGCTGTTCGAAGCGCAAACCGTACACCGTCAGCACTTCGACCCGCGTCAGGTGCAGGTCAGCACACTGCTGTCGATCAAAACCGGCGCTTGCCCGGAAGACTGTAAATACTGCCCGCAGAGCTCACGCTACAAGACCGGCCTGGAGTCGGAGCGGTTGATGCAGGTCGAGCAGGTACTGGAATCGGCGCGCAAAGCTAAAGCGAACGGCTCGACCCGTTTTTGCATGGGCGCGGCGTGGAAGAACCCGCACGAGCGCGATATGCCTTATCTGCAGCAGATGGTGCAGGGCGTGAAAGCGATGGGCATGGAAACCTGCATGACGCTGGGCACGCTTGACGGTACTCAGGCCGAGCGGTTGGCGGAGGCCGGGCTGGATTACTACAACCATAACCTCGACACCTCGCCGGAGTTCTACGGCAGCATCATCACTACCCGCAGCTACCAGGAACGCCTGGATACGCTCGACAAGGTGCGCGACGCTGGCATCAAAGTGTGCTCCGGCGGCATCGTCGGGCTGGGTGAAACGGTGCGCGACCGCGCGGGGCTGCTGGTGCAGCTGGCCAACCTGCCGAAACCGCCGGAGAGCGTGCCGATCAACATGTTGGTGAAGGTGAAAGGCACGCCGCTGGCGGATAACGATGACGTCGATCCGTTTGATTTCATCCGCACTATCGCGGTGGCGCGCATCATGATGCCGGCCTCTTATGTCCGTCTCTCCGCCGGCCGCGAACAGATGAACGAACAGACGCAGGCGATGTGCTTCATGGCCGGCGCCAACTCCATCTTCTACGGCTGCAAGCTGCTGACCACGCCGAATCCGGAAGAAGACAAAGACCTGCAGCTGTTCCGCAAGCTGGGGCTCAACCCGCAGCAGACCGCAACCGAACACGGCGACAACCAGCAACAGCAGGTGCTGGCCAAGCAACTGCTGAACGCCGATACCGCCGAGTTTTACAACGCGGCGCCGTGATGAGCTGGCCACAACGCATCGAGCAGGCGCTGGCGGAGCGGCGTTTGAACGCCGCCTACCGCCGGCGACAGACCACCGAGGGCGGCAACGGCCGCCAGATCCGGCTCGGCGATCGTCTCTACCTGAACTTCTCCGGTAACGACTACCTGGGGCTGAGCCAGGATGCGCGGGTGATCGCCGCCTGGCAGCAGGGCGCGCAGCGTTACGGCGTCGGCAGCGGCGGTTCGGGCCACGTCACCGGCTTTAGCGCGGCGCATCAGGCGCTGGAGGAGCAACTGGCGGCGTGGCTCGGCTATCCGCGCGCGCTGCTGTTCATCTCCGGCTACGCCGCCAACCAGGCGGTGCTGGCGGCGTTGATGCAAAAGGGCGATCGCATTTTGGCCGATCGCCTCAGCCATGCCTCGCTGCTGGAGGCGGCGGCTCAGTCGCCGGCCGAGCTGCGTCGCTTCCAGCACAACCAGCCGCAGGCGCTGGCGGATCTGCTGGCCAAACCCTGCGACGGGCAGCGGCTGGCGGTGACCGAAGGGGTGTTCAGCATGGACGGCGACGGCGCACCGTTGGCGGAGCTGCATCGCTTAACCCGCGCGGCGGGCGCCTGGCTGATGGTGGACGATGCCCACGGCGTCGGCGTGCGCGGCGAGCAAGGCCGCGGCAGCTGCTGGCAGCAGGGCGTGCGTCCTGAACTGCTGGTGGCGACCTTCGGCAAGGCGTTCGGCGTCAGTGGCGCGGCGGTGCTGTGCGATGAGGCGACCGCCGAATATCTGCTGCAGTTCGCTCGCCATCTGATCTACAGCACCGCGATGCCGCCGGCGCAGGCCTGCGCGCTGCAGGCGGCGCTGGCCTGCATTCGAGAGGGCGATGAACTGCGCGCCCGGCTGCAGGACAACATCCGGCGTTTCCGCCAGGGCGCGGCGCCGCTGGCGCTGACCCTGACGGATTCCGACACCGCCATCCAGCCGCTGCTGGTGGGGGACAATCAGCGTGCGCTCGATCTGGCGACCCGTCTGCGCGATCGCGGCCTGTGGGTGAGCGCCATCCGTCCGCCGACGGTACCGCCGGGCGGCGCGCGGCTGCGCATTACCCTGACGGCGGCGCACCAGCCGCAGGATATCGATCGCCTGCTGGAGGTATTGCATGACGTCAGCCAATGACACAGTGAACAAACAGGCGGTCGCCTCGGCCTTCAGCCGCGCGGCCGGCAGCTACGACGCCGCCGCCGCGCTGCAGCGTGATGTTGGCGAGCGCTTACTGGGGATGGGGAGTTCCCACCCGGGCGAACGGCTGCTGGATGCCGGCTGCGGCACCGGCTATTTCAGCCGTCTGTGGCGCGAGCGCGGCAAGCAGGTGACGGCGCTCGATCTGGCGCCGGGGATGTTGGCATTCGCCCGCCAGCAACAGGCGGCGCACCATTATCTGCTGGGCGATATCGAGCAGGTGCCGTTGCCCGACGCGGCGATGGACATCTGTTTCAGCAGCCTGGTGGTGCAGTGGTGCAGCGATCTGCCCGCCGCGTTGGCGGAGCTGTATCGCGTCACCCGGCCCGGCGGTGTGATCCTGTTCTCCACGCTGGCGGCGGGCTCGCTGCAGGAATTGGGGGACGCCTGGCAACAGGTGGACGGCGAACGTCATGTGAACGCCTTCCTGCCGCTGGCGCAGATCCGCGCCGCCTGCGCCGACTATCGACACGAGCTGGTGACGGAGCTGCGCACCCTGAATTACCCGGACGTGATGACGCTGATGCGTTCGCTCAAGGGCATCGGGGCGACGCATCTGCACCAGGGACGCGAGGGCGGCCTGATGTCGCGCGGCCGCCTCGCCGCGCTGCAGGCGGCTTACCCGTGCCGGCAGGGGCAGTTCCCGCTCAGCTATCATCTGGCTTATGGAGTGATTTATCGTGATTAAACGTTGGTTCGTGACCGGCACCGACACCGAAGTGGGGAAAACCGTCGCCAGCAGCGCCTTGCTGCAGGCCGCCAATCTGGCGGGCTACCGCAGCGCCGGCTATAAGCCGGTGGCCTCGGGCAGCGAGATGACCGCCGAGGGGCTGCGCAACGGCGACGCGCTGGCGCTGCAGGCCAACAGCGGCGTGGCGCTGGGGTACGACGAAGTGAACCCTTACGTGTTTGCCGAACCGACCTCGCCGCATATCGTCAGCGCCGATGAAGGCCGGCCGATCGACGCGGCGCGGCTGTCCGACGGCCTGCGCCGGCTGGAACAGCGCGCCGACTGGGTATTGGTCGAGGGCGCCGGCGGGTGGTTTACTCCGCTGTCGGCGCAGTACACCTTCGCCGACTGGGTGCAGCAGGAGCAACTGCCGGTGATCCTGGTGGTGGGCATCAAACTGGGCTGTATCAACCATGCGGTGTTGACGGCGCAGGCGGTGCAACAGGCGGGGCTGACGTTGGCCGGTTGGATCGCCAACGACGTGGCGCCGCCGGGGCGGCGGCATCAGGAATACCTGGCCACGCTGCGCCGCATGCTGCCGGCGCCGCTGCTAGGCGAAATCCCGCACCTGCCGCAGGCCGAACGAGCGCCGTTGGGGCAGTATCTGGATATCAGCCTGTTATAAACTCTCAATGAGGGAGCCTCGCTCCCTCATCCTCCGTTCTGTTCCGCCAGCCCGGCGCCGATCAGCGCCTCATCCAGCTGCGTCAGCGCGCCGTGCGCCACGGTGCGCCCGCTATCGAGCAGACAAAAGCGGTCCGCCACCCGGCGCACGAACGGCAGCTGATGCTCTACCAGCAAAATGGTCATGCCCAACTCAAAGTTGAGCCTGCGGATCACGTTGCCGATGTCGGCGGCGATCGAAGGTGGCATGCCCGCCGTCGGTTCGTCGAGGATCAGCAGTGCCGGTTCCTGCGCCAGCGCACGGCCGATCGCCAACTGGCGTTGGGCGCCTTCGCACAGATCGCCGGCGCGGCGGGTACGCATCTGGCGCAAATTGGGAAACAGGCTGTAGATCAGCGGCGGAATGCGGCGAGGGGCGCCGCGCACGGCCATCTGCGCCACCTGCAGATTCTCTTCCACGCTCAGCTGCGAGAAGAGTTGCCGCCCTTGCGGGACGTGGCTGATGCCGAGTGCGGCGCGGCGCTCCATCGGTTGCAGCAGCAGGTTTTGCGGCGGCTGATCTGCCGGCTGCCAGGTCATGCTGCCGCTCACTACCGGCAAATGCCCCATGATGCAGTTGACCAGCGTGGTCTTGCCCACGCCGTTGCGCCCGAGCAGCACGGTGCACTGGCCGCGCGGCAGCTCCAGGTTGATGTCCCACAGGGTGTGGTTTTGACCGTAGAATTGATTGACCGATCTCAGGCTCAGCATTTGGCATTCTCCTCATAGACGCTCGTTTCACTCGTTGGCGGGGGACAGCAAAGGCCGCATGCGCGGCGAATTTCCCGAGTGTGGCAATGTCTGGAACAAGATGCCGTCCGTCCGATGAGCCAGAGCAAGGTCTGCGGTGGACGGAATGACAGTCAATATGTCGTTAAAAACGACGCTTGTGACGACTTGGTGTCGTTCTTGCGCTTTTACAGGCGATAGCACCGCGAGGCGTACACGCTGCGGCTGGCAGCGCATCACGCCGCCGCACCGCATTGATACGCAGGAAGATAAAGCAACTCCCAGGCCAATTTTGTCGCCGGGTGAAAACGGGAGGTTGTTATCGTCTTGTTAACCGCTAATCAGGCCTGACGCGCTCTGCCGCGGCGGCCTGAAAATACGCCGGGAAGTTAACCCGGACGTTTTTTGCACTCTTGTGGTGCTCTGCGGTGAGGGCATGGTGCAAGGCATTGCGCCGCCGTCAAGCGCGATCCGCGAGAAAGGGGGCAATGCGATTTTAGCAATGGGGATTTTTAGTATTAATCGGCATAAACAAAGCGATATTTTTATGAAAAAATAACTAAAAAAGCCATTTTGGCGAGTGTAAAGGGCGAAAAGCTTTCTTTCTGTAACTCCCGCCCCGGGCGGGGCGGTGAGAGTTATCCACTATTCCTGTGGATAACCTTGTGCATTAGATTTAGAAAAACGCTGTAAAGCGAGAGCCGACGCGGGTTCTGTTCGCTTTGCCCGCATTCTCGTCTTTTTATTAAATATCTTATATATCAATAGATTAATTAAAATCAAGACACAAGGGTATTGATCAGGTCTCTATGTATGATTTTTCGACGCGGTGCTATCAATAAGTTAATTCGCGGCAAGTTCTGGGGATAAATCTGTTATTGACAATAAAAATGTCACCCGGCTGTAACCTCACGGTGCAACGGCATCGCCGCCGTGCCGGGCGCAGCGACGAATCCGCTTGAAGCTGGTTTTATATCCAGTATCATGGGCACTGGCGCAAATCGCCGACACTTTCCATAATTAGGGGCCATATCCGGCGCAGAGCCGGCTGGCCGCCTGAGCGCGCGCATCTCCACAGGGTAGCCGAGCAATGAGTAAACTTTTCAAACTGCATTCCGAGTTCAAACCGGCCGGCGATCAGCCGGAAGCCATCCGCAAGCTGGAAGAGGGGCTGGAAGACGGCCTGGCGCACCAGACGCTGCTGGGGGTCACCGGTTCGGGCAAAACGTTCACCATCGCCAACGTGATAGCCGATCTGAATCGGCCGACCATGGTGCTGGCGCCGAACAAGACGCTGGCGGCGCAGCTGTACGGCGAGATGAAAGCGTTTTTCCCTGAGAATGCGGTGGAATACTTCGTCTCCTACTACGACTACTACCAGCCGGAAGCCTACGTGCCCAGCTCCGACACCTTCATTGAAAAAGACGCTTCGGTGAACGAGCACATCGAACAGATGCGTCTTTCCGCCACCAAGGCGTTGCTGGAGCGGCGCGATGTGGTGGTGGTGGCGTCGGTGTCGGCGATCTACGGTCTGGGCGATCCGGATCTTTACCTGAAGATGATGCTGCACCTGACCCAGGGGATGATTATCGATCAGCGCTCCATTTTGCGCCGCCTGGCGGAGCTGCAGTATTCCCGTAACGATCAGGCTTTCCAGCGCGCCACCTTCCGCGTGCGCGGCGAGGTGATCGACATCTTCCCGGCGGAATCGGACGAGCTGGCGCTGCGCGTCGAGCTGTTCGACGAAGAAGTGGAACGGCTGTCGCTGTTCGATCCGCTGACCGGGCAGATTGAGCAGGTGGTGCCGCGTTTTACCATTTACCCGAAGTCGCACTACGTGACGCCGCGCGAGCGGATCATGCAGGCGATGGAAGAGATCAAGGTCGATCTGGCGGACCGCCGCAAGGTGCTGTTGGCCAACAACAAGCTGCTGGAAGAGCAACGCCTGACGCAGCGCACCCAGTTCGATCTGGAGATGATGAACGAGCTGGGCTACTGCTCGGGCATTGAAAACTACTCGCGCTACCTTTCCGGGCGCGCCGAGGGTGAGCCGCCGCCGACGCTGTTCGACTACCTGCCGGCGGACGGCCTGCTGGTGGTCGACGAATCCCACGTCACCATTCCGCAGATCGGCGCGATGTTCAAGGGCGACCGCGCGCGCAAGGAAACGCTGGTGGAGTACGGCTTCCGTCTGCCGTCGGCGCTGGACAACCGCCCGCTGCGCTTCGAGGAGTTCGAGGCGCTGGCGCCGCAGACCATCTATGTTTCCGCCACGCCGGGCAAATATGAGCTGGAGAAATCCGGCGGCGATCTGATCGATCAGGTGGTGCGCCCGACCGGACTGCTGGATCCGATCGTGGAAGTGCGGCCGGTCGCCACTCAGGTGGACGATCTGCTCTCCGAGATCCGCAAGCGCGCGGCGATCAACGAACGCGTGCTGGTGACCACCCTGACCAAACGCATGGCGGAAGACCTGACCGAATACCTGGAAGAGCATGGCGAGCGCGTGCGCTACCTGCACTCGGACATCGATACCGTGGAACGGGTCGAAATCATCCGTGACCTGCGTCTGGGCGAGTTTGACGTGCTGGTGGGCATCAACCTGCTGCGTGAGGGCCTCGACATGCCTGAGGTGTCGCTGGTGGCGATTCTGGACGCCGACAAGGAAGGTTTCCTGCGTTCCGAGCGTTCACTGATCCAGACCATCGGCCGCGCGGCGCGTAACCTGAACGGCAAGGCGATCCTGTATGGCGATCGCATCACCGATTCGATGGCCAAGGCGATCGGTGAAACCGAGCGGCGCCGCGCCAAGCAGCAGGCCTATAACGAAGCCAACGGCATCGTGCCGCAGGGGCTGAACAAGAAGATCGGCGATATTCTGCAGATCGGCCAGCCGGTCAACCGCGCCAAGGCTAAAGGCAAGGGCAAGGCGGCGGACAGCGGCGCTCAGCTGCAGAACCTTACGCCGAAAGCGCTGGATCAGAAAATCCGCGATCTGGAAGCGCAGATGTACACCCATGCGCAAAACCTGGAGTTCGAGCAGGCGGCTGCGCTGCGCGACGAAATCCACCAGCTGCGCGAGCAGTTCATCGCGATTTCCTGACCGTTGGACGGCGCCCGCGCTGTGGGCGTCAAAATTCCTTGTCGGCCGCGTCAAAGCTGTTATGGTGTGCGGCCCGATTTGACCACGAAGAGTACCGAACATGAGCCAACACCAGTCTAAAGACCCGCTGCACGGCGTGACGCTGGAGCAACTGCTGAATAAACTGGTGGATCACTACGGTTGGTCCGAACTGGGCGCGCGCATTCGCATTAACTGCTTCCGCAGCGATCCGAGCATCAAGTCCAGCCTGAAGTTTTTGCGTCGCACGCCCTGGGCGCGCAAAGAGGTGGAAGAGCTGTATATCGATATGGTCAGCCATCCCGCCCCGACCAGCGATAATCCCTGGCTGCGCGAGCGCGACGGCTAAATTCGGTCAGCGGCGGGCGGCCAGCTCCACCAGCGCGTGATCCAGCGCCTGGCGCAGCAGCTGGCGATCGTGGCGGTAGGGGATGTCGCTCGCTTCCAGCGGCTGTTGAATCACCACCCGATCCTGCACTTCACTGGTGTCCACCGCCGGGCCGACAATCAGCGCATCGATCATCCGGCGGCCGATCTTCTCTTCCATCAGCGTCAGCTTATCCTTTAACGACAGCGCCGCGGCGGCCACGCTCAGTTCGCGGCCGAGGTTGCCGATATAGATCATGCTGGCGCTGCTGCGGCGCAGCGCCTGGGTGAGATCGTCCAGCAGCAGCAGCGGCATCAGGCTGGTGAGGAAGCTGCCCGGCCCGATCAGGATCACGTCGGCTTGCGCGATGGCGTCCAGCGCTTCGCGCGTGGCGTTGACCGGGGGCGACAGCATCAGCTCCTGCGGCATAAGAGTCAGTTGATCGACATTCACTTCACCGTAAACGTGATTGCCTTCGTGATCGTGCGCCATCAAATCCACCGGCTGCTCCGACATCGGGATCAGCGCCGCGTCCACCTTCAGCAAGCTGCGCACCAGGTTGATCGCTTCCAGCGGGCGCACGCTCAGGTGATCCAGCGCTTTCAGCATCAGGTTGCCCAGGTTATGGCCGGCCAGCTCACCGTTGCCGCTGAAACGGTATTCGAACATCGCCGAGGCGACGCTCGGTTCGGTGATCAGCTGGTTGAGGCAGTTGCGGGTATCGCCCCAGGCAATGCCGCCTTCCGAACGGCGGATGCGGCCGGTGGAACCGCCGTTGTCGGTGGTGGTGACGATGCCGGTCAGGCGGGAGCCTAAGGACGACAGGGCCGACATCACACGGCCCAGACCGTGTCCGCCGCCCAACGCCACCACGCGGTCGAGATCGGCCAGGGTACGATTACGCATAAATTTCCTTACAAAGGGGCTGAACTGCCGGCATAAGGTAGCGGATCCGGCATAAAAACGCGATAAAGAGTGTCATTTGCGTGATTCTGGTCAATTCGTCCACGCAAGCGATGTTTATCATGGTTTACCCGAATAGACGGCGTCTAAAAACGCTGTATAGACAATTATATAGCGAATTAACGCGTTGGCTATCGTTGCCGATTAGCGCTAGAATTCTGCTGAAAACCACGGTTTCATTCCGGCTACTCAAGGTAGCGGGAAGAGAAATCAAACTCCTAGCCCCTGCGCCTACGTTGTTCATCCGGAACGATATGGCGCCTGGGCCGTGGCGAAGTCAGCCACCAGGGTGCAGAGGGGAAACGCTCGCATCTCCCGACTTTGGAAAGGTGTTATGGTACCGCAACTCATTGATGCTTATGAGCGCAAGTTCTATTACCTGCGCTTGTCGATCACCGACGTGTGCAACTTTCGTTGCACCTATTGTCTGCCCGATGGCTACAAGCCGAGCGGCAGCCCGAAAAGCTTCCTGTCGCTGGATGAAATCCGCCGCGTCAGCCGCGCGTTCGCCGAACTGGGCACCGAAAAGGTGCGCCTGACCGGCGGCGAGCCTTCGCTGCGCCGTGATTTTACCGAGATCATCGCCGCCGTGCGGGAAAACCCGGCCATCCGCACGCTGGCGGTCACCACCAACGGTTACCGTCTGGCGCGCGACGTCGCCGCCTGGCGTGAGGCCGGTCTGACGGCGATCAACGTCAGCATCGACAGCCTGGATCCCCGTCAGTTTCACGCCATCACCGGCCAGGACAAGTTCCGCCAGGTGATGGACGGCATCGACGCCGCCTTCAGCGCCGGTTTCAGCAAGGTCAAGGTCAACGCCGTGCTGATGCGCGACGTCAATCACCAGCAGCTCGGCGCCTTTCTCGCCTGGATCAAGGATCGGCCGATCCAGCTGCGTTTTATCGAACTGATGGAAACCGGCGAGGGCGGCGAGCTGTTTCGCAAACACCACGTTTCCGGCGAAGTGATTCGCCGGCAGCTGGAACAGCAGGGCTGGCAGCGCCAGGCGCGCGGCCGCAGCGACGGCCCGGCGCAGGTGTTCAGCCACCCGGACTACCAGGGTGAGGTGGGTCTTATCATGCCGTATGAAAAAGACTTCTGCGCCAGCTGCAACCGGCTGCGCGTTTCTTCCATCGGCAATCTGCACCTGTGCCTGTTCGGCGAGCAGGGGGTGCCCCTGCGCGATCTGCTGGCGGACGACGGCCAGCTCGACGCGCTGAAGGCGCGCATCCAGAGCGGGCTGCTGAGCAAGAAGCAGACCCATTTCCTGCATCAGGGCAACAGCGGGATCACCCAGAACCTGTCGTTTATCGGCGGCTGACAGCCAATAGGAGCTTATTGAACCATGAGCCATGCGAGCAGCGAGTTTATTCCGGCGCATATCGCCATCCTGACCGTGTCCGACAGCCGCGGCGAGGCGGAAGACACCTCCGGCCAATATCTGCAGGACGCGGCGCGGGAAGCCGGCCATCAGGTGGTGGATCGCGCCATCGTCAAAGATGACATTTACCAGATCCGCGCGCGGGTTTCCGCGTGGATTGCCGATGACAACGTGCAGGCGGTGCTGATCACCGGCGGCACCGGTTTTACCGCGCGCGACAACACGCCGGAAGCGCTGTTGCCGCTGTTTGACAGAGAGGTGGAAGGGTTTGGCGAACTGTTCCGCATGGTGTCGTACGAAGAGATCGGCACCGCGACGATCCAGTCGCGCGCGCTGGCCGGCCTGGCCAACCGCACGGTGATTTTCGCCATGCCGGGCTCCACCCGCGCCTGCCGCACCGCCTGGGAGCGGATTATCGAAGAGCAGTTGGACGCGCGCCATCGCCCGTGCAACTTCCAACCCCATTTGAAGAAGCCCTGAGTCATGACACAGCTAACCCATATTAACGCCGCCGGCGAAGCCCATATGGTCGACGTTTCCGCCAAGGCCGAAACGGTGCGCGAGGCGCGCGCCGAAGCCTTCGTCGAGATGCTGCCCGCCACGTTGGCGATGATCGTCGACGGCAGCCATCACAAGGGCGACGTGTTCGCCACGGCGCGCATCGCCGGCATTCAGGCGGCCAAACGCACCTGGGAACTGATCCCGCTGTGCCACCCGCTGATGTTGAGCAAAGTCGAAGTGCAGCTGGAGGCGCAGACGGAGCACAGCCGGGTGCGCATCGAAACCTGCTGCCGGCTGACCGGCAAAACCGGCGTCGAGATGGAGGCGCTGACCGCCGCCTCGGTGGCGGCATTGACCATCTATGACATGTGCAAAGCGGTACAGAAAGACATGGTGATCGGCCCGGTGCGCCTGCTGGCGAAAAGCGGCGGCAAATCCGGCGATTTTAAGGTGAACGCATGATCGATATTCTTTTCTTCGCGCAGGTGCGCGAACTGGTGGGCACCGGCGCGCTGTCGATGCCGGCGGATTATCCCACCGTTGAGGCGTTGCGTCAGGCGCTGTGCGCGCGCGGCGATCGCTGGGCGCTGGCGCTGGAGTCCGGCAAGCTGCTGGCGGCGGTCAATCAGTCGCTGGTGGCGGCGGATCACCCGCTGCGCGCCGGCGATGAAGTGGCCTTCTTCCCGCCGGTCACCGGGGGGTAAGCATGGAAAACACCCGCATTCGCGTGGGCGAAGCGCCGTTCAACGTCGGCGACGAGTATCAGTGGCTGGCGCAGTGCGACGCCGACGGCGCGGTGGTGACCTTCACCGGCAAGGTGCGCAACCATAACCTTGGTGACGACGTCAGCGCGCTGACGCTGGAACACTACCCCGGCATGACCGAGAAGGCGCTGGCGGAGATCGTGGCCGAGGCGCGCAGCCGCTGGCCGCTGCAGCGCGTGACGGTGATCCACCGCGTCGGCGCGTTGTATCCCGGCGACGAGATCGTGTTCGTTGGCGTGACCGGCGCGCACCGCGGCATGGCGTTCGCCGCCAGCGAGTTCATCATGGACTACCTGAAGACCCGCGCGCCGTTCTGGAAGCGCGAAGCGACCGGCCAGGGCGATCGTTGGGTGGACGCTCGCGACAGCGATCGCGAGGCCGCGCAGCGCTGGCACGACGCGGCTAAATAACGCGTCAACAGCGGAAACAAATCAAGACCTTTGCCGCTTTCGCGCGGCCTATTCTGTGGTACGCTTATAGCAGGCGAAGCCCCGTTCGCGGGGCTTCGGAATCTTGTTTACAACGCAAAAGGTAACCGTCATGGACCGATATCCACGCTCTAATGGTTCAATCGTCGAACGTGCCAACAGCGGCATTCAGGCCTACATGGCGCAGGTTTACGGCTGGATGACCTGCGGTCTGCTGCTGACGGCGTTCGTTTCCTGGTATGCGGCCAATACGCCCGAGATCCTTAACTTCATCTTCTCCAGTCAGATCACCTTCTTCGGTCTGATCATCGCCCAGTTGGCGCTGGTGTTCGTGATTTCCGGCATGGTCAACCGCCTGAGCGGCGCGGTGGCCACCTCGCTGTTCATGCTCTACTCGGCGCTGACCGGGCTGACGCTGTCGAGCATCTTCATCGCTTATACCTACAGCTCGATCGCCAGCACCTTCGTGGTCACCGCCGGCATGTTCGGCGCCATGAGCCTGTACGGCTACACCACCAAGCGCGATCTGAGCGGCTTTGGCAGCATGCTGTTCATGGCGCTGATCGGCATCGTGCTGGCCTCGTTGGTGAACATCTGGCTGAAAAGCACCGCGCTGATGTGGGCGATTACCTACATCGGGGTGGTGGTGTTCGTCGGTCTGACCGCGTACGACACGCAAAAACTCAAAGCGATGGGCGAGCAGCTGAACGCCGATGATAAAGACGGCTTCCGCAAGTACGCCATCGTCGGCGCGCTGACGCTGTATCTCGACTTCATCAACCTGTTCCTGATGTTGCTGCGCATCTTCGGCAACCGCCGCTAAATCCGTCGTCTTTCAAGCCTTAGGGTATCTGGCGATCAAAAAGCTCTGCATGTGATATGCAGAGCTTTTTTTATGCGATCTTGCGGCGGAACAGCGCGTAGGCGGCGCTGCCGGTGGTGGCGGTGATCACCAGCAGCGGCCACAGGCTGCGCCAGATAATGCTGAAGCTGGCGTCCTTCAGGTAGATCTGCTTGGTGATGTCGGTGAAGTGGCGTATCGGGTTCACCCAGGTCAGATCCTGCAGCCACATCGGCATATTCTCCACCGGCGAGACATACCCCGAGAGCAGGATCGCCGGCATCATGAACACGAACACGCCGATAAACGCCTGCTGCTGAGTGGCGCACAGCGACGAGATCAGCAGGCCGAAACCGACCAGCGACAGCCCGTAGAGCAGCATGGTGGCATAGAACAGCAACAGCGATCCGGCGAACGGGATCTGGTACAGGAAGATGCCGATCAACAGCACGATGCTGGACTGGAAGCTGGCGACGATCAGCGCCGGCACCGCCTTGCCGATAAAGATCTGCCAGGTGGTGAGCGGCGAGACCAGCAGCTGTTCCAGCGTGCCCTGTTCGCGTTCGCGCGCCACCGACAGCGAGGTGACGATCAGCACGCCGATGGTGGTGATCATGGCGATCAGCGACGGTACCACAAACCATTTGTAGTCCAGATTCGGGTTATACCAGTTGCGCACCACCAGTTCGCTGTTGTTGGGTTTGGCGCGGTTGCCGAGCAGCTCGTTCTGATATTCCTGCACGATCTGCTGCACGTAGTTGGCGGCGATCTGCGCGCTGTTGGAGTTGCGCCCGTCGAGCAGCAGCTGCAGCGGCGCGGTGTGGCCGGCGGCGATATCGCGCGAGAACTGCGCCGGGAAGCGGATCAGCAGCAGCGCCCGCTGGTTGTCGATGGTGGTCTTTATCTCCTGCGGATTGCGCAGCAGCAGCACATGGGAGAAGGCTTTGGCCTTGGCGAAGCGTTGGGTCAGCTCCACCGAGGCCTGGCCGCTGTCCTCACTGTAGACCGCGATGGTGGCGTTGGTGACTTCCAGCGTCGCGGCGAACGGGAACAGCAGCACCTGCAGGATCACCGGCATGATCAGGATGGCGCGGGTTTGCGGATCGCGCAGCAGCGCCTGCATTTCCTTGATGATAAGCGTCAACAGACGGTGAAACATCGCTCTTTCTCCTTAATCCAGCCGGCGCTGGGTTTTCCAGGCCGTCAGGCCGATGAACACCACGGCGGAAGCGATCAGGAACAGCAGATTGATCGCCAGCACGGTGCCGACGTTGCCCGCCAGGAACAGCGTTTGCAGCGTGCTGACGAAGTAACGCGCCGGAATGATGTAGGTCACCGCGCGCACGATGGCCGGCATGCTGTCGATTTGGAAAATGAAGCCGGACAGCATGATCGACGGCAGAAAGGCGGCGTTCAGCGCCACCATCGCCGCGTTGAACTGGTTGCGGGTGAGGGTGGAGATCAGCAGGCCCATGCCGAGGGTGCTGGCGAGGAACAGGCTGCTGATCAGCAGCAGGATCGGCAGCGAACCGCGATAGGGCACGCCGAGCACCCACACCGCCACCGCCATGCACAGCGCCATGGCGATCATGCCGAGGAAGTAATAGGGGATCAGCTTGGAGAGCAGCAGCTCGCTGCGCGTCACCTGGGTGGACAGCAGGGCCTCCATGGTGCCGCGCTCCCATTCGCGGGCGATCACCAGCGAGGTGAGAATGGCGCCGATCACCGTCATGATGATGGTGATGGCGCCGGGAATGATGTAGTGCCGGCTGATGGCCGCCGGGTTGAACCAGTAGCGCATCTGCACGTCAATCAGCGGCTTGTCGCTGCTTCCCCGATCGGCGGCGCGTTGCTGCTGCCAAACTTGCCATACGCCCTGGGCATAGCCCTGCACGAAGTTGGCGGTGTTCGGCTCGCTGCCGTCGGTGATCACCTGGATAGGGGCGCTGTCGTGCGGGCGCGCCATGCGCTGGTCGAAATCCACCGGGATCACCACCAGGCCGCGGATCGTGCCGGCCTGCATCTGCTGGATCAGCTGCTGGCGGTTGTCGCTGATGGTCGGTTCGATATAGGGCGAGCCGGCGAAGGCGTGGGCCAGATCGCGCGCGTCTTCGCTCTGTTGCTCCATCAGAATGCCCAGATGCAGCTTGCTGGAGTCCAGGTTGATGCCGTAGCCGAAGATAAACAGCAGCATCAGCGGGATGACGAAGGCGATCAGGCCGCTGCTGGGATCGCGCAGTATCTGCCGCGTCTCCTTCAGGCACAGCGCGCGCAGCCGGCGCCAGGAGAAGCCGCCGTCGTCGATTGGGGGTCGGTTATCGCTCACCGCGTTTCCTCCTCGTCGTAGCCCTGCACCAGCTCGATAAACGCCTGCTCCATCGAAGGGCTGGGATTGTCGTCGCGCGCCACCTGTTGTTTGAGATCGTCCGGCGTGCCGGCGGCGATGATCTTGCCGCGATACACCAGGCCGATGCGGTCGCAGTATTCCGCCTCGTCCATAAAGTGGGTGGTCACCATCACCGTGACGCCCTTGTCGACCATGCCGTTGATGTGCAGCCAGAACTCGCGCCGCGTCAGCGGATCGACGCCGGAAGTCGGTTCGTCGAGGAACAGAATATCCGGTTCGTGCATCAGCGCGCAGGCCAGCGCCAGGCGCTGTTTGAAGCCGAGGGGCAGCGCGTCCGGCGTCTGATCGAGGATCGGCGCGAAGTTGAAGGCGCGCGACATCTCGTCGATTTTGTCGCGCTGCGCCTTGCCGCCCAGGCCGTAGACGCCGGAGAAGAACTTCAGGTTCTGCGCCACCGTCAGGTTGCCGTACAGCGAGAATTTTTGCGCCATGTAGCCGAGGCGTTGGCGCGCCTTGCCGGAGCTGGTCTTCAGATCCATCCCCAGCACCAGCGCCTTGCCGCCGGACGGCACCAGCAGGCCGCACATCATTTTGAAGGTGGTGGACTTGCCGGCGCCGTTCGGGCCGAGCAGGCCGAAGATTTCTCCGCGCCGCACCTGAAAGTCGACGTGATCGGTGGCGGCGAAGTCGCCGAATTTTTTGGTCAGCTGCACCGCTTCGATCACCGTTTCGCCGCTTTCACCGTTGACGGTCGGCATGATCTCCGCCAGCGCCGAGCGATGGTTGGGGCCGCCGCCGAGCAGATCGATAAACGCATCCTCGAAGCGCGGATCCGCTTCGTCCAGTTCGGCGTCCGGCAGATCCAGCGCCTGCAGCAGCTGCCGGTGATCTTCGCCTTCTTTCAGGATCAGGCGCAGGTATTTGCCCTGGATCACGCCGTCGGTGACCGCCGGCAGGCAGATCGCCCGCTGCAGCAACGATCGATGGCTGCCGGGCGGCGCGGCGATCAACACCGTGCGTCCGGCCATGCGCTGGGTCAGATCCTGCGGCGCGCCGCTGAACAGCAGCTCACCCTCGTTGAGCAACAGCACTTCGCGGCACTGCTCGGCCTCGTCGAGATAAGAGGTGCTCCACAGGATCAACATGCCGTCGTTGGCCAGCTCGTGCACCATGCGCCACAGCTCGCGGCGCGAGATAGGATCGACGCCGACGCCCGGCTCATCCAGCAGCAGCACCTGGGGTTCGCCCACCAGCGTGCAGGCCAGTCCCAGTTTTTGCTTCATGCCACCGGACAGCTTGCCCGCCAGGCGCTCGGTGAAGCGGGTCAGATCGGTGAATTTCAATAGCCGTTCGAAGGTTTGGCGCCGCAGATCGCCGGTGACGCCGCGCAGATCGGCGTACAGCGTCAGGTTCTCCATCACCGTCAGATCCTCATACAGCCCGAACTTCTGCGGCATGTAGCCGAGGATCGCATGCAGTTGACGATCCTGCGCGATCGGATCCAGCCCGGCGACCCGCAGCTTGCCGCTGCTGGGCTGCAGCAGCCCGGCCAGCATGCGCAGCAGGGTGGTTTTGCCGGCGCCGTCCGGGCCGACCAGCCCGATCACCGCGCCGCTGCGCAGGGTGGTGGTCAGGCTGGCGACCGCCGGTTTCTCAAGCGACGGGAAGCGTTTTTCCAGCCCTTCCAGCTCGATGGTGTGCGCCTGTTCCATGGCCGGCCTCAGGGTTTGGCGAAGCGCAGGGTGACCGGCATGCCCTGGCGCAGCGCGTCGTCGGCGTCGGTGACGATCACCCGCAGGCGGTACACCAGATCGGTGCGCAGATCCGGCGTTTCAACGCTTTTCGGCGTGAACTCCGCGGTCGGCGAGACGAAACCGATCTTGCCGTGGTAAGGCTTGTCGGGGCGGCCGTCGGTGTAAATTTCCAGCTCGGTGCCGGGCACCGCCTGGTTCAGGCTGGTCTCGTTGACGTAGGCGCGCACCCACACCGGCCGGGTCAGCGACAGGGTGAATACTGTGCCGCCGGCGCCGAGCATGGTGCCCGGCTCCACCGCGCGGGTCAGCACCGTGCCGGCGGACGGGGAGACCAGCGTGGCGTCTTGCAGATTCAATTGCGCCTGCGCCAGCGCCGCTTCGCTTTGTGCCACCTCGGCCTTGGCCTGTTCAATCTCTTGCGGGCGATTGCCGCTGCGGTATTGCGACAGCTTGTCCTTCGCCGCCTGCAGATTGGCCAGCGCCTGATTGCGGGCGGTGCGCGCATCTTCCAGCGCGTCGGCGGACGTGGCGTTTTTCGCCCACAGCCCTTGCTGGCGCTTCAGGAAGCTGTCGGCGTAGGCGAAGGCGGACTGGCGCTGCGCCATTTCTGACTGCACCTGGGCGATCTCTTCGCTGCGATAGCCGGCCTGCAGCAGCGACAGTTTGGCACGCGCGCTGCCGACGTTGGCCTCGGCCTGCTGCAGTGCGTTGCGATAGGGGGCATCGTCCAGTTTGCCGAGCAGCTGGCCCGGCTGAACGGCATCGCCTTCATCCACCGTCAGCGACGCCAGGCGGCCGTCGACGCGGAAGCCGAGGTTGACCGTGCGGATATCGACGTTGCCGTACAGCGTCAGCGGCTTATCCTGCTGCTGTTGGTAATGCCAGACCGCGTAAGCGGCGGCCGCGATCAGCAGAATTAACAACACGATCAAGGCACTGCGTTTTTTGTTCATAACACTCCCTGCCTGAATTTACGCGCCGTGACGTTGGCGCAGCCCAATAACCAAAATCTCGATATGCTCGCTCAGCACCGCCGCGATCTGCGCAGCTTCACTTTCACCAATCTCTTGCCAGCCGGCCTGGCGGCGGATGGTCTCTCGCGCTACGCGGAACGACAGCACCTCGCCGATCAGCGCGTGGGTATGCAGCACCAGGCGAGTGGCGTGCTCGTCAATGCCGGTGGCGGCAGACAGCAGGCGGCACAGCCGCTCGTGCATCGGCGCGATCACCTGGCGGTGGATCAGCGGATAGGCCTCGGTCGGGGCGAGCTGTTCGCGCGACATGATTTTGCTCAGGTTCAGCGTGTGCGGCTGGGTCATCAGCTCACTGAAGGCCAGCAGGCCGCGCTGCAGCAAGCGCAGCGCCGCGTCGGGTGAGCGTTGTTCGGGCGCTTCTTGCCCAAAGCGATCGACCTCTTCGGCCAACGGGGCGAACGCCTGCTGGATGAAATCGGCGAGCGACTGCGCCACGGCCAGATACAGCCCCTCTTTGGAGCTGAAGTAGTAGGTGATGGCGGCGATGTTCTGGCCGGCGCGCTGGGCGATATCGCGCGTGGTGGCGCCCTGCAGGCCGAGTTCGCCGAACAGTTCGGTCGCCGCGGCGAGCAGTTGCCGGCGCGTTTGCTCGCCGCGCGCCCGGCCGGCGGCCTGATGAGGTACGGAAGCTGGCATGGGTCACGCTCGAAGTTAATCAATCATATGATTAACTTTATGCCAGATTGTCTAAAACGCAACCGCTAACCACAATGAGTTATGTGATCGGCTTCAGACAATGCTGAATTTACGGCAGATTGTGCTCTGGGTGCGTAAAAGTGCTTTTTATTGCGCGACTTCTGTTACAATCGCCGCCTGGTGCACTGCAGTTTGTGCCAATCCCTCGTGGTCATGCTTAATGCCCCGTCTGATCATCCTCCCAGGAAACTGCACCGAACACCGTTAGGTTAGGGGGGATCTGGAGTTTTTCTCTTTATGTCATTTGAAACCCTCGGCTTAAGTGCTGAAATTGTGCGCGCTGTTGAAGAACAGGGCTATCGCGAACCGACGCCAATCCAGCGTCAGGCTATCCCTGTCGTGCTTGAAGGTCGTGACCTGATGGCCAGCGCCCAGACCGGCACCGGTAAAACCGCCGGTTTTACCCTGCCGCTGTTGCAGCTGCTGAGCAAGCATGACCATCCGGTCAAGGGCCGTCGCCCGGTGCGCGCGCTGATCCTGACGCCAACCCGTGAGCTGGCGGCGCAGATCGGCGAAAACGTCGATGCCTACAGCAAACACCTGCGCCTGCGTTCGCTGGTGGTGTTTGGCGGCGTGAGCATCAACCCGCAGATGATGAAGCTGCGCGGCGGCGTCGATATCCTGGTGGCGACGCCGGGCCGTCTGCTGGATCTGGAGCATCAGAACGCGGTTGACCTGTCCAAAATCGAAATTCTGGTGCTGGATGAAGCGGACCGCATGCTGGACATGGGCTTTATCCACGACATCCGCCGCGTGCTGGCCAAGCTGCCGGCCAAGCGCCAGAACCTGCTGTTCTCCGCGACCTTCTCCGACGACATCAAGGCGCTGGCCAACAAGCTGCTGCATAACCCGGCCTCGGTGGAAGTGGCGCGCCGCAACACCGCGTCCGAGCAGATTGAGCAGAGCGTGCACTTCGTCGACAAGAAGCGTAAGCGGGAACTGCTGTCGCAGATGATCGGCGAAGGCGACTGGAAACAGGTGCTGGTGTTTACCCGCACCAAGCACGGCGCCAACCATCTGGCGGAACAGCTGAACAAAGACGGCATCACCGCCGCGGCGATCCACGGCAACAAGAGCCAGGGCGCCCGTACCCGCGCGCTGGCCGATTTCAAAGACGGCCGCATCCGCGTGCTGGTGGCGACCGACATCGCGGCGCGCGGTCTGGATATCGACCAGCTGCCGCACGTGGTGAACTACGAGCTGCCTAACGTGCCGGAAGACTATGTGCACCGTATCGGCCGTACCGGCCGTGCGGAGCGCACCGGCGAAGCTATCTCGCTGGTGTGCGTGGATGAGCACAAGCTGCTGCGCGACATCGAACGTCTGCTGAAGCGTGAAATTCCGCGCATTGCGCTGCCGGGCTACGAGCCGGATCCGACCATCAAGGCCGAGCCGATCATCAACGGCCGTCAGGGCGGCGGACGCGGCGCGCCGCGCGGCAACGGCGGCGGCCAGCGTTCCGGTAACGGCGGCGGTCAGCGCAGCGGTAACGCGAACGGCGGCCAGCGTGAAAACCGCGGCAACGGCAACGGTAACGCCCGCCCGCAGGGTGATGGCCAGCGTCGTTCCGGCGCGCCGTCTTCGCGCCGCCCGCGCAACCGCAAACCGGCCGAATAAGCCTGATTGCTCAAAGAGTAAGCCGCCGATACGGGCGGCTTTTTTTTTGCCTGGCGGAACGGCATTTTCGTACTAGGCTGGACGGTGGCTACCCCTAGATTCCAGGAGACGGAGATGAAATTGAAGTGCGCAATTCTCGATGATTACCAGCAGGTGGCGCTCAAGATGGCGGACTGGTCGGCGCTGGCCGATCGGGTGGAGGTGTCGGCCATCAGCGCGCACTTTACCGATGAAGCGGAGCTGGCGGTGCATCTGCAGGAATGCGACATTTTGGTCATCATGCGCGAGCGCACGCCGATGACCGCCTCGCTGCTGGCGCGGCTGCCGAAGCTGAAGCTGCTGATCACCTCCGGCATGCGCAACGCCGCTATCGATCTGGCCGCCGCCGCCGAGCGCGGCGTGGTGGTGTGCGGCACCGCCAGCGGCTCGGCTGCGCCGATGGAACTGAGCTGGGCGCTGCTGCTCGGGCTGGCGAAGCATATCGTGCCGGAAAACGTCGGGCTGCGGAACAACGGCCCGTGGCAGCTGGGCTTGGGCGTCACGCTGCAAGGAAAAACGCTGGGGCTGCTGGGGCTGGGCAAGATCGGTGGCCAGATGGCCCGGGTGGCGCAGGCGTTCGGCATGCGGGTGCTGGCCTGGAGCCAGAACCTGACGGCGGAACGGGCGGCGCAGGAGGGCGCTGAGCTGACGCCGTCCAAGCGGGCGCTGTTTGAGCAGAGCGATTTTGTCTCCATTCACCTGGTGCTGAGCGATCGCAGCCGCGGGTTGGTGGGGCGTGATGAATTGGCGGCGATGAAGCCCACCGCGTACCTGATCAATACCTCGCGCGCAGGCATCGTCGATCGGGCGGCGTTGGTGGACGTCCTGCAACAGCGGAAGATCGCCGGCGCCGGGCTGGACGTGTTCGAGACGGAGCCGCTGCCGGCCGACGACGTGTTTCGCCAGTTGCCCAACGTGCTGGCGACGCCGCATGTGGGTTACGTGGCGGACGACAATTACCGCGCCTACTTCACCGAGGCGGTCGAGGACATTGCGGCGTTCCTTGCCGGCCAACCGATCCGCCGGCTGGGCTGACGGCATTTTTAATGCCCGCAGAGGCTTGTCTGGCGCGGGCATTCACCCGTATCATTGCGGGTCTTTTTTTGCTGGGATTGGTCATGCGCGTATTATTGGCTCCGATGGAGGGCGTTCTCGATTCTTTGGTGCGTGAGTTACTCACCGAAGTGAACGACTACGATCTGTGCATCACCGAATTTTTGCGCGTGGTCGATCAGCTGCTGCCGGCCAAGTCGTTCTACCGGCTGTGCCCGGAGCTGCGTCGCGCCAGCCGCACGCCGTCGGGCACGCTGGTGCGGGTACAGCTGCTGGGGCAGTATCCGCAGTGGCTGGCGGAAAACGCCGCGCGTGCGGTGGAATTGGGCTCTTACGGCGTCGATCTCAACTGCGGCTGCCCGTCCAAACTGGTGAACGGCAGCGGCGGCGGGGCGACGCTGCTCAAAGATCCGGAATTGATCTACCAGGGCGCCAAAGCGATGCGCGCGGCGGTGCCGGCCCATCTGCCGGTCACGGTGAAGGTGCGCCTGGGCTGGGACTCCTCCAATCGCAGCTTTGAAATCGCCGATGCGGTGCAGCAGGCGGGCGCCAGTGAGCTGACGGTGCACGGCCGCACCAAAGAGGACGGCTACAAGGCGGATCGCATCAACTGGGCGGCGATCGGCGAGATCCGTCAGCGGCTCAGCATCCCGGTTGTCGCCAACGGCGAGATCTGGGATCACCAGAGCGCGCAGGATTGCCTGCAGGCGACCGGCTGCGACGCCATCATGCTGGGGCGCGGCGCGCTCAACGTGCCGAATCTGAGCCGGGTGGTGAAGTACAACGAACCGCGCATGCCCTGGCCGCAGGTGGTTGAGCTGCTGCAGAAATATGTTCATCTGGAAAAGCAGGGCGACACCGGCCTGTATCACGTGGCGCGCATCAAACAGTGGTTGGGTTATTTGCGTAAAGAATATGATGAAGCCACCGAACTGTTCAGCGAAATACGCGCGTTGACGACATCCGGGGATATTGCGCGCGTCATCTGCCGCAGCTAAAAATAAACCCGCGCGCGGCGGGTTTATTTAAATTGGTATTATCAGGCGGCTTTGTCGAGACGGTTCAATTCTATCTCGATATCCTGAATGGTTTTTTCCAGCCCTTCCAGACAGGCGCCCTGTTTATTCAACAGGTCGTTAATGGCTTCGGCGAATGCCTTATTTTTGCATTCCCCCTGATCGAAGGCCAGCCAGTGTGCGGAGAGCGTCTCGGTATTCGCCTGTGCATAGTGGCGCATTTCCTTCAGCTGGGAAGCGACGTTGCGTAAATTATCCAGCTGCGCCTGTGCGTTTGCATTGTTGCTCATGAATTTCTCCTTGAGTTGGCCGTTAAATAATTTCGACTGCGGGACTAAGCTTACCCTATCCAAATAAAAATATCACCCTCGGTGGCCTTGTTGGTTATTTTTCAATGAATGCGGCTATATTTATTATTCGGCTGAACAAGGACTTGGGTGGAATTGTAAAAATAGATAAATACGGTATTTTTGGCGATTATTTCCGGCCATCCCATACGGGATGACCGTTATTCTAACGCTTAAGAGTGATGCTTATTATGCCGCGTCCGCCAGCATAAACATGCCGTAGGGGTGAATTTCCAGATAATAGCGCTCGCCGACGTTCGGCTGCAGGCGGGTGGCGTTGACCTGCAGCAAAATCTGCTGCCCGTGCCACGCCACCGTCACCTCATACTGCGGCCCCATGTAGGCGACATGTTCGATCACGCAGCGCTGGCTTTCATCGCCATGCTCGCTCAGCGTGATCGCCTCCGGGCGCACGCCCACCGTGCCGGCGCCCTGGGCGGCAAAGTGCGTGGGGCGCGGCAGGCGATAGCCGCTGATATCGACATGGTCGGCGCTGAAGCTGGCCGGGAACAGGTTGGCGTCCCCCATAAAGCTCGCCATAAAGCGCGAGGCGGGCTGCCGATAGAGATCCTGTGGCGAGCCCATCTGCATGATATGCCCCTTGTTCATCACCAGCACGGTGTCGGAGACCGCAAAAGCCTCGCTCTGATCGTGGGTGACGTACAGCGACGTGATATCAAACTGCTTTTGCAGCTCGCGGATCTTTTCACGCATGCTGCGGCGCAGGTTGGCGTCGAGGTTGCTCAACGGCTCGTCGAATAGCAGCACTTTCGGCTTGAGGATCAGCGCGCGCGCCAGGGCCACGCGCTGCTGTTGGCCGCCGGAGATCTGATCGACATAGCGATCGTCGAACCCCGCCAAGTCCACCATCGCCAGCGCTTCCTGCACGCGCGCTTTCACTTCGGCGCGCGGAATGCCGAGCATCTTCAGGCCATAGCCGACGTTCTCCCCCAGCGACATGTGCGGGAACAGGGCATAAGACTGGAACACCATGCAGATATCACGCTGCTGTATGGAACGATGAGTGACGTCTTCACCATCAATGAATATCTGCCCGTCGCTCGGCTTTTCCAGCCCGGCGACCAGGCGCAAAATGGTGGTCTTGCCGCAGCCGGAAGGGCCGAGCAGCGTCACCATTTGCCCCCGCGGGATGGTGAGCGTGATGTTATCGATTACCGTGTTGTTGCCGAACCGTTTGGAGACGTTGCGCAGTTCAACGAAATTTTTCTGGCTCATCATGGGCTCCATTACGCCTGGTTTTTGGCTTTTGAACGGGAGATGCGTGCCTCGCCGATCAGCCAGTCAAAGAGGAAAATAATCGCCAGCATCACCACGATCAGAATTGAACCGTAGGCGATCGCCACGCCGTATTCGCCGTCTTCCACGCGGTTGAGGATGTAGGCGGTGGCCACGCGGGTATCGGGGGTGACCAGGAAGACGATGGCGCTGACGGTGGTGATGGCGCGCACGAAGCTGTAGATCAGCGCCGACAGGATCGCCGGGCGCAGCAGCGGCAGCAGGATGTGCGTGATGGTGCGCAGCGAGCCGGCGCGCAGGCTGAGCGAGGCTTCGTCCAGCGATTTGTCTATCTGGCCCAGCCCGGCGATCCCGGCGCGAATGCCCACCGGCACGTTGCGCATCACCATCGAGATAATCACGATGGCGGCCGTGCCGGTGAGGTACACCGGCGCGCCGTTAAAGGCGAGAATGTAAGAGACGCCCGCCACGGTGCCCGGCACCGCAAAGCACAGCATGGTGGTGAACTCGATGGTCTTTTTGCCCTTGAACTGCTGGCGCACCACGATCCAGGCGATCAACAGGCCGAACGCGGCGGTGATCGGCGCGGCGATCCCGGCGTACAGCAGCGTGTCGAGCAGCGAAGGCCACGCGCCGTCGCTCATGCCCTGGCCGAACAGCTTGATGAAGTTATCCAGCGTCAGCGTGTAATCCACCCCCCAGTTGACGGTGAAACTGCCGTAGAAAATGCTGCCGTAAAGCAGGGCGTTAAAGGCTACCCACACCGCCAGCAGCGCGATCACGCTCCACACCAGCGTGACCGGCAGCGGCTGTACGTCGCCGCGATAGGATTTGCCGGACACGGTGACGTAGGAACGCTTGCCGATCCACATATACTGGATGCAGAACACCAGCAGCGAGAACAGCAGCAAGAAGGCGCCGAGGGTGCTGGCGGCCTGATAATCGAGCTGCGAACCGGTGATGTAAAAATAGATTTGCGTCGCCAGCACGTCGAAGTTGCCGCCGAGCACCAGCGGGTTGCTGAAGTCGGCCAGCGATTGCACCACCACGATCAGAAACGCGTTGGCCAGCGCCGGTTTCAGCAGCGGCACGAACACGCCGTTAAAGGTTTGCCAACGGCTGGCGCGCAGGGTGTAGGAGGCCTCTTCCAGCGAAGGATGAATGGTCTTGATCGCGCCGTCGAGGATCATGAACGCCATCGGGGTGAACGCCAGCACCTGCGCCAGCCAGATGCCGGTAAAGCCGTACAGCCAGTTGGTGTTGGTCAGGCCGAACCAGGCCACCATCCACTCGGTCACGTAGCCGGAGCGCCCCATCATCAGCGTGACGCCCAGGCCGACGACGAACGGCGGCGTGACGATGGGCAGGATGGAGAAGATGCGGCCGATAATGGCGCTGCGCCTGGCGATGCGGGTGGTGTAAATCGCCAGCACCAGGCCGAAGAAGGTGCAGCCGGCGCCTACCGCGATCGACAGGGCGATGGAGTTGAGGATCACCTGGACGATGTGCGCCTGCGACAGCACGTTCATAAACGCCAGCGGCGCGAAGGCGCCCGTCTGGTCGGTGAACATCGGAATGAAAATCGCGATGCTCGGCCAGACGATGAAGACGCCGATCAGCGCCACGATGGTGACCAGCGCGCCGATAACGAAGCGGTCGCCGCCCAGCCAGTCGAGGCGGGTCAGCGCCAACGTCATGATGGCGCCCAGCGCGGTCAACTGCACCAGGGTGGCGTAGCCTAAACCGCGTCCCGCCAGCGTGGCGCTGACGACGATAAAGGCCATGCACAGCAGCGCCCAGCCGGCGTCGAACGCGTGGCGCCGCCGCCGTTCACCGCCCGCCGCAGCGTAAGGGCGCAGCAGCAGCAGGCTCGGCAGCAGGCACCAAAGCCAGCTGATATTGCGATTTGACCAGCCGTAGGCCGCGAGGATCTCTTCGCCGGTGGACTCCAGCAGGCCGTAATCCAGGCTCCAGCTCGGCAGCAGGGCGAACGCCAGCCAGCCGAGCAAAACCCAAAGGAATATCGCATCTCGTTTTTTCACGAGATGGAGTGCATGTGTATGTGACATAAGTTTCCCGGATGTTCAGGCCGGGCAAACCGTGAGGCTTACCCGGCAACAGGCGCAGAATGTGGGCTTATTTACCCATCTTGACTTCGCTGACCCATTTGTTGATCAGCGCCTTGCGGACCTCGGTCGAACCGTACTTGTCCATGTCGTAGTTGATCAGCTTCAGGTCGTCGAGCTTCAGCGAGTTCGGCGAGGTATCGGCGGTGGTGTTGGTCAGGATCTGATAGGATTTGCCTTGCTTCCACGCCAGCTCCTGCGCCTCTTTCGACAGCACCCAATCCACGAACAGCTTGGCGTTGTCGAGGTTGCGCGCGCCTTTGAGGATGCTGACGCCGCCGATTTCATAGCCGGTGCCTTCGCAAGGCGAGATCAGCTCCAGCGGCGCGCCCTGTTCCTTTTCGAGCGAGTAGTCATGCAGGAAACCGATGCCGATCGCCGTTTCACCGCGGGCGGCGTTGCGCGCCGGGGCAATGCCGGACTTGGTGTACTGCGAGACGTTGGCGTTCAGCTGCTTGAGGTAATCGAACGCCTGATCGTCTCCCCACAGCTGGGCAAAGGTCGCCAGCGCGGTGTAGGCGGTGCCGGAGCTTTGCGGATCGGCGATTTGAATCTCGCCCTTGTATTCCGGCTTGGTCAGGTCTTTCCAGCATTTTGGCACCGGCAGGTTTTTCTCTTTCAGGCGCTGGGTGTTGACGCCAAAGCCGAGAATGCCGACGTAGACCGCCGAGGAGTAGTTGCCTTTCAGCTTGGCCGGATCGCGGAATTGCGTCATCACCTGTTCGAGGTTCGGCGATTTGTACGGCTGCAGCAGCCCCATTTCACCGGCCTGGGATTGCGGATCGAGGGTGCCGCCGTACCAGACGTCCGCCTGCGGGTTCTTCTTCTCGGCATCCACTTTCGCCAGCGTGCTGCCGGATCCGTTGCGGATGAACGAGGTTTTCACGTCATATTTCTCGCCGAAGGCTTTGGTTTCCGCTTCGCACATTTCATTGGTGGCGCTGCAGTAGACCACCAGGCGGCCCTTGGCGTGCGCGCCGCCGCTCAGAGTCGCCAGCGCGATGCCGGACGCTATCAGGGTAGTGACCCACGTTTTTTTCATTGTTTTATCCTTCTCTCGGTAGAGGTGGTAACGCTCGCCATCAGCAGCGGCATCAGCAATAAACCCATAAGAACGGCGGCGATGGACAGCAAACTGAACATGCCCGACCAGCCGTAGCCTTCGATGACCCGCGACAGCGGCCAGCCCGCCAGCGCCGCCCCCAGGTAGGCGAACAGGCCGAGAAAGCCGGTGATGGAGCCCGCGGCGCCTTTGTGCCCGCACTCCACGGCGGCGAGGCCAATCAACATCTGTGGGCCGAAGACAAAAAAGCCCACCGTAAAGAAACAGCCCGCCAGCAGCGCGTAGTGATGCACCGGCGCCAGCCACAGCGCGGCGACGGAAACCATCAGCCCGAGCGTGAACAGCAAAATCATCGGCGCGCGCTGCCCGCCGAACAGCACATCCGAGCCCCAGCCGGCGAACAGCGCGCCGAGCAGGCCGCCTATCTCGAACAGCATCACCGTCGCGTTGGCGCTGAGCAGGTTGACGCCGTGGCTTTCCGTCAGCCACAGATTGCCCCAGTCGTTCAACGCAATGCGGATCAGGTAGACCAGCACGTAAGAGACGCCCAGCAGCCAGATCATCGGGTTCTTCAGCATCGTGGTGCGCAACATCCGCCACAGCCCCATTGGCGGGCTTTGCTGTTCCTGGCGCAGCTCCAGCGGATCGTGGCGCCACCGGCCGACCGACGGCAGGCCTTCTTCCTGCGGCGTGCCTGTCAGCCGCCGCGTGAGCCAGAGGCCCAACGCCATGCTGACGGCCCCCGGGATCAACATCGCCGCCTGCCAGCCCCAGCGCTGGGCGGCGAAGGCGCTGATCAGCGGCACGATCGCGCCGCCGAGGTTGATCGACATATTCCAGCAGCCCCACCAGAAGCCGCGCTCGTTGCGCGAATACCAGTGGGTCAGCAGCCGCGCGCAGGGCGGCCAGCCCCAGCCCTGAAAGAAGCCGTTCAGCGCCCAGACCGCCAACAGCAGCGTCAGCGATTCGCCGAAGGCGAACGCCACGTTCAGCACGCCGGTGGCGAACAGGCCGATCCCCATAAACCTGCGCTGCCCGTGGCCGTCGTGCCACAATCCGGCGCTGAATTTCGACAGGCCGTAGCTCAGGTAAAACAGCGAGCCGAGCAGGCCGATGTCCCCTTTATCCAGCCCCAAATCCGTTTGCAGCGCCGGCAGCACGTAATTCACGCTTTTGCGCGTCAGGTAAAAGGCGGCGTAGCCGATGACCATGTACAGCAGCAGTCGCGGGCGCAGCGCGCGGTAACGATGATCGATTTCAGATGCCGAGCGTGTCTGCATAGCCGTCTCCCTGGTGATGACTATAAGAAGGTGAAAGGGAAAGGGGATGAGAGAAAGTCCGGACTGGCTAAGACTTTTTCCTAGTTAGTCGGCGGTTTGTTGCAAATTTGTGGGCAGGTTAACAATTACCCGCGTGCCGCGCTGTGTGTCCAGCGTCAGTTCGCCGCCGAGCGCGCTGACCCGTTCGCGCATCCCCTGAATGCCGAGGCCGGGTACCTTGTCCGCCCGGATGCCGATGCCGTTGTCCCGCACCTCGAGGTGCAAAAGTGCCCCCTGTTGATACAAAACGATGGCGACTTCGCTGGCTTCGGCGTGTTTGCACACGTTGTTGAGCAGCTCTTGCAGCAGTCGGTAGAGGGTAAAACGCACCGTCTCGCCGGCGGGCGTGTTGATGAGCCGGTAGTCGAAACGGCAACGGATGCCCCGTTCGCTGAAGGCGAATTCATTCAGCAGGTGGTGAAGCGCGTCTTTGAACGCCAGCTCGTCCAGCGCGGGCGGGCGCAGCTGGCGCAGCAGCTGGCGCGTGGAGTGATGTATGCGCCGGGCGAGATCGGCTATCTGGTTCGCGGCGGCCTGGGTTTGCGCCGGATCGCGCGCCCGTTTGACCAGCTGCGACTGAATTTGAATCGCGGTGATGTTCTGGCCGATTTCATCGTGCAGCTCGCGCGCCAGGTTCTTTCGCGTGTCTTCTTCGGTGTGGATCAGTTTTTCGGTCAACGCCCGCCGCGCCGCCAACTCTTCTTCCAGGCGTCGGCGATAGTGGTGCAGGTTTTGCGCCAGGTGCTGCTGACGGCTGATGGCGATGCCCAGACCGATGCCGAGCAGCGCCTGCGTCGCCAGAAAGATTTCCAGCTCGATCAGATTGCCGAACCCCACGCCGACCTGCCGCGCGATGGTGATCATCATGCTGCCGAGCAGGCCGGACAGCACGCCGCCCTGCCAGCCGAACTTCCACGCCATCACCACGTTCGGCAAAAACACCACGATCAGCAGCAGGCGTTCGATTTCCGGCGACAGCACCATCTGGGTGCCGATGCCGATAACGAAAAACAGGCTGCACCAGATGATTAAGGACGCGCGCAGCGGCGGGTTGCTGGTGTCCAGCCCCAGCAGATGGTAGCGGTGTTGCTGGCGCAGAAATTCAAAAATCAGGTAGACGAACGGGGTCAGCAAGACGCCGCCGGTAAATGACGCCAGGCCGAGCAGCATCGCCGGGCTGTGCGCGAAAGGCGCAAGCAGGGCGGTATTGAGCAGCGAGGCGGCGGTCACTGCGGCCAGCAGCAGCGTCAGCCGCTGCCAGTAGAGTGGAAAACGGCGCCAGAATCGCTGTGCGAGCGCGGCCGGGAGCAGGGTGATGAACGGCGCGGCCAGCAGGCTGTAGCCGCTCAGCAGGCGTTCGCCGTGCAGCCAGAACAGCAGCAGCACCGGCGGTATTATCAGGGCGGGCCAATAGCGGCGCGCCAGCAGGATCAGCAGCGCGAGATAGACGCCGTGAGGCAGAAACAGCGCCGCCTGATTGCCGTTGTGGGTCAGGTAGAAACCGAGCGTCCACAGCATCAGCCAGCCGCTCCCCCAGGCCAACAGGATAAACAGCGAGATAACCCAGGGCCGGAAGCGGGGCGACATCAATGCCCCGCCAGCAGCTGATGGTCGAGGGCGAAATGCACCAGTTCAATGGTGCTGCTGCACTGCAGTTTGCCCAGGACGTTGGCGCGATGCACGTGCACCGTTTTATGGCTGAGATCGAGCTTGAAAGCGATCTCCTTTACGCTGTCGCCTTTGACCAGCAGATCGAAGATCTCGCGCTCGCGCGGGGTCAACGCCTCCAGCGCCGTGGCCGGCTGCTCGCCGCCGCGCAGCGCCCGCAGCGCGTCGGCGCACAGGTAATGGCCGCCCATATCGACGGAGCGCACCGCCTGCACCAGTTCTTCCGGCCCGCAGCGTTTGGTCAGATAGCCGCTGGCGCCGGCATCCAGTGCGCTCTGTACGAAGGTCGGGGTATCATAGATACTGAGGATGATCGCGCGAAACTGCGGCTTTTGCGCCCGCAGGCGTTTCAACAGGCTCAGGCCGTTTTCATCCGGCATGGCGATGTCCATCACCGCGACGCTGACGTCGTCGCGCAGCAATGCCGGCCAGGCCGCCGCCGCGCTGCTGTATTGCCCCACCACGTCGAGATCGTCCTCGAGGCTGAGCAATTGCGCAAAGCCGGAGCGCACCACCACATGGTCATCCACCAGTATCACACGGATCATTTTTCGCACTCTGTTGCCGAATCATGATCCTATGATGCCTGCCGTCGCGGTGCTGGCAATCAGCCAAGCGCGGTTATGCAATCGGTGTAACAGAATCGCAATAAAAGGGCGCCGCCGGCGCCGTCAACGCTCCAAATCGATGGCGAAATGCTGCCACAGCGCGGCGCGCCGTTCCTCTTCCGAATGCAACGTCGTTTCGTGGCGCTGGTGATCTTCGGTCACGATCAGCTTCATGTCGCTGAGGGTCACCCGGCCGTGCTCCGTCGGCCGTGAACACACCAGGCGCTGGGTGAAGTGCGACTGCGGCGAGGTGCTGTGGAATCGGCACATCTCGTCGAACTCAGGCAACTCGCGCGGCTGAACGGTAAAGCGATACAGCGTTTTGGCATGTGAGCGTTGGTCGCCGTTGCGGCGCTCCAGCAGGTAATAGTCGCCTTCCCGTTCCAGGTGGAAAGTGCCGCTGGCCTGCGGTTGCGGCTCGGCGACGACGATCTTCAGCGGCGTCAGGAAGGAATCGCCGAAACCGACATCCACCAGCCAGGCCTGCCCCGCCAGATCCACCCGCAGCGCCAGATGATCGTAGGGTGGGCCGAAATGGCCGTCGCGCGCGCGGATCTCGCCGGAGATGAAGCTCACCTTGAAACCGATCTCTCGCAGCAGCAGGGCGAACAGCGTGTTCAGCTCATAACAGAAACCGCCGCGGTTACGCTCGACCACCTTGCTGAACAGCGCTTCGGGCGCCAGCTGAATACCCTGATGATAAATAATGCTCAGGTTCTCGAACGGGACGCTCAGCATGTGGCGATGGTGCAGCTGTTGCAACGTGGGGAGGTCAGGGCGGGCGGTGCCGGCAAAGCCGATATGCTGCAGGTAGCGTTGGGTATCCACAGGGTGTCTCGCATGAGAAAAAGTAGGCATAAAATAGCGGGCTTTGCGGCGTTTGTGAGCGCATTACGTGCTGCGTTGTCGGCATAACTCATAACCAAATCGACTCAGATGTCAGCATGGCTGCCGTTAGACTGAATCGATATGGATAAGGAGAAAGTATGGATTTAACCTTGAAAGCGCAGCGATTTGCCAATGACGCTCACCATGCCTGCAATCAGCGGCGCAAGTTCACCGGGGAGCCGTATATCGTGCACCCAGCGGCGGTGGTGGATTTGCTGCGGCGGGCTAAGCCGACGCCAGAAATGGTCGCCGCTGCCTGGCTGCATGATACGGTAGAAGATACGGCGGTGACCCTGGCGGATATCCGGCGAGAATTCGGTCCGACGGTCGAGCGTTATGTGGAAATGTTGACCGACGTGCAGCCTCGCAGCTACGGCGGTGAGCGTCTGCACCGTAAAAATGCCAATCTGCGGCACAGCGCGCAGGCCTGTGCGGAAGCGCAGACCATCAAACTGTGCGACTTGATTGACAACAGCAAAAACATTACCGATTACGATGTCTCCTTTGCCCGTCACTATCTGGTGGAAATGGCGCGCTTATTGGCTGTTTTATCGGCGGGCGAGGCCGGCCTGTTGGCCTTGGCCCGCCGACAGTGTGCGGAAGCGGTCGAGCGCATCAACGATCGTCATGGAGACGACGGCTGGTTCGACGCGTTGTGGCGGAAGTATGAGGCCCATCTTAAGCTGGATGAGCTGAAAACTGGGTCAACAGCAAAATAACAGGAATGGTGACCGCCGCCAGCAACGTTTGGATCGTGATGATACCGGCCGACAAGCGATGATCGCCGCCCAGCAGTTTCGCCATGATGTAGGCGGAAGGTGTACAGGGTAAGGCGTTAAACAGGACGATAGTCGCCAGCACCGGGCCGGAGATGCCCAGGGTGATGCCGATTCCCAGCGTCAACAGCGGTACCAGCAGTAACTTGACGAAGGTCGATTGCAGTACGGGGCCCTGTGCCGTACGCGCCGCCTTGATATCCAGCCCCGCGCCGACCGCCAGCAACCCCAACGGCAGAGAGGCGCCGCCGAGAATGGTGAGAATGTTCTCCAGCGCCGTGCCGAGCGACCAGCCGCTGGCATTGAAGGCCAGACCGGCCAAGACCGAAAGGATCACTGGGTTTTTCCCCAGCGCTTTGGCGATCTGTCTGCCGCCGGGGCGGGAGCCCTGGCCGTAATGCATCAGTATGACAATCGAGGCCACGTTCAACAGCGGGATGGCGACGGCGATGCTGATTGAGGTCACCGTCAGGCCGGTGTGGCCGAAAGTCGCCGCTGCTGCGGCAACCCCGATGTAGGTATTGGGGCGCAGAGCGCCCTGTATGACGGAAGAGAAAACCGGCCCGGGCTGTTTTAGCCAGATTCGCCAGAGGTACAACGACAAGGCGCCGATCAACACGGCGCCCAGGACCGACAGGGCGATCGGCCGTACCGGAAACTGGCTCAGGTCGGCTTTGCCGACCTGAATAAACATCAGCGCCGGGAAGAGATAAAAGTAGTTCAGCTTCTCGCAGGGCAGCCAGAAAGCCCGATCGATCAGGTTTTTGTGCCGCAGAGTGAATCCCATGGCGATTAAAAATATCACCGGGATCAGAGAAAAGAGAGTCGTCGTCATGGGGAGCCTATAAATAGCCTTTAGTGAGAACGGCCACGCCATAGAAGGCAATAAAGCCGGTTACCATTTTTTCATAAACGGGAGCGCTGGTTCTCTTGAACAGCAGATTGCCGACGACCAGATACACCAGCAGAGCCAGCGGTGCCGCGGCGAAACCGTCGAGGTTCAGGGCTTGCCATTTAATGCAGGCCAGCGTGGCCAATTGGATTAAACCGAACATCAGGTAATAACGGGAGACGGTGGTTCTTATCTCCAGTTTCTCGCGATGGCTGGCGGTAGCGTAGAGTGCCAGCAAGGCGCCACCCATGTTGGTGACGCCATGTATCAGGCCCATGACTGCGATATAAGCGCGCTGATGTTTGCCGAGATAATGCTTCACGGTTTCCTGCAGTGACAGACGAAAGCGCATCAAGGCGGAAAACAGCAGGATGGCGCCCACCAGCAGATCGACATTCATCTTCAGCGTCGAATGCAAGACCAGGCTCAGCGCCAGAATGACGAAAATGGCGCAAATCAGCATATTGACCTTTTCGCGAGCGGGAAAAGCAATTCGTCGGGCGCCAAGCGTCTGCGTCAGAGAGATCAGCACCGACGACGGCAGCAGTAGCCCAAGTACGGAGGAGAAATCAACGCCCAGCATTAATAGCGTCGGTGTACCGAACACCAAGATGCCCATGCCGAAAACCGATTGGATCACGGCAAATAGCGCAATCACCAGATAGAACAACGCATGATTATCCATCAGGCCACCTCTTCTTTCCGGTGAGGTTCCCGCGCCGCGTCAGATTGCAGGTAGGCATCGGCGCTGAGCGTGCGCAAAATATTCCCGCTGATATGCTGATTGTCTTGCTGGGCGCTGACCAGCAGCAAAACATCGTGCCGATTTATCAATCCATTGTCTGACAGGACATTCAGAGCCAAACGTTCGGTTTCCGGCTGTGTCAGATCGATCCGAGGCAATGTCAGGCCGGTGATGCCTGGCAGCATATTCCAGCTGCGCACCGTCGCCGCATCGTTGCCGAATGCGACGATCGGGAGGCCGATGTTGGCCATGGCGGCGATGCGCACGCTGTAACCTGTGCGAGAAAACACCACCACCCGGGAGATCGGCAAGGCGCGGATAAGGGCGCCGACAGCCTGTCGAATATCGTCAACCTGCGCAGGGGGGGATGAGTGGGGCGCATGCGCTAAATGCTGTTCCGCCTGATGGGCTACGCTGGCGATACGGGCAACGGCCTCCAGAGGATAGCGGCCTACGGCGGTTTCACCGGAGAGCATCACCGCCGCGGCGCCATCCAGCACCGCGTTGGTGATGTCGCTGACCTCCGCTTTGGTTGGCAGCGGGTTCTCTATCATGCTGTGCAGCAATTCCGTCGCCACGATGGTGGGTTTGCCCGCATGGGAGGCGGCTCGGAGGATCTGTTTTTGGTAGAGAGAAACGCGGTCGATCGAGGTTTCCACCGCCAGATCGCCGCGATCGATCATGATAACGTCGGCGGCGGCGATGACTTCCTCCAGATGCTCTATGCCGCCGCTGTTTTCCACTTTCGCCACGATGCGGGGCGTATCGCCTCCGATCAGCGTTCTGATCGCGTTGATGTGTGCCGCGCTTTCGACGAAGCTTATGCCGATGTAGTCCACTTGATGCGCTTTGGCGAAGGCGATCATGTCGCGATCTTTCTCCGTTATCAGCGCCTGCCCGAGATCGATGCCAGGCACATTGATGCCTTTGCGGCTTTTCAGTTGGCCGTCCATGTCGGCCCGCAGGTGGATGTCCCGATCGACGATGTTAACGACCTGAAACGAGAGGGTGCCATCATCGGCGAAAACCTTATCGCCCACCGTCAGCCGTTCATGCAACCGGCCGTACCCCACCGGGACTTTTTCCTCCCCGTTATGCGAGGTATCGGTCGTGAGGATCAGCGTTTGCCCTTTAGTGAATGAGGGTTCGTGTTTCAGTTGCAATGTGCGGATTTTTCTACCGGGAATGTCCAACAGCACCGGCGTATCCGGCAACGTTTTACGCAGCAGGGCGATGGTTTCCGCATGCCAGTCGAGCGTGTTGTGCGAACCGTTCAATCGGGCGACGGACATGCCGGCTTTTTCCAGCGCTGCCAACGTGTTGATGTGGCGAGAGGCGGGGCCGATGGTAGCGATAATGCGAGTCTTTGCCATGATAAATGCTCCGAAAAGTTAAGATGCGTTTATCTATGACAGTTTTGTGACAGCGGGGAAAATAGGGGTTTAATCTAACTAATATATAAAAAGTTATAATGAGTTTTGGCGTCAGAGTGGGTGCGCCTTACACATTTAATGATGAAAATAAAATGGTTATACAATTTACTTCCATCGTATAGATAAAATATTGATAAGCATTACTCCTTTTATTCCTCGCCGCGTTGGGCATCACTGCTGCCGCAAACTGTCACTTGCCGGCGCTAGCCTGTTCCCCTTGAACTCAACTTTGCAGGAGAACGGCTATGCAAGATTTCAAACATCGGGTGGCGCTGGTGACCGGCGCGTCCACCGGCATTGGCGAAGCGATCGCCGCCGAGCTGTTTCGGCGCGGAGCCACGGTGGTGATGACCGGCCGCCATGCTGCGCCTCTCGCCGCCGCCGCCGCGCGGCTCGATCCCGACGGCCGGCGGGTGATGATGTTGCGGATGGACGTGCGCGACGCGCAGTCGGTGCAGCAGGGTATTGAAGAGATCGTGCGGCGCTGCGGCGCGCTGCATCTGCTGGTCAACAACGCCGGGATCACCGGCCCGCACGAGGTGGATATCGATCGGTACGCGGTCGAAGATTGGCATGAGGTGATCGCCACCTGCCTGGGCGGCACGTTTTTCGGCATGAAGTACGGCCTGCCGGCGATCGTCGCCGGCGGCGGGGGGCGGTGGTGAACCTCTCTTCCGCCAACGGCGTGGTGGGCATTGCCGGGATTGCGCCCTATACCGCCGCCAAGCATGGCGTGCTGGGCCTGACGCGCTCGGCGGCGCTGGAATTCGCTACGCGCGGCGTGCGCGTCAACGCCGTCGGGCCGGGTTATGTAGATACGCCGGCGATGGGGGAACTGCCGGCGTCGGCGCGGGCGCAGATGGCCGCTTCGCACCCGATGGGGAGGATGGCGACGCGGGAAGAGGTGGCGAAAACGGTGGCCTTCCTGCTTTCGGACGACAGCAGTTTCACCACCGGCGCGTTTTACAGCATCGACGGCGGTTATACCGCGTGCTGAGCCAGCGCCTGCAACCAGCTCAGAAACGCCGCTGCGCCGGGTTTTTCCAGCGTGCGCGGCGGGTAAACCACGTAGTAGGGTTTGCTGAGCGGCAGCGCCGGTTCGGCCAGGGTGACCAGCCGGCCCTCCGCCAGTTCACGGGCGATCAGCCGCCGCTGGCCGAGCAGCACCCCGCGCCCTTGTACGGCGGCGTCGATGGCCAGCGAGGTCAGGTTATAGGTCAGCCCGCGCCGCGGCGGCGGCGACCGATCGGCGGCGGTGAACCACTCGTGCCAGCCCGGCAGAAACTGGCTCTCCTTGCCCCAGTCGACGTGGATCAGCGGCAGCTGCGTCCAGTCGCCGCGATCGCGCAGCGCCGGGCTGCATACCGGCTGCACCCGATCCTGAAACAGCTGCACCTTTTCCAGCAGCGGGTAATCCTGATCGCCGAAGCACAGGGCGAAATCCGCCGCCGAATGGGCGAAATCGACCGCCGCATGGGTCGCGTGCAGCCGCAGATCGCCGTCGGGGCACTGCGCCAGCCAGTCGCCCAGCGCCGGGTTCAGCCACTTGGAGGCCAACGCCGGCAGGGCGAACACCGTCAGCGCCTGTTTGCCGCGCTGGCGTTCGACGTGTTGCTGCGCCACGCGCAGCGTTTCAAACGCCTCCTGCACGTAGGCCAGGTAGTCCGCGCCCTGTTCGGTCAGCGTGACGCCGCTTTTGGCACGAATGAACAGCGTGATGCCCAGATGTTGTTCGAGCTGGCGGATCTGCTGGCTGACGGCGGCGGCGGTCAGCGCCAGCGCATCCGCCGCACGGGCCAGGCTGCCGGTGCGAGCGGCGGTTTCGAACGCCAGAATGGCGCTCAGCTTGGGCAAGCGCGCACGGGACGGTGAGTGCATGAGCAGGGCTTATCGCTAAGAATTCGTTAGCTTATCCATAACGTATTTTTGTTATGGCGGCAATGCGGCATTCGCTACAGTGAGAGGCATCCGGCTTTCGCACACGAGGGGAACGTCATGCCGCCACTTGCCGATATTATCGATCTGTCCGCCCATCCCATCGATGACGCCGCGTTCCGCGCCCGCTGCCAGCAAACGCTGGCGCGCGCCGGCGCGCTGGTGCTGCCGGGATTTCTGCGTGAAGCCGCGCTGGCGACGGTGCGGCTGGAGGGCGCTGAACAGCACCATGCGGCGTTTTACGCCACCAGCAAACACAACGTGTATCTACGGCCGCAGGACGACGCGCTGCCGGCCGACCATGCGCGCAACCGGCTGGTGGTGTCGTCCAAGGGCTGCATTACCGACGAGGATATTCCGCCGCAGTCGCCGCTGCGCGCGCTGTACGATGCCCCGGCGTTTCGCGCGTTCCTGTGTGCGGTGCTGGGCGAGGCGCAGCTCTACCCCTACGCCGATCGGCTGTCGTCGATCAATCTGCATTACGCCCATACCGGTCAGGAGCTGGGCTGGCATTTTGACAACTCCTCGTTCGCCATCACGCTCTTGATCCAGAAACCGCAGGCGGGCGGGCGCTTCGAATACGTGGAGAACCTGCGCGACGCCGATCGCGGCGAGATGAACTATGCCGGGGTCACGCAGGTGCTGGACGGCGAGCGGGCGGTCAAACGGCTGGCGATGGAGGAGGGGGATTTGGTGCTGTTTCGCGGGCGCAACGCCATGCACCGGGTGACGCCGACCGAAGGCGACACCACGCGCATGCTGGTGGTGTTGGCCTACAATGCGCAGCCGGACGTGATGCTGTCGGAAAGCGCCAGAATGACGTTCTACGGCCGGTTATAGCGGATAAAAAAACCGCCCCGGAGGGCGGTTTGTCGATTCAGCGTTGGCTCTGTTCTTCGTGAGCCTGCTGTTCCAGCTTCACTTCCTGCGCGCGTTTGCGCAGGCCGAACCAGCCCAGCGTCAGCAGCACCGCCAACACCGGAATGGTGGCGATGGTCCAGGTGCCGTTCGGGTAGTCGAAGGCCATCATCACCACCACGACCAGCAGGAACGCCAGCGTCAGCCAGGAGGTGAACGGCGCGCCCGGCATTCTGAACGAGACCGGCTGCGCGCGGCCTTCGCGCACGGCTTTACGCAGGCGCATCTGGCAAACGATGATAAACGCCCAGGAGGCGATGATGCCCAGCGAGGCGATGTTCAGCACGATCTCGAACACCTGCGCCGGCACCAGGTAGTTGAGCACCACGCCGATCACATAGATGCCGCAGGTGACCAGGATGCCGGCGTAAGGCACCTGCTGGCTGCTCATTTTGGCCATCAGCTTCGGCGCGGAGCCGCCCATTGCCAGCGAACGCAGGATGCGGCCGGTGGAGTAGAGGCCGGAGTTGAGACTGGACAGCGCGGCGGTCAACACCACGATGTTCATGATGGTGCCGATGTAAGGCACGCCCAGCTTGCTGAAGAAGGTGACGAACGGGCTTTGGCCGGCCTGATAGGCGTTCCACGGCAGCAGCAGCACCAGCAGCACCACGGAGCCGACGTAGAACAGGCCGATACGCCAGATCACGCTGTTGATCGCTTTGGGCATCATTTTGGCCGGATCTTTACACTCGCCGGCGGCGGTGCCGATAAGCTCGATGCCGGCGAAGGCGAAGATCACCCCTTGCACCAGCACCAGCGCCGGCAGCAGGCCGTGCGGGAACATGCCGCCGTTTTCGGTGATCAGGTGCATGCCGGTGGTGTGGCCGGCGACCGGGGTGCCGGTGCCGAGGAAGACGACGCCGACAATCAGGAACAGCGCGATGGCGGCGACCTTGATCAGCGCGAACCAGAACTCCATCTCGGCGAACCATTTCACGCCGATCATGTTCATGGTGGCGACGATACCGAGCGCGCCGAGGGCGAACAGCCATTGCGGCACGTCGGCGAAGGTGCCCCAGTAGTGCATGTACAGCGCCACGGCGGTGATGTCGACGATGCCGGTCATCGCCCAGTTGAGGAAATACATCCAACCGGCGACGTAAGAGGCTTTTTCGCCGAGGAATTCGCGGGCGTAAGAAACGAAGCTGCCGCTGGAAGGGCGATGCAGCACCAGTTCGCCCAGCGCGCGCAGGATGAAGAAAGAGAAGATCCCGCACACCAGATAGACCAGCGCCAGCGCCGGCCCGGCCAGTTCGAGACGGCCGCCGGTCCCGAGGAACAAGCCGGTGCCGATGGAGCCGCCGATGGCGATCATTTGGATTTGCCGGTTGCCCATGCTTTTGTGATAACCGGATTCATGAGAGTCTAGCCAGCGTCTTCTGGCGGCGTGTTTGTCATCCGCCGACTTTTTTTGTGAGTGCATTATCCGTCCTGTTTACCTGTCTATGTTAACCCTGCTCTTAATGAGAGCAAACGATTGCTATGACCAATCGTTATGAGAATGAGGTCGTGGCATCATTCCGCTGTTTATTGTGTATACAGCCATCATTAAAATAACGGCGAAGCATGCTACCTTTTCTCCGTAATGGTGGCAAAAAATACTGCGCATAAAACGTGAACAAGTGTGTTTATTTTTTAATCCAAATATAAAAGGATATATTATTCAAAAAGATGTGATGTTTTATCAAGACGGAAATATCGAGGAATAAAAAGTGATTAAAATCACAAAATAATAATTACCGTGCAAATTACAGGGTGTTGTTCTTATATTTCGCGGTGAGAAATAAGGGGGGAAGGAAATGGCGACCCGCGCAGAAAATGGGATAAAGCAGCGGGTCGGTTGGCGCGTAACGAATCTTAGGCCGATTCACCGGCCGGCAGGGCCGATGCGGGCAGACCGAACAGCTTGTCGAACGCCCAGTTAAACAGGAAGGTGTAGCAAGGAATGATGACGATCAGCGCCATATCCAGCAGCAGCGCCTGCCACAGCGTGATGCCCATCCACCAGGCGATCAGCGGGATCAGATACACCACCAGCGTTAGCTGAAAGCCGACGGCGTGCAAAATGCGGCGTTTGAGCGTGCGGGTGCGCGACGCCTGGCGGCTTTCCCACCACTCGAATAAATAGTTGTAAATAAAGTTCCAGCTGACCGCGATGGTGGTGATCACCACCGCCAGCGGCCCGGTGCTGCTCGGCGCATGGCCCGACAGCAGCGCCAACCCCAGCGCCGAGATCGCCATGCCGATGATTTCATAAGCGGTGACATACACCAGTTTGCGTTTGACGCCTTGCATCGTTTTCTCCCGATCTGTTTTTAGTTGCCTCTGTGGCGACGGCGGCTAAGATAACGTCAACCACATTGATAGAAAAAGTCAGGAGTTGTCAGTTTTACTGACAGATAAAACAATGAATTTCTCCAGCGACAATATCGAACTGTTTTTGGCGGTGCTCGATCGCGGCTCGTTTTCCGCCGCCGCCCGCGCGCTGCGGCGCGTGCCCTCCGCCGTCAGCATGGCCATCGCCAACATGGAGGCGGAGCTCGGTTTCGCCTTGTTCGACCGTTCTCACCGTGAACCGACGCCGACCGCGCTGGCGCTGGCTCTGGCGCCGCATGCCCGCCTGATCGCCGGGCAGCTCAAGCAGCTGCAGGTGCACGCCATCGAACTGTCCCAGGGGCTGGAGAGTCGGCTTTCGATCGGCGTGGCGTCGGATATCAACGGCGCCGGCCTGCTGGCGGCAGTGAAAACGCTGTCGCAGCGTTATCCGCTGCTGAACATTGAAGTGCTCAGCGCGCCGCAGGACGACGTGCTGCACATGCTGCACGAGGGGCGCATCGGTGTTTGTCTGGCGTTCGGCGGGCTGAACATCAATAGCGCGGAGCAGTTCCACTTCGTCGGCGCGGAGTCGCTGGTGGCGATGCTGTCGCCGCAGCACCCGGCGCTGGACGGCGCGGCGGGCGAGCTGTTTCTCGAGGATCTGGTCAACGTGCGGCAGATCATGGTGGCCAGCCGCGATCTGCCGATCGGCGATCTGCGTCCGCAGGTGGCGGAGGCGTACTGGCGCACCGACAGCCTGCCGATGGCGCTGAACATGGTGGAGGCGGGCCTGGGCTGGGGCAACTTCCCGCTGTCGCTGGCCGAGCCGCTGCTGGCGCAGGGGCGTCTGGTGCGGCTGAAATTCAAAAACACCAAGAACGAGCTGCGCTTGCCGATGCATTTGATCTGGCTGAAGAACCGCCCGTTGGACAAAGCGGCGCGCGAGCTGGTCGAGCTGATGCGCGCGGCGCCGCAGGAAAGCTGACGCCCGCTGCGTTTGCTCACTCCGCGTGGCGTTTGCGCCACCAGAAGCGCACCAGCAGAATGGCGGCGATCGCCAGCGCGACAAACAGCAGGCTGGAGAGCTTTTTGTCGAAGCCGGTAACGAAGCGTTCGATCGCCTGGCCGCCAAAATAACCGAGCATGACGAAGATCGTCGCCCATAAAATGGCGCCGAGGATATTGAGCGGCACGAAGCGCGACGGCGGCAGGCGGCTGGCGCCGATCAACACCGGGCCGATGATGCGGAAACCGTACATGAAACGCACCCCGATAACGAACAGCATCGGGTGGCGGGCGATCAGCCTTCTGGCGCGCGCGATGCGCTTTTCCTGTCCCTTGAGCCGCGAGATGACGCGGCCTTCAAACCGGCGGCCGGCGAAGTACAGCAGTTGGTCTCCCATCATGCCGCCCAGCGCCACCACTGCGATCACCCACGGCCAGTGCAGCAGCCCTTCATGGGCGGCGATGCCGCCCAGCAGCGTGATGGTTTCCCCTTCCGCCAGGCAGCCGATAAACAACGCCCAGTAGCCATAGTCCGTAATGTAGTGGGCCAAATCGGTCATTCCTTACTCCTTATGTGGCTGACGCATAAGGGCAAGTATACGCCCGATTGCTAACCTTGGGCGATCTGGGCCACCAACGCTCTGCGCCGCTGCTGGCTCTCCGCCATCTGCGCCTGTATCCTGGCGTAAATGTGCGGCGGGGCCAATTCCGGCGTGCCGCCCTCGAACGGCGGCGCCGGGGCGTATTCCAGATAGAGCTGGATCATTTGGGCGGTGTCTTCGCCGTGCAGTTCGGCGATCAGCGCCAGCGCGAAATCGATGCCGGCGGTGACGCCGCCGCCGCTGATCACGTTGCCGTCACGCTCTACGCGTGCAGCGCTGGGTATGGCGCCGAACAGCTTCAGGCTGTCGCGCATCGACCAGTGGCAGGCGGCGCGTTTGCCCGGCAGCAGGCCGGCGGCGGCCAGGATCAGCGAACCGGTGCATACCGAAGTCAGATAGCGGGCATCGGCGCCCAGCCGCCGGATTTGCTGCATGAATGCTTTATCCTGCAGCGCCTGGGTGCAGCCGCTGCCGCCCGGCACGCACAGCACATCGCAGCGTGCGATCTCCGGCAGCGGGCGCAGCTGGGTGAAGTGCAAGCCTTCCGACTCGACATCCGCGCCGTCTACTGAAGCGACGATGATTTCCGCGCCCGGCATGCGGCGCAGAAACTGCAGTGGGCCAGTGAAGTCGAGCTGGGTGACGCCTTGATAGATGGGAAATACAATCACGAGTGGTTCAGACATGACATTCGCCTCATTTTTATCGTTGGACCTGAGCCATAATAGCCGCCCTGCATTTGGCTGATATGACAGATAACCCTCAAAAAGCGCCATCATGAAAACGATCGGTTTTGTGGTTTTTCCCGGTTTCAACCTGCTGGACTTTGCCGGCCCGCTGGCGGCGTTCGATAACGTCAACCAGTTCACTGACCCGTCGGCCTACCGCTGCGTGGCGATTTCGCCGCAGGGCGGTATGGTCGCCAGCTCGGCCGGGGTGGAAATCGCCACGCAGCCGTGCGGCGACGAGCGTTTTGATACGTTGGTGGTGTCCGGCGGCAGCGGCAACGTGATGGCGGCGCAGTCACCGGCGCTGGCGGCGTTCCTGGCCAACCAACGCCGACGAGCGCGGCGCATCGCCAGCGTGTGCACCGGGGCGTTTATTCTGGCGGCCTGCGGGCTGCTGGACGGCAAACGCGCCACCACTCACTGGTATCATGCGGCGCGGCTGCAGCAGAGTTATCCGCGTATCCGCGTCGACAGCAACCGCATTTTCATCCGCGACGGCGATATCTGGACCTCGGCGGGCATCAGCGCCGGCATCGATCTGGCGCTGGCGCTGATCGAGGACGATCTGGGCGCCACCCTGGCGGCGGCCGTGGCGCGGCAGCTGGTGGTCTATCACCGCCGCCCCGGCGGGCAGTCGCAGTATTCGCTGTTGCTGGCGCTGAACCCGTCGTCGGATCGCATGCGCGCCGCGCTGTCGTACGCGCGCGAACATTTGCACCAGCCGCTGTCGGTGGCGGATCTGGCCGACGTCGCCTGCCTGAGCGAGCGTCAGTTCGGTCGGCTGTTCCGCGCTGAAACCGGGCAGACGCCGGCCAAGGTGGTCGAGCAATTGCGGGTCGAGGCGGCCAGGGTGCGCATCGAAGAGAGCGCCGAGCCGCTGGAAGCGATCGCCCGTTCGGTGGGGTTCAGCGATCCGGAACGCATGAGGCGGGCGTTTATCCGCGTATTTGGCCTGTCGCCGCAGGCGATCCGCCGGCTCGGCCGCGCGGGATAACTTTTTTGCCACGCCTGGCGGCGGGGCGCATCAGAGGAGCAACGGATGTATCAGGATTTTGAGAGCGAATTGAGCTGGGCGACGCGTCATATGCCGCGCACCCGGGCGGCGGTGGCGGCGTTGCCGGACCTGCACGGGGTGCGGCTGGCGTGCAATATGCACCTGGATCTGAAAATGGCGCCGCTGGTGGCCGGCCTGCTGGACAAGGGCGCAGCGATCTTCCTGACTACCTGCAATCCCACTACGGTGCAGGACGACGTGGTGGCCTGGCTGGAACGGCGGGGCGCGCAGGCCTATGCCTGGCGTGACATGAGCGCCGGCGAATGGTCGGAATCTTTCGATCGCGCGTTGGCCTGGCAGCCGACCCACCTGTGTGAAATGGGAGCGGATTTGACCACCCGTTTGCACCAATCGCCGAACGGCCCGCAGATCGTCGCCGGGCTGGAGGCCACCGGATCGGGCATCAATCGGTTAAACGGCGTGGCGCCGCGCTACCCGATCTTCAACTGGGACGATCTGCCGGTGAAAGAAGGGCTGCACAATCGGCATATGGTTGGGCTGACCGCCTGGCACACCTTCTTCCAGACCACCCATTTGACGCTGCATGAAAAGCGCGTGCTGGTGATTGGCTACGGTCTGGTCGGGCAGGGAACGGCGGCCGCGGCCAGGGCCTACGGCGGCCAGGTGATGGTGGCGGAAATCGATCCGGCGCGTGCGCTGCAGGCGCGTTATGACGGCTGGCAGGTGGTGGATCTGGCGAGCGGGGTCGCGCAGGCGGACGTGATCGCCACCGCGACCGGCGCGAAAAACGTGCTCTCGGCGCAGCATCTGCAGCAGGCGCAGGACGGCGTGTTTATCCTCAACGTCGGACACGTGGCGGAAGAGATCGACGTCGGCTTCCTCAAAGGCCTGCCGCACCACGAGCCGATGCCTTATGTGAACGCTTACCAACTCAATGAGAAGACGGTCTATTTGCTGGCCAACGGTTCGATGTTCAACCTGACCGCCGGCTACGGCGACAGCCTCAATGCCTTCGACGTCACGCTGGCGGTGATGGCGGCCGGCATCGGCCATATCGTCGGCGCAGGGGCGCGGCAAACGCCGGGGTTGTACCTGTTGCCGCAGTCGGCCTGGCAGCCGGCGCTGTAACTTTTTCTACGCGGGCGTTCATCCCAGAGCGCCCGCGGGCTGTGCCGATTTTCGGCCGACAGAATTTGTCACAAATCCGCCCTATAATCCCAGTGCCAAGCGCTGAACCCTCACATATAATTCGCTGAGTTCAAGCCCCCATTTCAGAGTAATGCCTGTGAAAATACGTGTTTTGGTTCTGACCCTGCTCGCTTTGCAGGCGGGCGCAGGCTTTGCGCCGCGCGCGCTGGCCAGCGACAACGCTGCCGCCCTGCACGCCACCCAGCCTGAGCTGGCCTCCGGCAGCGCGATGGTCGTCGATATGCAAACCCATAAGGTGATGTACGCGCGCAACCCGGATGAAGTGGTGCCGATTGCCTCGATCACCAAGCTGATGACCGCCATGGTCACGTTGGACGCGCACCTGCCGCTCGACGAGATGCTGTCGGTGGACATCCACCAGACGCCGGAGATGAAAGGGGTGTATTCACGGGTGCGGCTGAACAGCGAAATCAGCCGCAAGGATATGCTGCTGCTGGCGCTGATGTCGTCGGAAAACCGCGCGGCCGCCAGCCTGGCGCACCACTATCCGGGGGGCTACAACGCCTTCATCAAAGCGATGAACGCCAAGGCCAGGGCGCTGGGTATGACCAACACCCATTACGTGGAACCGACCGGGCTCTCTATTCATAACGTGTCGACGGCGCGCGATCTGACCAAACTGCTGATCGCCACCAAGCAATATCCGTTGATCGGCCAGCTCAGCACCACCACCGAACGCATGGCCAGCTTCAAGGATCCGAACTACACGCTGCCGTTCCGCAACACCAACCACCTGGTGTACAACCCGAAATGGAACATTCAGCTGACCAAGACCGGCTTCACCAACCAGGCGGGGCACTGCCTGGCGATGCGCACCATGATCGGCAACCGCTCGGTGTCGCTGGTGGTGCTGGACGCCTTCGGCAAATACACTCACTTCGCCGATGCCAACCGGCTGCGCAGCTGGATTGAAACCGGCAAGGTGACGCCGATCCCGGCCGCCGCCCGCGACTATCGCCGCCAAAAAGACGCCCGTCTGGCGAAGAACGACAGCGAATAACCCGCCTGGCGGCCTGCTCTTTTGCTGCAGGCCGCTATCGGCCCTCGGGCCGCCTGATGACAAATCCCCGCTCGCGATCGCCGTCGAAACCCGCTTTGAGATAAAGCTGGTGCGCGCCGGTGCGTTGCTGCCCCGACAGCAGCATCACCTTGTAACAGCCCTTGCGCCAGGCCAGCTGCAGCGCGTATTCGACCATCGCGAGCGCCACGCCGTGGCCGCGATAGGGCTCCGCCGTCACCACGTGCTCGATGACGCCGAACGGCTGCGCCTGATGCGCCAGCCCCGGGATCAGCGCCAGCATGCAGGTGGCGATCGGCTGTTCCTCGTCCGCCGCCACCACCAGGCGGATCGCCGGATCGTCCAGCAGGCGTTGCAGGGCACGGCGCGCGTCGTCGGCGCGCAGCGGCGCGTCCTGCGGGCGCAGCTCGCGATACAAGGCTAACAGGCCGTTGAGATCGTCCGGCTGCGCCAGGCGATGAATGATGCTCATGATTGCTCCTTTCCGCCGCTTCAACGGTAATCCGCTATCCTCCATTAATACCACAACGATTGTCGGAGGGGATGTTATGAGTCAGGTTTCGACCTTTGTCATGTTCCAGGGAGAGGCGCAGCGGGCGATCGACCTTTACAGCCAGGTGTTCGAGCGTTTTCGGCTCATGCAGGTGCAGCATTACGATCCGACGCCGGACGGCCGGCGGTTGATCAAGCATGCGTCCATCGATTTTGATCGGCAGAACCTGGTGTTTACCGATAGCCCGATCAGCCATGACTTCAGCTTTACCCCGGCGGTGTCGTTGTTCATCAACCTGCCTAACGAAGAGGCGCTTGAACAGGCCTTTCACCGGCTGGCGGAGGGCGGCAAGGTGCTGATGCCGCTCGATGACTACGGCTTCAGCGCCCGTTTCGGTTGGCTGAACGATCGTTTCGGCCTCTCCTGGCAGCTCAATGTGCCGGCGGGCGATCTGCCCTGAACTCAGCGCGCGGCGTGCAAAAGGCATGGTAGCGCCTGCTGTTGTTTCATATGTTTATCGCCATGGCGGCAGGGTTCTCTGCCGTAGGAAATACCGACAACATCATGGAAAGGTGCGCTTTGATTGATTTTGACCGCTATGTTGAGCAAGCGAAGTCTTACGGCGAGTGGCCGGGCGGGCATGTGGACATGTCGCCCGGTTGCGTCGAGGGGGTGAGCTATCGCCTGTATCGGCACGCTGCCGAGAGTGAAGACGCGATCGTGGTTTATCACGGCGGCGGGGTTAACAGCGCCGCCGGGTATGACGTTCTTGCGCGCCAGTTGGCCGCCGTGCCGACGCTCGCGGTGTGCCTGGTGGACATCCGCGGGCACGGCGATTCCGCGGGAGAGCGGGGGACGGTTGAGCGGCCTGAGCGTATTTGGCGCGATGTCGATGTCATCCTGGCGGAAATGCGCCGCCGTTTTCCGTTGGCGCGCAGGCACCTGCTGGGCCATTCCAGCGGCGCCGGGATGTTGCTCAACTACCTGACCCGTTATCCTGGCGAGCAGCAGGCGGACAGCCTGATCATGCTGGCGCCGGAGCTGGGGCCATTTTCCGGGATAGCCCGCGATCTGACGGCGGCGGCCCGTTTTGCTCAGGTGCGCCAATGGCCCTTTGTGGCCAATGCGCTCAGCGGTGGGCGATGGTTTGGGCAATCTCGGGCGGTCAGCCTGAATTTTCCCCCGCCTGTGCTGGCCGCCGCCCCCGATTTTGTCTGCCAATACAGCGTCAATATGGCTAACGCGCTGACGCCGCGTGCCCCGGCGAAGCAGCTGGCGGCGCTGCGATTGCCGACCTTGCTGCTGGCGGCAGCGCAGGATGAGTTGTTCAATGCGCAATCCATGCAGCGCTTCGTCGAACAGCATGGCAGCGTGCATGTGGCATTTGGTTTGCTTGAAGGCAGCACGCATTTATCGTGCGTCTTTGATGCCCATCGCCTTGTCCTTCAACATATCTCGCGTGTGTCCGCTATCGGATCCGATGAGGGGCTGGCGGGCGAGGGGGCTTAACGCCCGCCCGGCATTTTCCGAGATCCTCCCATATCCTTTTATGACGCTTTACCGCTATGCTAAACATAGAATGGCCCGTGAATATGAAAAGGATGAATCATTTTGGCAGGAAGTAGCTTACTTACCCTTATCGACGACATCGCCTCGTTGTTGGACGACGTCTCTTTAATGAGCAAGATGGCGGCAAAAAAAACCGCCGGGGTGCTGGGGGACGATCTGGCGCTCAACGCGCAGCAGGTCACCGGCGTTAAAGCCGACCGTGAACTGCCGGTGGTGTGGAGCGTCGCCAAAGGCTCGTTGATCAACAAGGCGATCCTGGTGCCATTGGCGCTCTTGATCAGTGCCTTCGCGCCCTGGGCGATTACGCCGCTGCTGATGGTGGGCGGCGCCTACCTGTGCTACGAAGGGTTCGAAAAGGTGTTCCACAGCCTGAGCCCCGGCAAGGCGGTGCAGGAGGAGAAATCGGACGGGCCCGGCGCCAATGAGGATGCCGCAGCCTATGAGAAGCGCAAGGTGAAAGGGGCGATACGCACCGACTTTGTGCTGTCTGCCGAGATCATCGCCATCACGCTGGGCACCGTCGCCGGCGCCACCTTCAGCCAACAGGTGATCGTCTTGTGCGGCATCGCCGTCGTGATGACGCTCGGCGTGTACGGCATTGTTGCCGGCATCGTCAGGCTGGACGATCTGGGGCTGTATCTGAGCCGCAAAGGCAGCGCGTTGGCGCGCGCCATCGGCAGCGGCATCGTGCGCGCCGCGCCTTATCTGATGAAAACGCTGTCGATCGTCGGCACTGTCGCCATGTTTATGGTCGGCGGCGGTATTCTGACCCACGGTTTGCCGCCGGTGCATCACCTGTTCGAAGATTGGGCCTCGTACACCACCGTGGTGCCGACGTTTGGCCATCTTTTGCAGGGTGTGGTTCCGGCCCTGCTGAACGTGGCGTTCGGGCTGGTGGCCGGCGGCGTGGTGCTGGCGGTGGTATCGGCGCTGGGGGCGGTACGCGCGCGTTTCAAGGCATGATGAAAAGTCTCGCCCCGGAAGGGGCGGGACGTATTAAGCGCATTAAAAGATCAGTTTGAGAACGCCGGTAATCGTCAACAAACCCACGATAAAGATGATGGCGACTATCCACAGAATAATTTTCATTTGATTCTCCCTTACCGGTTAAAGCTGGCGCGCGATTGGCGTTAACTCAATGAAATCACTCTTCACTATAGACGCTAACTCCCTATCGTGCGTCGCCATGCCTTCAAGGATGCTGATTGTCGCCCGCGCCCAGCGTGCGCTGCATGATGTGGGTGTCGCGCCATTCCCCCAGCTTGAATCCCACGGCCTTTAACGTCCCGACGCTGGTAAAGCCGAGCGACTGGTGCAGCGCCAGCGAGCCGCGGTTGGCGGCGGAATCGCCGACGATCGCCAGCATCTGGCGCCAGGGACCTTGCTCGCAGCGGGCGATCAGCGCGCTCAGCAGCGCCTTGCCGACGCCTTTGCCCTGCTGCCCTTCGGCGATATACACCGAGTCTTCCACGGTAAAGCGATAGGCCGGCCGGGGGCGATACGGCGTGGCATAGCAGTAGCCCACAATACGGCCTTCGCTTTTCGCCACCAGCCAGGGCAGCCCGGCTGCTTGCACCTTGGCCAACCGCAGCTGCATTTCCGCCCGCGTCGGCGGTTGTTCTTCAAACGAGGCGGCTCCGTGCAGCACGTGGTGGGTGTAAATACGCTGCACGGCGGCCATATCGTCCGGTGTGGCGTCAAGGAGGCTGAGTACGGGAGCGGAGAGCGTCATGGCGGGTCTGTTCACCTTGAAAATCAGCGGATAAACGCCATTATGCGCGCCGCTCGCCGTCGGGGTAAATCGGGTTTTCTTATGGTGAGATAAGAAAACCCTATGGGGTCGTCAACCGCGCATCAGCCGGGTCACGGCCTGGCGCAGATAGGCCAGAAGCGGCGGAGTCATCCAGGTGCCCTCGGTCAGCGAGGGTTCCCGTTCCATCGCTTCGCGGATCTTCATTTGCGTCGCCGGGTTGGTGCCTGCATAGGATTGGAACAGCGCCAGCCAACTGGCCGCCAATCGCACCGCCTCCGGCGAATCGGACGGTATGCCGTCGTTCATCGCTTGATGGAATTGAGCGATCAGAGCCGGCCACTCCTGCAGGCGGGTGAAATAGTGTTGACGCACATAGGCGTACTCTTCCGCCGACAGGTATTTTTGATAGACAGCCAGCTTGGTTTCGGCAAAGGCGCGGGTGATGTAGTCCGTCATCGTCGGTGTAATGCCGGTCTGTTCGCGCATCGACGGTTCGTCGGCGTGCATGGCGTTCAGCCGGGTGAGAAAGGCCGGGTTGCCGGCGGTGTCGCGCTCCAGCATCAGCATCCAGCGGCGCGCCAGCGCCTGTGCCTGTGGCGCCTGAGGTTCGACGCCTTCCGCCATCAGTTGTCCCACGCTGCTCACCAATGCAGCCCATTCCTGATTGCGGGCGGGATCGGCCTGGTAGAACGGCAGTTGCGCCAGCTCATCGGCGGTAAAGTATTTATCGTACATGGTCATTAACTCCAACGTAGTTAGCCAGTCGTTCAGTTCTGGTTCGTGCCCGGTGGAGAGTTGGGCATGCATGTATTGCAGCCGGCCGCGCAATGCGGCGATCTGTGCCAACTGCTGGTCCAACATGGCGATCTGCTGCTCAATCACCGCCGGAAGCGCCAGCCCTGAACGCGCCAGAATTGCCCCGACTTCCGCCAGCGAAACGCCCATCCGGCGCAGCGCCTGGATGTGGTGCAAGCGGGTGATGTCAGCCCGGTTGTATAAACGATAACCGGCGTCGGAACGCGCAGAAGGGACCAGCAAGCCAATGCTGTCGTAGTGATGCAGTGTGCGAACGGTAATGCCGGAACGGCGCGCCAGTTCGCCGACTTTCAATAACATATGTAGCTCCTCCCTTGTGCGTGCCGGGATACTAAAGCCTGACGCCACGTAAGGGTCAAGAGCGGGAAGAAAAGATGACGTTTTAAAAATCGGTGGGCGCTTGATAGGCAAAAGCCCAGCTGGATGGCTGGGCTTCGCAGGTCCCTGAAAGGGAGGGTATAGCATAAGGGCCTTTATCGGCTACGGCGACAATTTCACCTGATTTGTCTGTTTTGTCAACAACAGCGTACTGGTCAGAACAGCATATTTTTGGCATTGATCGACTTAATGACGGCGCGTTGTATGTCAGCAACAAGCTCGCGCGACAGACACTGGGTAAGAAAGCCTCTCTCTTTACGGGCTCTGTTCAGCCGTTGGCGGCTGACTTGCTGCACCAGATCGCCCTTTGCCCAGCGGGTTTGCGGATGAAAGAATCTCATATCTTCGATGAGTTCACGCGTAATTTCGATGTGCAATCCCCGTTCGATCTTGTTCGAATCTCTGGTGGTCGACAGCGGTACGATAATGCAGGCATTGCCGTTAATTTTGCCGTTTAACACAACAACTAAACGGTTCTTCACCATTTCTGGTGGAATGTGGCCATCATAAAAGCCGGCTTCATGCGGTTGGCAGACTGATAGGGGATAGTTGCCATAGTTGCACTCAAGAATTTCCCCGACCTTGGGGGCAAATTTGATCGGCATCGAGACACTCCTTTGTTGTGAACAATCCGTGTTATGGAGGAATGAGCATGCGGGCGTTTTGCTTTTAGAGAAAGGTGTGGCTAAGGAAACGGGGAATGAAAGTGAAATATTGCGGATTCGTACGCAGAATCCGCCTTGATGGTGGCCGAATTTACCAGTCTTTCACCGCGCCGCCGTTGAAGATTTTTTCGGCGGCTTTGGCCACTTCATCCGACTCATAGGCCTTGATGAAGTTCTGCACGTTCGGCGCGTCCTTGTTGTCTTCGCGGGTGACGATGATGTTGGTGTACGGTGAGTCTTTATCCTCGATGAAGATGCCGTCTTTGGTCGGCGACAGGCCGGTCTGGTTGATGTAGGTGGTGCTGATGACGGCGACGGTGACTTTCGGATCGTCCAGCACGTGCGGCAGTTGCGCGCCTTCCAGCTCCATGATCTGATAACGATGCGGGTTGGCGCTGATGTCCAGGGCGGTAGGCAGCAGCCCCTTACCAGGCTTCAGGCTAATCAGCCCGGTTTTTTCCAGCAGCAGCAGGGCGCGCCCCAGGTTGGTCGGATCGAGCGGGATGGCGATCACCGCGCCGTCCGGCAGCTCTTTCAGCGATTTTATCTTTTTGGAGTAGCCGGCCATCGGGAAGACGAAGGTATTGCCGACCGCCACCAGCTTGTAGCCGTGATCTTTGTTTTGCTGTTCGAGGAATGGGCGGTGTTGGAACACGTTGGCGTCCAGTTCGCCCTTGTCGGTGGCGTCGTTCGGCAGCAGCGAGCCGCTGAAGCCGACCAGCTCGACGTCCAGCCCATATTTCTCTTTCGCCACCTGCCTGGCGACTTCCGCCACGTCCTGTTCCGCGCCGTTGATGACGCCGACTTTGATATGGTTTTGGTCGGTTTTTTGATCGCAGCCCTGTAGCGCCAATACGGCGGCGAAGGCCGCCGCCAGAGGGGTGATACGCCAGCGTAAGGTCATCGAAGTCTCCCTGAAAAGAACAATAAAATCAGTTGGTTTTTGTTCTTACAGCTAAGCCTGAACCGCCGATGAAGTCAAACGCTCGTTCAGCATAAACGGCTATAGCTTATAGCCGTTTATGCTGCGGGGAGTTATCGGCTGAGCGAACGCAGCACGACGATGCCCGGCGTAGCCATCACGTAATCCATAAAGGGCGAATCGACCACCCGCATGTTGGCTTTGCGCGATGAGGCGTTGCGCAGCACCGGGCCGTTGTCGGTCATCACGAAGATGCCGGTGTGGGTCACGTCCAGCCCGGCGAGATTGGTGTAAATGCCGATGTAATCGCCGGTGCGCAGTTGGGCCAGCACCTTGTCGTCGACGCTGTCGCTGGGGATATAGGTCACGCTGCGCTGTACGTCGGGCAAGCCGGGCAGGTAGCTGCTGCCGTCCGCCTTCTGGTTGAGGGTTTTCACGAGGCTGACGGCGTGCGGGCTGAGCTGCGCGGTGATGTCTTCGGCCACCTGGTGCGGCCGCTGCGCCCAGTCGGTGAAGAAGTGCTTGCGTTGCGGGAAGGCGATTTTGCCATCGACGTAGCGGATGTCTATCAGCCGCTGTACGAACTCGCCCTCGCTGCGGGCGGTGCTGAGCGCTTCCACATAATCGATGTAGGTGAAGCAATCCAGCCCGCGGAAGTCGATCACCAGCTGCTCGGGCGTGCTCTGCGAGCCGATCAGGCGGTTGGCGAGGTAGGGCGTGCCGAGGAATTCGCGCGAAATCAAATCGACGGTGCGGCCATGCGGCTGCGCGGCGGGCCAACCGGCGCGCAGCGCGAGGATCTCACGCAGCTTGCTGCGGGTGCTGGCGTCCATCTGCGGCTGCAGGTTCGGCGGCGCAACGGTGGCGTCGGTCGGCGGCGTTGCCGGGGTGGGGGGCTCGGCGCATCCGCTCATGGCGATAGCTAACATCAGTAAAACAGCCTTGTTCTTGTTCATACGGCCCTCCATGGGTGTCGCTGGCTTATCAGAGTAAGTGATAACAGTTCTCATCCGATGGTAGGGGTTAAAAAGTAAACATAACCTCAATGAGGCCCGATAAATCAGTAACCGATTTCGTTATTGAACGGCAAATACCAGAACAGCGCGATCTCGTGATCGGCGATCTCCGGCTCGGCGCGGTACAGCAAACGATCGATGCCGCCGAGGATAAACCCATAGTGCTGGTAGCAGCGGCAGGCCGCCAGATTGTTGTTCTGCGTTTCGAGCATCATACCTGAGGTTTCCTGCTGCCGCGCCCACTGTTTGGCGCAGTCCAGCAGCGCCCCGGCGATGCCCTGGCGGCGCGCGTCAGCGCTGACGGCGATCTCGTCGATCAGGGTGTAGCCGTTCCAGTTTTTGCTCAGCGTGATGTGGCCAACGGCGTCGTCCTGGCGATAAGCCAGGAAGGTCACGCTGTCTTCGTTGGCGAACGGCGCCAGGGGATAGCGTTTGCGAAACGGCGCCACCGGGCGGGTTGGCCAGCTGTCGACCGGGCTGTCGAACTGCGGCAGGGCGTAACAGGCGATGGTAAAGCCGAAATCGCCGCGCGTCAGGTAATCATCGGGCAGCGCCTCAATGGCCACGATGCGGATGGCCGGGATCATTACGGCAGCTCCCGCAGCAGGCGCGCCGGGTTGCCGGCGTAGATCCCCTTGCGGGTGATGTCGCGGGTCACGACCGCCCCGGCGCCGATCACCGCGTCGCTGCAGATCTCCACCGCCAGGATCGTGGCGCCGGAGCCGATGGACACCCGATCGCCGATGCAGGTGCGCCCCCAGCTGGCCGGATCGGCATTGGGCGCGCCGTCTTTGAACAGATCGTTGGCGAAGGTGACGCCATGGCCGACAAAGCACGCTTCGCCGAGGGTGACGTATTCGCAGATAAAGCTGTGCGACTGAATTTTACTGCGCGCGCCGATGCTGACGTGGCGCTGGATCTCGACGAACGGGCCGACGAAGACATCGTCACCGAGCCGGCAACCGTACAGATTGCAGGGTTCGATCACGGTAACGTTGCGCCCGGCTTCGACGTCGACGATCCCCGCCTGGCGGGTGGTGATAACGGATGACATGACCTTCCTCACAGCCTGGTTTTCATGGTGGGAGTATAAGACAAAGCGCCGCGGCGTTGCGCTTTCCGCACGTTTTTTCGCCGAAAGACTATAATTAGTACAGGGGAGAGAGCCCCGTGGCCGCAATCCTCGCACGGGTAGCAGTCCGTCAGAGGTGTGAAATTCGTTCGCCGATCGCGGCCTACGGCGAGATTGGAGGTGTCTCATGGTCAGTCATGTTTGGGGACTTCTGGCGCATCCCAGCGCCGAGTTCGAACAGATCAAAAGCGAGAATGAAAGCGTCTCGCACCTATACACCCATCACGTGTTGCTCTTGGCAGCCATCCCGGTGGTCTGCGCCTTTATCGGCACCACCCAGTTGGGCTGGCTCTCCGGCGAGGGACATGCCATCAGGCTCGACATGTTTACCGCGCTTTATACCGCCGTGGCGTTCTACCTGCTGATGCTGGCGGGCGTAGCGGCCATGGGGAAAGTCATTCACTGGATGGCGCGGCGTTATGAATCGCGCCCCAGCCTGCACCGCTGCATGGTGTTCGCCGGCTACGTGGCGACCCCGATGTTCCTCAGCGGGGTAGTGGCGCTTTATCCGGTCGTCTGGCTGTGTCTGTTTGTCGGCATTATCGGCCTGTGCTATTCGGGCTATCTGCTGAATCTGGGGATCCCGCACTTCCTGAATATCGACAGTAAGGAAGGGTTCATCTTCTCCAGCTCGACCTTCGCTATCGGCATTCTGTTGCTCGAGCTGCTGCTTGGGGTGACGGTGCTGCTGTGGGGGTACGGTTCCTGGTTATTCTGAGTTAACGGCTGTTGTTGTCGCCCCCGCGCCGGTGGAACGGCGCGGGGGCTTTTGCTTTTATGCGCGGCGGAAAACCAGCATCACGCCGAGCACGATGCCCGCCATCCCCAACAGGCTCAGCGCGGCCAGCGCGTGGCCGAGCAGCAGATAATCCAGCAGGGCGGTCACCGCCGGGATCAGATAGAACAGGCTGGTGACCTGCACCAGGTTGCCGCGCTGGATCAGGTGATACAGCAAGAACGTCGCCAGCACCGAGATCACCACCGCCATCCACAGCAGCGGCCGCACGAACTCAGGCCGCCAGTCGACCCGCAGCGGCTCAAACGGCAGCGCCAGCGTACACATCAATAGCCCGATGGCATACTGCAGCGGCAAGACCGCCAGCGGCGGCTGCGTCATGCCCTTTTGCAGCAGGGTGCCGGCGGTCATGCTCCCCAATGCGATAAAGGCGAACAGCATGCCGCTCGGCGAGAAATGAGCCACCATCAGGCTTTGGTACACCACCAGCGTCAGCCCGGCCATCGCCAGCGCCAGCCCGAATGCGCGCAGCCCGGTGCAGCGCCGTTCGGTGATGAACTGGGTGAGGATCGGCTGTACGCCGAGCAATGTGGCCAGCACGCCGGGCGTAATGCCCTGTTCCAACGCCAGCAGATAGCAGATCTGATAGCTGCCGATCATCAACACGCCGATCAGCGCGACGCGCCGGCGGGTGCCGGGGGCGGGCAGGCACTGGCGCCGCCACAGGCCGATGGCCAACAGCACCGCCAGCGCGATGGCGCAGCGGAAGAACAGAAAAGCGAAGGCGGAGGCGTGCTCCAATCCCCAACGGGAGAAGATCGCGCCGCTGCTCCAGAGCAGGACGAACAGCGTAGCCAGGCCGGCATTGGCCCAGAGAGAAGGTAATCGCATATCAATTTCACCTGTCGTGAAAATTACAGGCTCCGGCGCGCGCGGCGGTCTACGCATGAACGCAACAGATCACTAAGCCGGAGGTAAAAAGTCGGTTTGGCTTAACGCACAACCACAAGGCGTGGCGGGTAAGCGGCAACCGCAGAAACGACAGAAGAAACGGCGGGTGGGGCGGAGGAAGCACACAGCAAAACGACGGCCGGAACGGTCGCGTTTGTCGGATCTGTGCTGTGCGCCAGGTAGGTCATGTGAGTTCCTGAAAACCGTGAATGAAACCAGTCGCCTCAAACATAACCAAGTTCAGCGGGGCGTGCAATCGGAAATCACAGAGATATTAATGATAATGAAAATCATTATCATTAATAAAAAGGTGTGCTATGTTGCTTTAATCACGCCGTTTTGACGCAGGGCGCGGCTTGCCCTCTGCCTTGCTTCACGCAGCGCGTGCGGCAGAAGAGTTTGCGATTCGCTTTTGCAGAAGGCGAGCAATCGTGGTAAAAAACACTGATATGTTATAATATAACAATTTATGCATGATGAATTCAGCTCACGACATCCTCCATGTTGATGGAGTTAGCCTGACCGGCCACGGCGGGGAATTGATACTCGACAACATCCATTTCGCGCTCCGCGCCGGTGAGAAGCTGGCGGTGATCGGCCCCAACGGCAGCGGCAAGTCCAGCCTGTTGCGCACCCTGATCGGCGAAACGCGGCCGGACAGCGGCGGCATTTACTGGCGAGGGCGCGCCTTGTCCGCGTGGCCGGCGGCGGAGCGCGCCAGAAGCATCGCCTTTCTGGCGCAAAACGATCTGCCGGATTTGCGGCTGTCGGTTGAGGATTACGTGGCGTTGGGCCGTTTACCGCATGGCGAACGCTCTGCGACGGGAAGGCGCATCGTTGACGAGGCCATCGGGGAAACCGGGCTGGCGCCGCTCAGGCACCACCCGTTAGGGCGGCTCTCGGGCGGCCAGCGCCAGCGCGCCGCACTGGCCCGGGCGTTGGCGCAGTCTCCCGAGCTGTTGTTGCTGGATGAACCGACCAATCATCTCGATCCGCCCGGGCGCTCGGCGCTGCTGTCGTTAGTGAAAAATAAAGATATCGCCGTGATTGCGGTGCTGCACGATTTGCCCGTGGCGGAGGCGTTTGCCGATCGGATCCTGGTGCTCAACGAAAGCCGCCAGGTAGCCTGTGGTACGCCCGAGGCGGTGTTGCAGACCCCGGTGATTTTGCCGGTGTTCGGCATGAACAGTTTCAAGGTGGCGCACCCCGTCAGCGGGAAAACGCTGCGTATTTTTGACGTTCCCCATTGCGCTTGATAAACCAGAGAGAAATATGAACACACGCGTATTCCCCCTGCTCCTGCTCCTGCTGCTGGCCGGTGGGGCGGCGGCGGCCGAAAAATTTCCCGTCACCGTAGACAGCTGCGGTTCGCCGATCACCTTCAACCAGGCGCCTCAACGCGCCGTCATCAACGACATCAACATGGCCGAGATGGCCTTTGCGCTCCATCTGCAGGATCGCATTGTCGGGCTGACCGGTATCACCGGCTGGTACAAACTGACGCCCGACTTCAAGGCGGCGATGGGCGCCATTCCCGAACTGGCGCCGAAATATCCCGCTTTGGAAACGTTGCTGGCGGCGCAGCCGGATTTCTTCTTCGCCGGCTGGAATTACGGTATGAAGATCGGCGGCGACGTCACGCCGGAGAAGCTCGCCCCGTTCGGCATCAAAACGCTGGTGTTGAGCGAGAGCTGCGTGCAGGCCGGCGGGCGGCCGCAGAAGGCCGATATGAACCTGCTGTATGACGATGAGCTGAAGCTCGGCAAGATTTTCGGCAAGCCGCAAGAGGCCGCCGCGTTGGTTGAAGGCTGGCGGCGCCGGTTGGCCGCGCTGCCAGTCAGACCGGCGGGTCAGACGCCGCTCAAGGTGTTCGTCTATGACTCGGGGGAGGAGAAGCCTTTTACCAGCGGCAATTACGCCATGCCGACGGCGATCATCGAAGCGGCGGGCGGCCGCAACGTGATGGACGATTTGCCGGCGAGCTGGACGACGGCGTCCTGGGAGGCGGTGGCGGCGGCCGAGCCCGACTTCATTATTCTGCTGGATTACCAGACCGGTTCGGGGGCCGATGCGCTGCGGCGCTTCCTCGAGTCTCACCCGTTGATGAAATTGACCCCCGCGGTACGGCACCACCGTTATCTGAAACTGCAGTATGCGGAGCTGACGCCGGGGCCGGCCAACATCGGCGCGGTGGAAAAGCTGGCGCGGGCGCTGTACGCGCCGGAGGCTGAATGAACTCGCCGACCCGGCGATTTATGCTGCTCGCGCCGCTGGCGCTGTCGGTATTGTGTGGGCTAATGATCTGGAGCCTGCAGCTGGGCAGTGTCGCGCTGTCATGGCGGCAGGCATTGGCGGCGTTAGGGCTCGGTTCGGCGCCCCTCTCCGGCATGCTGGATACCATCGTCGTGCAACTGCGAATGCCCAGAGCCCTGTTGGCGGCGTTGACCGGCGCCGGGCTGGCGATGACCGGCGCGTTGCTGCAGACCACCACCCGCAATGAGCTGGCCGATCCTTTTCTGTTTGGGCTCTCCTCCGGCGCCTCCGCCGGCGCGGTGCTGGTCATCACGCGCTTCGGCGATGCGCTGGGCGCGCTGACGTTGCCGCTGTCCGCTTTCGCCGGCGGCATTTTGTCCGCGATGGCGGTGATGATCCTGTTTCGCGTCAGCCGGGTCAGGCGCGCCGAGCAGCTGATCGTCTGCGGCCTGGCGGTCTCGTTTTTGTTCAGCGCGCTCACCAGCTACCTGGTGTTTTCCGGCGATCAGCGGGCGGCCGGTTCGGTGTTGTTCTGGTCGCTGGGCGGGCTGGGGCTGGCGCGTTGGGATAATCTGTTCATTCCGTTGGCGAGTTTCGCGCTGCTGGCCGGGTTTACGGCGCTGCGTTGGCGGGCGCTGGACGCGCTGCTGGCGGGCGAGCACACCGCCCATTCGATGGGGGTCAACGTCGCGCGCCTGCGCACCGAGACCTTTCTGTGCTGCGCACTGTCCACGGCGTTTCTCGTTTCGCTGACGGGCGTGATCGGTTTTGTCGGGCTGATGGTGCCTTATCTGGCCCGGCGCCTGGTGGGCGTGCGCCACCGCTTGTCCGTGCCGATGTGCGGCCTGCTGGGGGCGATGCTGCTGACCGGCGGCGACATGCTCAGCCGCAGCCTGATCCCCAATCAGGAGCTGCCCATCGGCATCATTACGGCGGGGCTGGGGGGCGCGTTCATCGTCTCCTTGCTGCTGCGCGCGGAACGCTGAATGGGTCATTGAAGGTCAACAGGAAGGTGAGGTGGCCCGCGTCGGCAGGCCAATCGGGCGCTCTTAGCGGGGGTCTTCGGCCCAGCCTTTGCGTTTGCTGGTTTTGCCGATGCCGGGGTTGAAGCTGTTGGTCGGATCGGCGGTGCGGTAGAACGCCTGCAGATCCGGTTTGGCGTGGTACAGGTGGCCGACGTTATGCTCCGCCGGGTACTCGGCGCCGCGCCGGTTGAGGATCTCGAGCATCTTTTCCTTCAGCGCGTGGCTGTCCACGCCTTTTTTCACCACGTAGTCCTGGTGGAAGACGTGGCACATAAAGTGGCCGTAATACAGCTTATGCACCAACTGACTGTCGATTTCCGGCGGCAGCGTTTCGAACCAGTCGGTGTCGTTGCGGCGCAGGGCGATGTCCAGCGCCAGAATATCCTCCACCTTGTCGGCGTGCACCGCGTGGTAGCGCACCGCGGCGCCGGCGGCGGCGAAGCGGTGCAGGAAGGCCTTTTTGCCTTCGTCAGGCGTGCAGGCGAAGAAGGCGCCTTCGGCCTGGGCGAAATAGTCGGTCAGGTAGCGCTGCGCTTCGTCTACGCCGGGGCCGGCCATCTTCAGCAGCAGGTGGTGTTCGAAACGTTCGCGGTATTCCTTCATGCGCCTCGGCAGGTGGCTCGGCGCCAGATGGCTCAGGCCCTGCATCAGCCGATCGGTCAGGTTGTGCGGCAGCAGCGGCAGCTTGTTGAGGCTGGCGTCCATGCGGCCTTTCAGGGTGAAGAAGCGCGGCATCTGATCGGTGCCGAGCTTGTCGATCATCATGAAGGTGTCTTTGCCGTACACCTCGGCGATGTCGAAGATATCGCGGTGCATGTATTCACCGGCCACCGGCAGGTTTTCGAATTTGCTCAGCATGTGGCGGCGCAGTTCGGTCAGCACCGCGGTGTCGTTGGTGCCGATATAGAACACCTGTTCTTTGCCCTCTTTCTCGAAGGTGTCAAGCCGCACCGCGAACACTGCCAGCTTGCCGGCGCAGCCGGAGGCCTCGTACAGGCGGCGTTTGTCGGCGTTGAAGCGGGAAGGGGTGTCGGCATCGACGTCGCGCACCCGGCTGGCGTATTCGTTATCCGAGGCGCGCAGCTCACCGTATTCGACGTCCTCCGGGCGATAGTCGCCTTTTTCCAGCCGGGTGAGGATCTCTTCCGGCGTGTCGCCAAGCCGGATGCCCAGATGGTTCACCAGGCGCAGCTGGCCGTCTTCCCCTAGCTGGGCGTACAGCGCCATTTCGGTATAGGCCGGGCCGCGTTTCACCAGCGAGCCGCCGGAGTTGTTGCACACGCCGCCAATCACCGAGGCGCCGATGCAGGAAGAGCCGATCACCGAATGCGGTTCGCGGCCGTAGGGTTTGAGCAATTTCTCGAGGTGGTGCAGGGTGCTGCCGGGAAAACCGACCACCTGCTTGCCGTTGTCCAGCACCTGAATATGATCGAGGCGCAGGGTGCTGACGATGACGATATCACGGTCATAGTCGTTGCCGCTGGGGGTTGAGCCTTCGGTCAGGCCGGTATTGGCGGCCTGCATGATGACGATTTTGTCGGCGGCCACGCAGGCCTGCAGAATGCGCCACAGCTGCAGCAGGCTGGTGGGAAACACCACCGCCAACGCCTGGCCTTCGCCGGAGCGGAAGCCCTTGCGATAACGCTCGGTGTTGCGATCGCCGGTCAACAGCTGCGGGCCGCCGACGATGTCCTTGAGCTGATTGATAAACGTCTGATTGCCTGACTGCATGCTGCCTGTCTCCCTGTCATCCCCGTCGCCTTAACCGCGGCGCCGGAGTGCCGCGCAATAAGCTAAGAGGTTATCAATTAAATAACTTATTAAGCTATCAGCTTAGTGGGCTAATGGCTTGCGGGTTTAGTAGCGCTCGGCGTAGCCGGCCCGGCGCTCTTCGTCGCGCAGCGTCAGGATCTCCACGCCGTCGGCGGTGACCGCCACGGTGTGCTCCCACTGCGCCGACAGTTTTTTGTCGCGCGTCACCACCGTCCAGCCGTCCTTCTTCTGCTTGATGCGGCGGTCGCCCTGATTGATCATCGGCTCGATGGTGAACACCATGCCTTCCTGCAGCGCCATGCCGCTGCCGGGTTGGCCGTAGTGCAGCACCGCCGGCTCTTCGTGCATGTCGCGGCCGATGCCGTGGCCGCAATATTCCCGCACGATGCTGTAGCCGGCCTGTTCGGCGTGGCGCTGGATGGCGTGGCCGATATCCCCCAGAGTGGCGCCCGGTTTGACCGCGCGAATGCCTTGCCACATCGATTCATAGACGTTGTTCACCAACCGTTTGGCCAGCGGCGTCACCTGGCCGATGCAGTACATCTTGCTGGAGTCGGCGATATAGCCGCCGTTTTCCAGCGTGATATCCACGTTGACAATCATGCCGGAACGCAGGATCTTGCTGGCCGACGGCACCCCGTGGCACACCACGTCGTCTACGGAGGTGTTGAGCACATAGGGGAAATCATACTGCCCCTTGCTGGCCGGGCGTGACTTCAGTTCTTCGACGATAAACGCCTCGGCGCGTTCGTTGATCTCCATGGTGGAGATGCCTTCGACGATGACCTCATCGAGCATAGCAAACACTTTGGCCAGCAGAGCGCCGGAATGGCGCATTTTGGCAATCTCTTCCGGCGTTTTAATCACAATCTGTTTCACCCGACAATCTCCTTCAGCGTCAGCGCATTATCTTTCATCATTTTTTTTACCAGTTGCGGGTAAGTCAGTTCCGGATGGAACTCTGCCAGCATGCCGATCCTGATCCAGTACTCGGCCTGCGCGTTGATCGAACGCGTCATGGTCAGGCTGGCGAGGCGCAGATCGTCATGCAGCACGTCCGAAATTTTTACGATGCCCATCGGCGTCTCCATAAATGAACAATATACGAAGTGTATACGTTTTGGATGGTTGCGATGTGGCATTCTGTGGCGTAAGAAGATTCTGGCAACAACGATTGCCGCCGCCAGGCAATGCGTTTATTGTGATGAACGACTTTTTTGCCATGATTTTTCAGAAGGATTTAAGGCGTGACTAAACTACGTGTTGGGGTGATTTTTGGCGGTAAATCGGCGGAGCATGAGGTGTCGCTGCAGTCAGCCAAAAACATTGTGGATGCAATCGACAAAGAGAAGTTTGACGTCACGCTGCTGGGGATCGACAAACAGGGGCAGTGGCACATCAACGACGCCTCCAATTACCTGCTCAACGCCGAGAATCCGGCGCTGATCGCGCTGAACCGCTCGAACAAGAACGTGGCGCTGATCCCGGGCCAGGAAAAACAGCAGCTGATCGAAGCGGGCAGCGCCGGCGCGCTGGGCCAGCTCGACGTCATTTTCCCGATCGTGCACGGCACGCTGGGGGAGGACGGCTCGCTGCAGGGGCTGCTGCGCATGGCCAATATGCCGTTTGTCGGCGCCGGCGTGCTCGGCTCGGCGGTCAGCATGGATAAAGATGTGACCAAACGCCTGCTGCGCGACGCCGGGCTGGCGGTGGCGCCGTTCGTCACCCTGACGCGCGCCAACCGCGCCGGGTTCACGTTTGAGCAACTGAGCGAGCGTCTCGGCCTGCCGCTGTTCGTCAAGCCGGCCAACCAGGGCTCGTCGGTCGGGGTCAGCAAGGTGGAAAACCGCGCCGAGTTTGACGCGGCGGTGGCGCTGGCCTTCAGTTTCGATCACAAGGTGCTGGTGGAGTCGGCGATCGTCGGCCGCGAGATCGAGTGCGCGGTGCTGGGCAACGACGATCCGCAGGCCAGCGTGTGCGGCGAGATCGTGCTGAGTGACGCCTTCTACTCCTACGACACCAAATACATCAATGAGCAGGGCGCTCAGGTGGTGGTGCCGGCGGCGATCGCGCCGGAAGTAAGCGACCACATCCGCGAGGTGGCGCTGAAGGCGTTCCGCGCGCTGGAGTGCTTCGGGCTGGCGCGGGTGGATGTGTTCCTGACGCCGGACAACCAGGTGGTAATCAACGAGATCAACACGCTGCCGGGCTTCACCAACATCAGCATGTATCCCAAGCTGTGGGCTGCCAGCGGCGTCAGCTACCAGGCGCTGATCACGCGCCTGATAGAATTGGCGCTGGAGCGCCACCAGCAGGATCGCGCGCTGAACAGCTCGGTGTTCGATCGCTAAACGCGGCAGGGGGCGGCGGTGCCGCCCCCGTCCATCACTTCACCGTCACGTCGATATCGCCGAAATACTTCTTCGACAGCGCCGTCACCGTGCCTTGCTGTTTCACTTTGGCGATGGCGGCATCCAGTTTCTTCTTCAGCGCCTCATCCCCTTTGCGCAGGCCGAAGGCGATGCCTTCACCGAGGATCTTGTCGTCGCGCACCGCCTCGCCGACGAAGGCGAAGCCTTTCCCGTCCGGCTGCGACAGGAAGCCGCTTTGCCCCGAGGGCGCCATCACCAGCGTGGCGTCGAGCCGACCGGCCGCCAGATCGAGATACACCTGATTCTGATCCTGATAAGACACCACATCCACGCCCGCCGGCGCCCAATGGGTTTTGGCGTAAATCTCCTGAATCGAGCCTTGCAGCACGCCCACGTGTTTGCCCGCCAGCGCTTTGGCGTCCGGCAGCAGGCCGCTGTCGGCCTTGGCGATCAGGCGGTTCGGCACCTGATAGATGGCGTCAGTAAAGGCGATCGCCTGGCGCCGCTGTTCGGTCACGTTCATCGCCGAGTTGATGGCGTCGAACTTGCGCGCCTGCAGCGCCGGGATCAGGCTGTCGAACGAGGTTTCCACCCAGCTGCATTGCAACTGCGCGGCGGCGCACACCGCGTCGCCCAGTTCAATGTCGAACCCTTCCAGTTTGCCGCTGGCGGATTTGGATTCGAACGGCGGATAGAGCGCTTCCAGACCGAAGCGCAGGCTGTTTTCCGCCGCCAGAGAAGAGCCGGCGGCCAGCAGGCATCCGGCGGCGAACAGCGTTTTCAAAGCTTTCATAGGCAGTGCCCCTTTCCCATGGTCGGACAAAAAATTACACCTGGCTCAGGCGGCGCGCGCCTTCCAGCAGGGTCTCGTTATCTTTGGAAAAACTCAGCCGAATAAGGCCGGTATCGGTGCCGTCGCTGTAGAACGCCGACAGCGGGATCGTCGCCACCTTCGCTTCGCGGATCAAGCGCACGGCGAAATCATTGTCGCTTTCGTGACTGAAGCCGCTAAAGCGGGCCAGCATGAAGAAGCTGCCGCGGCTGGGCAGCAGCTCAAAGCGCGAATCCTGCAGGGCGCTGGCCAGCAGATCGCGCTTTTGTTGGTAAAACGCCGCCAGCCCCAGGTAACTCTGCGGGTTGGCGAGCGCGGCGGCGAAGGCGTGCTGCATCGGCGTATCGGCGGAGAACACCATGAACTGGTGCACCTTGCGGATCTCGTCCATCAACGCCGCCGGCGCCAGGCAATAGCCGACGCGCCAGCCGGTGACGTGGTAGGTTTTGCCGAACGACGACACGATCACGCTGCGTTCCGCCAGCTGCGGATAGCGCGCCATGCTGTGGTGAATTTCACCGTCGAACACCACGTGCTCGTAGACCTCGTCGGACAGGATCACGATGTCGGTGTCGCGGGTCAGGGCGGTCAGGCGGTCGATATCCTGCGCGTCAAACACCGCACCGGTCGGGTTGTGCGGCGTGTTGACGATGATCATGCGCGTTTTGCCGTTGATGGCGGCGGCCACTTCGTCCCAGTCGACGCGAAAATCCTGCAGCGACAGTTTGATCGCCACCGGCGTGGCGCCCTGCAGGCGCACGATCGGCGCATAGCTGTCGAACGCCGGTTCGAAATAGATCACCTCGTCGCCGGGGTGTACCAGCGCGCTGATCGCCGAGTACAGCCCTTCGCTGGCGCTGGCGATCACCGTGATTTCTTCGTCGGCGTCATAGCGCGCGCCATACAATCGTTCAGCTTTTTCCGCCAGGGCAGCACGTAATGCCGCCACGCCGCTCATCGGCGCGTATTGGTTATGACCTGCGCGCATGGCTTGCGCCGTTGCCTCGATCAGCTGCGGATCACCGGCGAAGTTGGGCGCGCCCTGCGACAGGTTGAGGGCCTGATGTTCGGCGCTGAGTTGGCCAATGACGGTGAAGATAGTGGTGCCGACGTCCGGCAGCTTCGAGCGGGATGAGCAGGCGCTCTGCATGATGGGCTCCAGGCAAACAGGGAAGTGTTGAGCGATTAAGCATCAGGCGGCGTAGGCGGACAAGGGAAAGTTTGTCATACTTGCCATGCACTACGATCATACCTAATCGAGGCACGCTATGCCGATATCCCTGCCGTCGCTCGACGTGTTGAAAACCTTCGTGGTGGTGGCGCAACGCCTTAACTTTACCCATGCCGCCCGGCAGTTGCACCTGACGCAGGGAGCGGTCAGCCGGCAAATCCTCGGGCTGGAACAGCGCCTGGGCTATCCGCTGTTCAGCCGCCAGGCGCGTGGTCTGGCGCTGACGCCGCAGGGCGCGCAGCTGCTGGCGCCGGTACAGCAGGCGCTGGGGCAGTTGGATGAAGCCCTGACGCGGGCCGCCGCTCCGCCGGGGGCGCTGCGTATCAAATGCCCGACCTGCGCCATGCGTTGGGTGCTGCCGCGCATCATTCGCCTGCAAAATGAACGGCCGGACATGCATATCGAGCTGACCGCCTCGGTGTCGCACGGCCTGGATTTCAGTACCGAGCAGTTTGACGCCGCGGTGGTATTCGGCCGGCCGCCGGGTAAAAAGCTGACCGCGCACTTGCTGTTCGATGAAATCCTCACGCCGGTCTGCACGCCGACGTTCCTGCCTCCGGCGGCCCGGTTGACGGACTTGACGGACAAAACTCTGCTGCACCCGACGCGCGATCGGCGCGACTGGCTGCGCTGGCTGAAGGCGGCGGGCGCCGATGCGTTGCCGTCCGGTAAGGCCCAGCATTTCGATACCCTCGATCTGGCGATGAGCGCCGCGCTGCAGGGATTCGGCATCGCCATCGGCGATCTGTGCCTGCTGGAGGAAGATATTCAGGCGCAGCGCATCGTCACGCCGTTCCCGCTCTGCGTCAGCAGCGGCGCGGCCTATTATTTGGTCTATCCTGAACGCACGGTGGCGCCGCCGATGTTAACCGCGCTGGTCGATTTTCTGGCGGCGGAGGCCGCCGACAGCCGCGCCCGGCTGCAGAATTACCTGCCGATAACCTGTAATGCTTTGTAAACATTAGCGATGCGAATTCCCTTGGCGATGAAACAGAGTGTGGCAAACTGTTTCTTCACTCCGATTAAACTCCGCGGCGTTGGCGGCGGAAACACGCCTGAGATAAAACAAGATGAAATGGCTTTGTGTGGTGAGTATGTTGTCCGGTCTGGCCCTCAGCCCGGCTTTTGCGCAGGAAACGCCGATAACGCAGGGCATTCACGCCCAGCAGCGCGACGCCTTCGTGTCCAATTTGATGAAGCAGATGACGCTGGAAGAGAAGATCGGCCAGCTGCGGCTGATCAGCGTCGGGCCGGATAACCCGAAAGAAGCGATCCGCGAGGGGATCCGCAAAGGGCAGATCGGCGCCATCTTCAATACCGTCACCCGGCCGGATATCCGGGTGATGCAGGATCAGGCGATGCAGCTCAGCCGCCTGAAAATCCCGTTGTTCTTCGCCTATGACGTGGTGCATGGCCAGCGCACCGTGTTCCCGATCAGCCTGGGGCTGGCGGCCAGTTTCGATCTGGAAGCCATTGCGCTCAGCGCCCGCGTGGCGGCGCAGGAGGCCAGCGACGATGGCCTGAACATGACCTTCGCGCCGATGGTCGATATTACCCGCGATCCTCGCTGGGGCCGGGTCTCCGAAGGCTTCGGCGAAGACACCTGGCTGGTATCGAAAATCGCCAAGGTGATGGTCGACGGTTTCCAGAACGGCGATCCGGCCAAACCCGGTTCGGTGATGGCCAGCGTCAAGCACTTTGCATTGTACGGCGCCGTCGAAGGCGGCCGCGATTACAACACCGTCGACATGAGCCCGCTGCGCATGCATCAGGACTATCTGCCGCCTTACAAAGCGGCGGTGGACGCCGGCAGCGGCGGGGTGATGGTGTCGCTCAACGCGATCAACGGCGTGCCGGCCACCGCCAACCCGTGGCTGCTGAAAGATCTGCTGCGCGACCAGTGGGGCTTTAAAGGCATCACCATCAGCGACCACGGCGCGATCAAAGAGCTGATTAAACACGGCGTGGCCGCCGACGCGCGCGACGCGGTGCGCCTGGCGATCACCTCCGGCGTCGACATGAGCATGAGCGACGAGTTCTACGACAAATACCTGCCGGGTCTGGTGAAGGACGGACTGGTGTCTGAAAGCGATATCGACCGCGCCTGCCGCGACGTACTGAACACCAAATACGACATGGGGCTGTTCACCAATCCTTACGTGCATCTGGGCCCGGCGGGTTCCGATCCGCAGGACACCAACGCCGAAAGCCGCCTGCACCGCGCCGAAGCGCGGGTGGTGGCGCGCAAGACGATGGTGCTGCTGAAGAACGATAAGCAGACGCTGCCGCTGAGCAAGCAGGCGACCATTGCGCTGGTCGGGCCGATGGCCGACAGCCAGCACGACGTGATGGGCAGTTGGTCGGCCGCCGGGGTGGTCAAGCAGTCGGTCACCCTGCGCGAAGGGCTGGAGCGGGCGGTGGGCGACAAGGCGCGCATTCTGTACGCCAAGGGCGCCAACGTCACGCAAGATAAAGGCATCATCGACTATCTGAACGAGTATGAGCCGGCGGTGGCGTTCGATACCCGCTCGCCGCAGCAGATGATCGACGAAGCGGTGCAGGCGGCGAACAAGGCCGACGTGGTGGTGGCGGTGGTGGGGGAATCGCAGGGCATGGCGCATGAGGCCTCCAGCCGCGCCGACATCACTATTCCGCAGAGCCAGCGCGATCTGATCGCCGCGCTGAAAGCCACCGGCAAGCCGCTGGTGCTAGTGCTGATGAACGGCCGGCCGCTGGCGCTGAGCTGGGAGAGCGAGCAGGCGGACGCGATGCTGGAAACCTGGTACAGCGGCACCGAAGGCGGCAACGCGGTGGCGGACGTGCTGTTCGGCGACTACAACCCGTCGGGCAAGCTGCCGATGACCTTCCCGCGCTCGGTCGGCCAGATCCCGATGTACTACAACCACCTGAACACCGGCCGGCCGTTCGGCAAGGAGAATCCGGGCAAGTACACCTCACGCTACTTCGATTCGCCGAATGGCCCGCTGTATCCGTTTGGTTACGGCCTGAGCTACACCACCTTCAGCCTGTCGGATCTGAAATTGTCCAGCCCGACGATGGCGCGCAACGGCAAGTTAACCGCCAGCGTCACGCTGAAGAATACCGGCAAGTACGACGGCGCCACGGTGGTGCAGCTGTATCTGCAGGACGTCACCGCGTCGGTCAGCCGCCCGGTGAAAGAGCTGCGCAACTTCAAGAAAGTGACGCTGAAGGCCGGTCAGTCGCAGCAGGTTGAGCTGCCGATTAGCGAAGAGGATCTGAAGTTCTACAACGCCAGCCTGAAGTGGGGGACGGAGCCGGGCAAATTCAACGTGTTTGTCGGCCTGGATTCCGACAACGTGCAGTCGCAAAGCTTTACCCTGAAGTAAGTCTTCCCCCTCTTTCACTGCGGTGGGAGAGGGGTACCATCCATTCCCGCCAACGTCATCGGAGCCTGTCTCATGAAACGTTATCTGGACTGCAGCGCCAGCGATCTGGCCGATATCGGCAAAGCCGATCTGCTCTATGCCATCCGCGCCAGCGAAGGGCGCATCTTGGTCAGCGAAACCATCGCGGTCACTCAGCCGCTGCTCAATAACGTCACCAACGCCGAACTGGCGGCCAGCCAGGGCGCCGATCTGCTGCTGTTGAACCTGTTCGACGTCGATCGTCCGCACATCGCGGGCCTGCCCGCCGACGTGCCGCCGCAGGAGGCGCTGCGCACGCTGCAGCGGCTGACCGGACGAGTGATCGGGGTGAATCTGGAGGCCGTCGATCCGGCCTTCGCCACCGAACATAACGACTTCTGGCAGATGACGGCGGGCCGCGCCGCCACCGCCGAGAATGCGCGCAAGCTGTATCAGCTCGGCGCGCGCATGCTGGTGCTGACCGGCAACCCGAACAACGGCGTCAGCAATCAGGCGATCGCCGCCGCGCTGAAAGCGATCCGCGATGAGGTAGGCGACGAGATGGTGCTGGTGACCGGCAAGATGCACGGCGCCGGTATCGTGCGCGAAAGCGGCAGCCAGCTGATCGGCGAGCAGGATATCGCGCTGTTCGTGGAGAACGGCGCGGACATCGTGCTGTTGCCGGCGCCGGGCACCATTCCCGGCATGTCGCAGGAGAAAGTGGCGGCGCTGATCGCCTATGCCCAGCGGCAGGGCGCGCTGGCGATGACGGCGATCGGCACCTCGCAAGAGGGGGCCGACGTGCAGACCGTGCGGCAGATTGCGCTGATGAGCAAAATGGCCGGCGCCGATCTGCACCATATCGGCGATACCGGCTATCTGGGGTTGGCGCTGCCGGAAAACATCTTCGCCTACAGCGTGGCGATCCGCGGCGTGCGCCACACCTACAGCCGCATGGCGAGATCGGTGAACCGCTAAGCCTGGGGTTTTTGCGCCGTGACGATGCTGAAATAGCCGAGCGACGGCAGCACCTGAGCAGGCCCGAAGCCGACGTCGCGCAGCAGGTCGCCGATTTCCTTGCCGGAGTATTGGCGGCCCTGCGTCCATCCCATCATCATCAGGCTGTACCCCGCGGCGGCAGGTGGGCCGTCGCCGTCATCGTTGTACAGCACTTCGTGGATCACGATCCTGCCCCCGGGCGGGAGGGCCGCATAGCTCTTTTGCGCCAGGAAGCGGTTCTTGTTCATCGGCCAGTCGTGGAAAATATTGGAGTACAGGTGCAGATCCGCCGCCGGGTAGGGATCGCGCCACATATCGCCGCTGTGGGTGCCGATGCGCTGACTGAGGCCGTAATCGTGCGCGTAGTCGGCGGCGAGCGGGCACACCTCCGGCAGATCGAACACGGTGCACGTGAGTGCCGGCCAATGGGTCGCCAGACTGATGGCATGGGCGCCGGAGGCGCCGCCGATATCCAGCGCCGTGCGGCAGGCACCGAGGGGCAACAGCGTAGGCCAAACGCTGGCCGATCCCATGCTCAGGCTGTGCATGGCGTGGGTAAACAGCCGCATTCTGTCGGCGTCGAGCGTATGGGTTTCAAACAGCCCCTGCTCGCCGTACACCTGCGAGGCATTCTTTCTGATGGCGCTTTCCAGGTTTTTCAGCGTGAAAATCTCGCTGTTTTCAATCATCAAATCCCAAAAATAGCCGAAATAATGCGGGTTGTTTTTTAACAAAAAGGTTTCCGCTTCCGGCGTCAGAGAGAATGTTTCGCTGTCTCTGTCTATCAATTTCAATGCCACTAGCGCCATGACCAGCGTCTCTGCCGGGCGTCTTTCCACATTGGCCTGAGCGCATATATCGGTCAGGTTGCGGGGGTGCAATGCAATAAATTCAAAGATGCCCAGGCGGTGCGCAATAAGCGCCGCCGGATAGAGATATAAATTCATCGTGATATCGAGAATGGTTTTGTCGTCGCATTGCGGCGGCCGGACGGAATGGTTCATGTGAATCCTCTCCCACTAAGGCATGGCGCGTCTTAACAGGCTATGTTACGCCTGTGGTTTTAGCAAAGGACGGGGGCGCGATTGACCGCAGGCCAACGCTTACGTTGTAAATAATTCCATAGTGAGACTATTTTAAAATTGAATTGGGCGCGGTTAATGTCGAACGTAAAAACTGACGTCGGGCGGAGTAATAACCCCATCATGCATTTTTATTTTACTGGAGGTTAACTTAATCACAGTTATTAACGCGTTAGGGTTGTGTTAATCTGAGTCGCCGTTATACCGTACCGATATTCACATTATTTTTGTGAATAATTCAAAGCTAAATAATTCATTATTAAAACGAGATAACAATGAAAAAGAGCATTCTGACCGGCATGATTGCCGCGATTCTGGGCCTGTTCAATACCGCTAATGCCGAAGGGATGGACCCTGCTGCATTGAAAAACGTCTATGACATTACGCGTAATACCAGCGGGCTGATGTCTTACTGCGTCGATAAAGGTTTTCTGAAAGCGGACAGCATCGACAACGCCAAGAAAATGGTGGCCTACGTGGCGGCTATTCCCGGCGGCGTCGACACCCGCGACGGCGACAAGCGTGAAGCGATGGGCCGTGAAGGCAATGTGCTGAACGACGACGGCAACGTGGTTGCGTTGGAAAAGGAAGCGCCACAGGGTCTGCAGACATGGTGCCAGCAGGCTGACGAAGGGATCCGCCAGGGTCTGACGTCTATTGGTCAATAAACGCCGGATGTAGCCTCCCCCTCCCTAAGGCTTCGTCTGAAGGGAATCTCCGGGCCAGGCGGCCCGGAGAATCTTACCAGAATAGTGGCGTAGTGTTTTCAGCCAGAAACGCCAGCAGCGTTTCATTGACCGCCGCCGGATTTTCCTTGTTGCTGATATGCCCGGCGTTGGGGATCAGCACATGTCGGCAGCCGAGAATATCCGCCATGCGCTGGCCTTCCGCCGGCGGGCGCGGCTTATCCTGCGCGCCGGTGATGACGATGCTGGCGGCAGTGATGTTTTCCAGCAGCGCCAGCTTGTCGGGGCGGCCGAAGATCATCCGGCCCAGTGGCACGATGCTGTCGCGCAGGCGCTCGGCGGGCAGGCTTTGCAGATGGGCCAGCAAAGGCTGCGACAGAGCAGCGGGCACGTCGTCGGAATAGAACTGCGCGGCGATATATTCCAGCAGCGGTGACGTGATGGCGCCGGCCTGTTCCACGGCGGCCAGCATGCCCATATAGCGCTGCCGCGCCTCCGGCGTTTCGTCGCCCAGGTAGCTGTCCAGCAGCGCCAGCACTTTCACCCGCTCCGGCGCCAGCGCCGCCAGTTCCGCGCCCCACATGCCGCCGACGGACAGGCCGACGATGCCGAACTCTGCAATATCCAAATGATCCATCAGCGCCAAATGATCGGCGGCGATATCCGACAGGCTGTTTCGTCCAGGCGGCAGCGCCGGGGAGTCGCCGTGGCCCCAGAGATCAGGCACGATCAGGCGGTAGCGTTTCGCCAGCGCCTCGAACTGCGGTGCCCACATGTTCAGATCGAACAGATAGCTGTGGCCCAGCAGCAACGGAAAGCCCGAACCCACGTCGAGGTAATGCAGGGATTTGCCCATCGTTGGCATCTTGTCGGTTCCTTATATAAAGAGAGTCCGGCTGCTTATATCACACTCATATTCAACCTGCGGTATTAATTTACCTTAAATTACTTAGGTAAACCCTTATTTTTAATTTTTATTGATAACAAGACGTCAATGAAAGGTGACGCTAAGGATAATATTCTGGTGACGATAAGAGCCTTGGTTTATGCTGGCGCTTCTTTCAAGATGGAATAGGTAAGCAGGGCGTCGCGATGAAAAGACTTTTCAGACTATTAATTATTTTGCTTGTCATTTTGCTGCTGGCGGCGGTGCTGTGGTGGTTCTTCGGGCGCGGTAATCCGAATGCGCTGTGGCAAATCGTCAGCCAACAGTGCGTGCCCAATCAGCAGCAGAACAACGATCCGGCGCCCTGCTTAAAGGTTGATTTAACCGAGGGTTATGTGCTGTTTAAGGACAGCAAAGGCCCCTATCACGATCTGGTGATGCCGACCGAAAAGGTCAGCGGCATCGAGAGCCCGATATTGCAAGCGGAGCGAACGCCGCCTTATTTCGCCCAGGCCTGGAATAACCGCGAACATATATCCAGCGAGCTGGGTAAACCGTTAAAAGACGCATGGGTTTCTCTGGCGGTCAATTCGAAATATGGTCGCTCTCAGAATCAGCTGCATATTCACGTTGCCTGCTTGCGCCAGGATGTCTATAACGCGCTGGGGCAGCAGGCGGAACAATTAGATCAACAGTGGCGGCCGCTGGCGGTGAAATTGGTCGGCCACCAATATCTGGCCAGAAAATTGGCGGGCACCGATTTAACCCAGGAAGATCCTTTCCGTTTACTGCAGAACTATGTGGTCGAGCAGGGCGACAGCATCGGCAATTACGGCCTGGCGCTGGCGGTCAGCCCGCAGGGCGAGATGCTGCTGTTGGCGAACCGTTTGAAGCTGACCGATCTGAACCTGGGCTCGGCCGGCGAAATTCAGGACTACCGGTGCGAGGTCGCGGGGAACTGAGTTTTTCTTATCGCTCCCCCGTCGTTGGGGAGCGTATGCCGTGCGATATGAACTAACCAAATGTATTAAATCGTTTTTATTTTATTCTCCCTCATCTGCTTGATCCCGTCATAACGTCCGATCTATTATTTGTTTGCACAAGCAAATAAATAATCGAGAGCAATCCGGTATGTCACAACCACGCAAACTTCCTGCTGCACTGGGCATCCATCTGGATGTCACCAATCGCCTGTGGCGCACGGCGATGGACCAGTCGGTGAAAATGACCAATCTAACGCGCCCGCACTGGCTGGCGCTGAGTGCGATTGCCGATCTGGGTGATGGCTGCACGTTGAAAGACGTTTCGCAGCATTTGAACGCCGAAGTTTCGACGATGTCGCGTGCGTTGCTGTTTTTGGAAAAAAATCGGCTGATCGCTCGCGATGCCCTGTCTGAAGATAAGCGCGCTAAAGGCGTGAGAATGACCGTGGCCGGGCAGGAGATGCTGGCGCAGTTGGATCACTCCAGCCAACAGGCGCGGCAAAAGCTGCTTAGCGGCATTTCGGCCGACGATCTGGAGGCTTTTTATCGCGTATTGTTTGGCATCAAACATAACGCGATAGCGATGCTCGAACAGGAAAATCTATTGCCGGACGAGTTTGCGCTGCTGGCGGAGGAGCGCGTGGGAGCGATGAAGCCGGAAGGTGAAGCGTGATCGGCCGCTGGCGGAGAGCACAACAGCTGTGCGTTATCGCGTTGGGGATCTTCTCCTGCTCGGTCTTCGCCAGCCAGAATGACCAACAGGTCATCGCACGCGGAAAATACCTGGCGATCGCCGCAGATTGCGCGGCTTGTCACCGCGGCAGCAGCCAACAGGACGCCCCCTACGTCGGCGGTTATGCCATCGCTTCGCCGATGGGCGATATCATCGCCAGCAATATCACGCCCGCCAAAGGAACCGGCATTGGCGACTACAGTGAACCCGAGTTTCGCCGCGCGTTAACGCAGGGCATCCGGCGGGACGGCCAACCCTTGTATCCCGCCATGCCTTATACCGCTTATCAGGGGTTGAGCGATGACGATCTGCACGCGCTGTATCGTTATTTTATGACCGGGGTCGCACCGGTCGATCGTGCGGTGCCTGAGACCCAACTGACGTTCCCTTTTTCCTGGCGTTATGCGATCCACGGCTGGAACTGGCTGTTTCTGAAAAAAAGGCCCGGCGATGAAGATGAGAAAAAAGCGCGGGGTCGCTATCTGGTGGATGTTTTGGGGCATTGCTCGGCGTGTCACAGCCCGCGTAACGGGATGATGGCCGAACGCGACGATCGCTATCTGGCGGGAGGGGAGGCCGGCGGTTGGATCGCGCCGAATATCACCTCGGATCCCGTCAGCGGCATCGGCGGCTGGAGCCGGAAAGAGTTGGTGCAGTATCTGCGCACCGGGCGCAATGACAAAGCCCAGGCGGCCGGCGGCATGGCGGAGGCGGTGGAGCATAGCCTGCGTTTCCTGAGTGACGACGATCTCAACGCCATCGCCGACTGGCTTAAACAGACGCCGCCGATCGTCACCGTGCAAGGAACGAAAGCGGCCTATGACTATCAGGGAGGCGGTGAAGGCCGTGCAGCCGGGCAGGCGCTGTATGCCGCTGCCTGCGCCAGCTGCCATCGCCTGGGCGGCGAAGGCGCCTATGACGGCCATTTCCCTGCTTTGACTCACAATTCCACCGTAGGCAGCGAGCGGGTCAATAACCTGATCATGGTGATGCTGCATGGCGTGCAGCGCCAGGGAGAGACGCTGCAAACCTGGATGCCGGGATTCGCCGATAGCCTGGATGACCGACAACTGGCCGAGTTGGGCAACTATGTATTGCAGCAATTCGGCAATCCGGCAGTCAGGATAACGCCGGAGCAAGTGGCTCGGCAGCGGGCGGGCGGTGAAAAACCGCTGTTGATCGCGTCATTGCCTTATGTGTTCTGGGGCGGTGTATTGCTGGCATTGATCGTCATCGGGGCGTGGGTGAAACGTCGGATGAAGCATTGATCTAAGAGAGGATGGCATGAAGTTCAATCTGAACGGCCAGGCGGTCGAATTTAACGGCGAGCCGGATACGCCGCTGCTATGGGTGATCCGAGAACATTTTAAGTTGACCGGCACCAAGTTCGGCTGCGGTATCGGCGCCTGTGGCGCCTGTACGGTACATGTCGACGGTAAGGCAGTGCGTTCATGTTGCTATCCGCTGCAATTGGTACGCGACCGGCAGGTGACCACTATCGAAGGGTTGTCCACCGATCGCAGTCATCCGGTGCAGCAGGCCTGGATTGCGGAGGACGTGCCGCAGTGCGGCTACTGCCAATCAGGCATGATCATGGCGGTCAGCGCGCTGCTGGCGGAACACCCGAGGCCGGACGATCGACAGATAGATACGGGCCTGACCAATCTGTGCCGCTGCGCCACTTACCACCGTATCCGTGCGGCGGTGCACCGCGCCGCCGACAAGGGAGAACCCTGAGTATGGCGATCACCCGCAGAACCTTGTTAAAAGGCAGCACGTTGGCAGTGGCCGCCATGCTGCTGCCGATATCGACGCGCAGCCTGGCGGCCGTGGTTTCACAGGACGCGGCGCCACCGGACGGTCAGTACGAATTGAACGATTGGATCTGGATCGATCGCGGTGGCCGCATCGTCATCGGCGTGTCGCAATGTGAGGTCGGGCAGGGGATTTACACCGGCCTGGCCGAAGTGGTGGCGGCGGAGATGGATGCCGATTGGGCACAGGTGACGGTGAAATTCGTCACCGGGCGTGATGCTTACCGTCAGGTTGCCGGGGGCGAGGCTTTCGCGCAATTTGTCGCCGCTTCAACCTCAATGACCAAATTTTATCAGCGCACCCGGCTGGCCGGTGCACAGGCGAGAGATTTCTTTCTGCGCGCCGGCGCAAAACATTTCGCGCTTTCACCGCAGCAGTGCCGCACGGAGAAAGGCTGGGTGCTTGAGGAGGGCGGGCAGCGCAAGGTCGCCTATGGCGATCTGGTGCGCTATGCCGCCGAGCTGCCGTTGGATCCGCAGCCTGCTTTAAAGAGCGAAGCGCAAGAGCAAGAGAGTTTCATCGGCAAGCCGCTGTTGCGGGTCGATACGCCGGAGAAAGTGGACGGCAGTGCGATTTACGGTATCGATATCGATCTGCCGGAGATGCTGATCGGCGTCCCCTGGATGGTGCCCGACCTCAGCGGAAAGCTGGTCGCCGTGCGTAATGAACGGCAGATTCGGGCCATGCCGGGCGTGGTGGATCTGGTGCTGACCCGGCAGTGGTCGATGAACAACATGGTCGGATTGGATCACGATATGTCACTCAATACGGTGATCGTGGTGGCGGCGAGCTACTGGCAGGCCAAAAAGGCGGCGGATTTGCTGGAGGTCGACTGGCTGCCGGGCGCAGGGCAAGCGCTGACCGGCAGCGCGATTGCGGCGGAGAATCTGGCGATGCTGGACGGCGATACCTTGGTGCCGGCGGTCGATCGCGGCGAGGCGTCGGCGTTGATTCATAACGCTGAGCAGGATTCGCGCCTGCATGAGGCGCGTTACAGCGCGCCCTATGTGGCGCATGCCACCCTGGAGCCTTGCAACGCCACCAGCCATTATGAAGAGGGCCGTATCGAAACCTGGGGCCCTTTCCAGGGGCAGGACATGGTGCGCAACGTTCTGGCGAAAATGTTCGGGCTGAAGCCGACGGATGTGGTGGTGAATACGACCTACCTGGGGGGCAGCTTTGGGCGCAAATATCTGCCGGATGCCGTGATGCATGCTACCGCCGCCTCCCGGGCGGTGGGGAAACCGGTCAAAGTGATCTATCCGCGCGAGATCGACATGCGGCATGAATACTATCGTCCGGCCTGCATCAGCCATTATCGGGCGCTGTTGGATGAAAACGGCTACCCGCAGGCACTGTGGGCGCGCTATGCCGGGCAGTCGCTCTTCTGGCAAATGCGGCGCGAAACGGTACACGAGGCCGGGGGATGGGATGAAAGTATGGTGGAGTGCGTTTACAGCACGCCGTATTGCATCCCTCATCTGAAAGTGGAGGCCGGCATCGTCGAACAACCGATTTCCCTGAGCTATCTGCGCGGCGTCGGCAGCGTCGCCAGCCTATTCTTTTTGGAAAGCTTTATCAGCGAACTCAGCCATAAGGCCAACCGGGACGAGTACCAGTATCGGCGGCATCTGTTGCAGGACACCCCGGAAGCGTTGCGCGTACTGGACGCCACCGCGGCGGCGTCTGGTTGGCAGCATGAACCGCCGCCGGGCGTTTATCGCGGGATGTCGTGCAATATTTGGGTTGGCCGCAATAACGCTTTCACCACTTACGTCTGTTTGGTGGTTGAAATCGCCATTCAAGAGGGGCGACTGCGGGTGCTCCGCGCGATATGCGCGATTGACTGCGGCAAGGTGATAAACCCGAACCTGGTGCGCGCCAACGTAGAGGGCGGCATCGGCTTTGCGCTGACCACCTGTCTGCACAGCGAACTGCATTTTGAACGGGGCGGCGTGGTGGAAGGGAATTTCGATCGTTATCCGCTGCTCGCGATCGCCGAAATGCCCAAGGTGGAAGTGGTGGTGCTCGACAGCGCGCGTGCGCCGCAGGGATGCGGGGAAGTGTCGACTGCGGTGGTCGCTCCGGCGATGGCCAGCGCGCTGCATAAGGCCACAGGCAAAACCTATCGTACTATGCCGTTCCCGCGCCAGTTTTCATCCGTTTAACGGCCCGCCGGCGTAGTCAGCCGGCGGCTGCCGTGCGGTCAGAGTTTTTTCAGCAATGCCAGCAGCTGCGTTTCGCTTTTCTCCGCCAGCCCGTCGATGGCGAGCTTGATGATGTCGGAGCGGGTGATGCGCACGATGCCGTTGCGCGCCGCCTGCACGATCACCTCATCGATGGCTTCGATGTGATTGTCCGTCAGGCTGACGGAAATCGCCTTATAGGTGCGCTTGCGGCCGGCCGGCTTGGCTTCCGGCGCGGGCGCCGCAACCGGCAACGTATGCGAGGTGGCGCTGTTGATGAATTCGTCTTCCGACATGCGGTGGGTGGGGGTGCGCTTCTTCACAGGATCACCTCTTTCACCAGGCATTCGATCTCGGCCTGCGCCTTTTCGTTGTTCGCCTCATGCACGGTGATGGCTTCGCCCCAGGCGTCGCGGTAAATTTTGCGATCGCACAGGCGGTGGCTCACCAGGGTGAACTCCGGGTATTCGCTCAGCACCTGCGCCGCTTCGTTGGCTTCATTAATGAAGATATTGGTCGGGCACATGTTCAGCACGATGTAGCCTTTGACCTTCTCGTTATATTCCTGCGCGGTGGAGAACATCTCCGACAGGTAGCCGATGGTGTCGAGATCCATCTGCGAAGGGCGCAGCGGCGAGAGGAACAGATCGGCGGCCAGCAGGCCTGAGCGCAGTTCGGCGCTGTCGCGGCCGGCGGTGTCGACGATCACGTAGTCGTAATGGCGATCTAGCTCCAGCAGCGTTTCCTTGATTTTGCCCGACGCGGCCACCACCGGAATGTGCGGCAGTCCCTCGACGTTCTGACGGTCGTTGTACCAGGTCATGATCGATTTCTGGTCGTCGGCATCGACGATGATCGCCGTCTTGCCTTGCTTAAGAATCAGATACCCGGCGATATTCACCGCTTTCGTCGACTTGCCGACACCGCCTTTTTGCGAGCCAATCAGAACAATCATGCTGCCATCTCTCAAGTTATTAAGCAGGTAACTTATTAAGTTAATGTGCTTATTAGGTTGATAATCAAACAGGTTAACAAGAACAACTCGCGAACAATATGCACCAACTGCGGCGGCTTGCCAAGCCAGTATGTCGTTAACTGTGCAGCTTATTTTGCGCTGGATGGCCCGGATGGGTAAGTAGGAATTCTCTGGGAAGTGGCGATGCGGAGGGGGATTTTATTAATTTAACAGCTTAATAAGTTAGTAGCTCATTAAGCTGTTGTCGACATTATTTCTTCATCATCGCCTTCAGGTTGGCGAACGGGTTGTGGGTGGCGACGCCGATATCTTTTTGCGCATCTTCACCGGCCACCACCGTCGAACCGTATTGATCGGCCTCGGTGTATTTCGAGTGTTCGTGGTCGTGGCAATACAGGCACAGCATTTCCCAGTTGCTGCCGTCTTCCGGGTTGTTACTGTGATCGTGATCGATATGGTGCACCGTCAGCTCGCGCAGGTTGGAATAAACGAATTCGCGTGAGCAGCGCCCACACACCCAGGGGAACAGTTTCAGCGCTTTTTCGCGGTAGCCGGTTTCCAGCTTCGCATAGTTTTTGGGGATATAGGCCATGGTGGTTGTCCGTCGGGAATCAATATGCGGCCAATAATACCACAGTGCGTGCGGCTACAACGTGCGGCTCATCTTGCCGCTGTCAAAAGTCTCCACCGCCCAGTCGATGAACGCCCGCAGCTTGCCGCTGAGGTGGCGATTGGACGGGTAGACCACGTACATCTGCTCCGGCGGCGGCTGCCAGTCGTGCAGCAGGCTGATCAGCTCGCCGCGCTCGAGGTGTGGCTGCGCCATAAACCGATAAATCTGGATGATGCCTAATCCGGCCAGGCTCGCCGCCAGCAGCGCGTTGCCTTCATTGATGCTGACCGGGTAGCGCTGCTGGATGGCGATCTCTTTGCCGCGCTCGACATAGCGTTGCGGATGGATGCGGTCGTTGACCGGATGGCGGTAGTGCACCATCGGAAAGCCCTGTTCCAGATCGCACGGGTGGCGCGGAGTGCCGTGGCGCGCCAGATAGGCCGGGGTGGCGCAACTGACCCAGTCCAGATCGAACAGACGCCGGGCGATCAGGCTGGAGTCGGCCAATGGGCCGCTGCGGATCACGCAGTCGGCGCTGTCGCTGATCAGATCGATAACGCGATCGCCGATGCTGAGATCGATTTGGATTTGCGGGTAGCGTTCCAAAAAGCCGGGCAGCGCCGGCAACAGCAGTTGGCGAGCGGTGCCGCTGCCGGTGTCGATGCGCAGCACGCCCTGCGGAGAACTTTGCGACTCGGTCAGGCAGCCTTCCATCTGCTCCAAATCCGCCAGCCATTTCACCGTATTTTGGTAATAGCATTCGCCTTCGCGGGTGACCGACACGCTGCGAGTGGTGCGCTGAAACAGCTTGGTCTGCAGGTGATCCTCCAGATTTTGGATCAGCTTGGTGACCGTCGCTTTCGGCATGCCCAGCGAATCGGCGGTGCGGGTAAAGCCGCCGGTTTCCACCACGCGGTTAAATACCCGGATAGCGAGCAAATGATGGTCCATAGGATTCTCAACGCCATGCCCCGGCGGTGACCGGGGCATGTTTCTGCAGATAGATAATGATTAACACTGTTTAGCGCCAATCGCGCCGGAGCGCAAGCTGAGGCCGAACACCAGCGTGGCGGAGAGGATCAGCGCGCCGCCGAACAGCATGGCGCTGCTGACGCCCTGCCAGTCCACCACCTCGCCGCCCAGCAGCGCGCCGGAGGCCAGCGCGATCTGGATGACGCACACCAACAGCGCCTGGCCGGCTTCCGGCGCCTGCGGCACCGCGGCGAACATCCAGTTGGTGGCGCACACCGGGACGGCGCCAAAGGCCAGCCCCCACACCAGCACCATCAGCGTGGCGCCGGCGAGGCCGCTGAGCAGCGGCGAAACGATCAAAATGCCCGCCAGCATGGCGGCGATCAGAATAAAGGTGGCGCGCAGGCTGTATTCCCCCAGACGCTCGCCGAGGAAAGTGCCCAGCAGGCCGATGGCGCCATAGGCCAACAGCTGCAGCGAGATCGCCGACGGGCTGAGCACGAACACCTGCTGCAGCAGGGGCCGCAGATAGGTGTAGGCGGCGAAGTGGCCGATGAACAACAGCACGATGGCGATCAGGCCGATGCGCGCCATCGGCAGGCGCAGCGGCAGTACCAGATCGCGCGGCGTGACCGGCCGGGACGGTGGCACCGAGGTCAGCAAACGCAGCTGCGCCAACAGTACGCCGACCGCCAGCGCCGCACCGCCGAAGAAGGCGGCGCGCCAGCCAAACAGATCGCCGATCAGCGCCCCGGCCGGCACGCCGCACACCGCGCCGACCGAGATGCCGCTGAGGATCAGCGCGGTGGCGCGGCCCTGGCTGGCTTCCGGCACCAGATGGCGGCCGTAGTTGGCGGCGAACGACCAGAAGCCGCCGACGCAGATGCCCAGCAGCACGCGGCCCAGCAGCATCATCGGGAAGTTGACGGCCAGCGCCGCCACCAGGTTGGACACCATCAGCAGCAGCGACAGCCCCAGCATCAGCAGGCGTCTGTCCAGCCGGCCGGAAGCCAGGCTCAATACCGGTGCGGCCACCGCCGCCACGATGCCGGGCATGGTGACCATCAGCCCGGCGGTGCCGGTGCTGACACCGAGCGAAGGGGCGATGTTGGTCAGCAGGCCGATCGGCAGAAACTCGGTGGTGACCATGACAAAACAGGCGACCGTCAGCGAGAAGATCGCCGGCCACGGGGATGATGCAGGGTTATCTTTATTATTCAGCATAATGCCGCTCGTCTCAGGTGAATGCGCAGGCCGCGCGCGGGGCGCGGTGTGACCGAAGTCACAATCTACGGCAGGTGCAAGTCGCGGATAAATCCATCTGCGGTGGTTACACTGTTTCTGAGGGGAAACAATCGCGGCAGTGAGTTAAAGCGCGGCTTGCGCCGCGCCGAGGGGAAAGGAATAAAACGGCATAAGGTTATGACCGAATGCCGCGTGGCGCTTACAGCCCCGGCGCTTTCCACAGCGAGGTGGTCAGGCCGTTGTCCACCAGCGTCAACTGATCGGCGTAGACCCGCCGCCAGGTTTCTTTCTGTTCCTGATACAGCGCGTGGTGGGTCATGTCCGGCTGATGCTCGCGCTCCCAGCGCACCAGGCGCTCGCCGGTTTCGGCCAGCGATGCATACAGCCCGGCGCCGACGCCGGCGGCGATCGCGCAGCCCAGCGCGGTGGCCTCTTTCACCACCGGCACCCGCACCGTCAGCCCGGTGACGTCGCTGAGGATTTGGCTCCACAGCTTGCCCTTGGCCCGCCGCCGGCGAACACCAGCGAACGGGCCTGCACGCCGGAGAAGGCGGCGATCTGTTCCAGATTGCAGGCGGAGACGATGGCGGCATTCTCCTCCAGCGCGCGAAACAGCGTCTGTTTGTTGCAGCGCTCCGGGTCGATCGACATGTTGATGAACGACGGCGCCGCGTGATACCAGGTTTTGAAATGCATGGCGTCGGAGAAAATCGGCATCACGCCGTAGGCGCCCGGCGGCACTCTGGCCGCCATCTCTTCCAGCAGGCTGTAGGCGTCGACCCCCAGCCGCTCCGCCAGCAGTTTTTCTTCCGCGCAGAAGGCGTCGCGGAACCAGCGCATGGTCAGGCCGGTAAAGAAGCTGATGGATTCCGCCTGCGCCATGCCGGGAATGACGTGGGGGTTGATGCGGATGTTCATCTCCGGATCGATGGCCGGCTCCGGCAGGTTGACGATTTGCTGCCAGAAGGTGCCGCCGAGCACCGCCGTCTGCCCGGCGCGCACGATGCCGAGCCCCAGGCTGCCGAGCTGCACGTCGCCGCCGCCCATCACCACCGGGGTGCCGCGCAGCAGCCCGCTCTCCTGCGCCGCCTGTTCGGTGACGCGCCCCAGCACGCTGCCGGTCTCTTTCACCGGCGACAGAATATCGGCGCGCAGGCCGGCCATGTCGAGCAATGCCGGCCGCCAATCGCGGCTGGTCAGATCCAGCATGCCGGTAGTGCCGGCGTTGGAAGGATCGACCGCCAGTTCGCCGCTCAGCATGTTGGCCAGCCAGTCGCTGATCATGGTCAGCGTCGCCGCCTGGCGGTAGATGTCCGGCCGATGGTGCGCCAGCCACAGCAGACGCGGCATGGCGCTCAGCGCCAGCGTCTGGCCGGAGTGCTGGTACACCTCGCGTTCGAAGCCGTGGTTGTGCAGCTCTTTCAGCTCGCTGACTTCGTGGCTGGCGCGTGCGTCGACGTTGGCGCAGGCCCAGATCGGCACGCCGTTGCGGTCGTACAGCACGATGCCTTCACGCATCGAGCAGCAGGCCACCGCGCGGATCGCCTGAGCGCTCAATCCTGCACGTTGCATCGCCTGGCGGATGCACTGGCAGGCCAGCTGCCAGTTGCGGCTGAGGTCAAACTCCATCGAGCCGGGCACGCCCGGCACCGCGAGGTGTTGCCACTCCGCCTGGCCGTGCGCGATCTGGTTACCCGCCAGATCGAAGATCACCGCGCGAATGCTGCCCGTTCCTGCGTCCAGCGCCATCAAGTAGTTATCCATAGCCTATGCTCTCAGGGGGAGGAATGTTAACTATAGATGCCGCCGCCTTACCCCGCCGGGGGAGGAGTGGGCGTCGCCGACGCGATTTGTGAGCCAGGCGGCAAAATTGCCGTTGCGGCAGGGCAATCGACGGGAATAAACCTATGGTTGGAAAGCGCCATGTTACGGCGCGCCGTTTAAACAAGGAGTTGCCATGCACGTCACATTGGTTGAGATCAACGTTAAACAAGACAAAATCGACGAATTTATCGATGTTTTCCGCGCCAATCACCTGGGCGCGATCGAAGAGCCGGGCAACCTGCGCTTCGATGTGCTGCAGGATGAACAGATCCCGACGCGGTTTTACATCTACGAAGCCTATCGCGACGAGCAGGCGGTGGCGGCGCACAAGCAGACCCCGCACTACCTGCAGTGCGTGGAGAAGCTGGAAGCGCTGATGACCGGCCCGCGCAAGAAGACCACCTTTATCGGCCTGATGCCGGAATAATCGCCGGCGTTTGCCGGTGTCCATGCGCCCGGTTTGGTTGTAACCTGCAAGGCAAAGCGAATTTTCAATGGGATAAGCGGGGCGAGGATGACATTGCGCGATCGGCTGTTGGCGCTGTTGGTGGTGGTGATCTGGGGCGTGAATTTCGTCGTGATCAAGTTCGGTTTACAGGGTATGCCGCCGTTTCTGCTGGCCGGGATGCGTTTTTTGCTGGTGGCGTTGCCGGCGATCTTCTTTATCCCGCGCCCGACTATTCCGTGGAGATGGCTGCTGCTGTACGGCATGACCATGAGCTTCGCGCAGTTCGCGTTTTTGTTCGTCGCCATCAAGGTGGGCATGCCGGCGGGGCTGGCCTCGCTGGTGCTGCAGGCGCAGGTGTTCTTCACCCTGCTGTTGGGCGTTGTGCTGATGGGCGAAAAGCTGCGGATCAACCATTTCGTCGGCATCGCTATCGCCAGCGGCGGCATGCTGGTGCTGGCGCAGGCCAGCCTGCATAAGCCGGGCAGCGGCGCGGTCCCCCTGGCGGGCCTGCTGTTGACGCTGGCGGCGGCGTTTTCCTGGGCGCTGGGAAACCTGACCAACAAGAAGATCCTGGCCGGTTTCCCGCAGCGTAATATCTTATCGCTGGTGGTGTGGAGCGCGCCGATCCCGGTCGTGCCGTTCCTGGCCTGCAGCTGGCTGTTCGACGGCCCTGAGGTGGTGCTGAGCAGCCTGAGCCATGTGCAGGTTGGCACCTGGCTGGCGGTGGCCTATCTGGCGTTCGCCGCCACGCTGTTCGGTTATTCGGTGTGGGGCAGCCTGCTGGGGCGCTATGAAACCTGGCGCGTTGCGCCGCTGACGCTGCTGGTGCCGCTGGTCGGGCTGTTCGCCGCCTGGCTGCTGCTGGACGAAGCGTTGTCGCCGGCGCAGTTCGGCGGCGCATTGCTGGTGCTGGCCGGCATGGCGGTCAACACCTTCGGGCTGCCGCGCCGCCGGGCCGTCGCCGTGCGCTAAACCGAATAGGGTAATTCTGTTCAATACGCTGTCGGCGGCGGTCGGCATTCTGGCGCCTGTGAATATTTTCTCAGGTGTCCATCATGAATATCTACCTTTCCATGGCCGCGTTTGCGCTGGCGGCCTCCATCACTCCCGGCCCGGTCAACATCGTCGCATTGAGCGCCGGGGCGCAATTCGGCTTTGGCGCGACCCAGCGCCATGTGTTTGGCGCCACGCTGGGGTTTACCCTGTTGCTGGTGCTGTTGGGATTGGGCATGCACCAACTGCTGATCCTGTGGCCGGGGCTGACCCGCTTGATCCAGTGGGCCGGCGTGGCCTTTCTGCTGTTTATGGCCTATCGGCTGGCGTTTGACGATGGCAGGCTGGGCAACGGCGCGGCGCAAGCGCCTTCCTGCTGGTACGGCGCGCTGATGCAATGGCTGAATCCCAAGGCATGGCTGGCGTCGGTGGCCAGCCTCGGCGCCTTTGTCGGCGATGGCGACATGCTGTTGCTATGGCAGTTCGCCGGGCTCTACTTCGTGATTTGCTATGCCTCGGTAGCCTGCTGGGCCTATGTCGGCGCGATGCTGCGCGGCCTGTTCGGGCAGGCGCGCAACGTACAGCGCTTTAATCGCGCGATGGCGGCGTTGCTGGCGGCCAGCGCTTGCTATCTGTTGGCGGAGGGTTTTTGATACTGGCCGGGCGTGGCGGCCAACAGCTGTTTGAAGGTGCGCTGAAAGTGCGCCTGATCGGCAAAGCCGCTTTCGCTGGCGGCCGCGGCGATCGGCAGGCCGCTTTTCAATAGCCGATGGCCGTGCTGTACGCGGCGGTTGACCAGATAGGCGTGCGGCGTCATGCCGTAACGCTGGCGGAAGGCGCGGATCAGGTAAGAAGGGGAGAGCGCGGCGGCGCGGCAAATGTCGTCCAGCGTCAGCGGCCGGGTGCAGTGCGCGTCGATAAACGCCGCCGCCGTCTCCAGCCGGGTATGTGGCGGCGTCTCCGGCTGGCGGACATCGCCCAGCCCGAGCTGCAGGGCGCTGAAATACTCCACCATGGCGATCTGTTTTTCCAGCGCGCTGCACAGCGGATCCGTCAGCAGCGCATAAAGCCGGTTCAGCCCGTGGAACAGCGCCGGATCGCGGCTGAGCGGCTGGCTGAACGGAACAAAACGGTCGCCCTCACCGCCGAGCAGCTCCTGCTGCAGCGCGCCGAGCCAGGCGAGATCGAGATAGAACATGACGTACGACCAACGGCGATCGGCGATGGGGTTGCAGGCGTGTGCCTGCTGCGGGTTGATGACAACCAGATCGCCGGCGCTGACCTGCATGCGTCGTTCGCCGTTGACATAGGTGCTGACGCCGCCGGTGATGGCGCCGATGGAAAAGAATTCGTGGCTGTGCAGGCTGTAGCACACCTGGCGGCCATCCGCGATGGCGCGGGCTTCGACGAACGGCAACTGCGGATCGCGCCAGAACTGCGGCGTTTTTTCACTCATACGCTTTCCTTTTCACTGCGGCGGCATCACAGTGTTATAGCCTGAAAGCGACGAGTGGGGGAATGGCGGATGATGATTTTTAACGTGTTCGGCCGTCTGCTGGGCGTGAAGCGCATCGGGGGCGAATGGCGGCTGTTCCGCGTGACGCTGCCGGAGCGCAAATATGCTCCCAGCTACGATATCGTGCTGCCGGCGGATCTGCGCGAAGAGGAGATCGCCGGCTATCTGGGGGATATTTATCACGAGGCCGCGACGCCGCAGCGGCCGGAGGTGTTTCGCGTCGAATAGCGCGGGCGTTACTCTTCCGTATTGCGCGCCATGAGGCGGCGCTGGTGTTCCTCGCTGGCGGCCTGGATTTCTTCCAGCACCGAGCCGACGTCGGCGCGCTTCTGGATTTCGTTGAATCGGCCGCTGAGGGCGCTGTCCGGCGTCAGGTTGCCTTCCTGATACAGCGCCCAAATCTCTTTGGCGTATTGGCTGTCGCGCAGTTCCGGCGCGAACTGGCCGTAATATTCGGCCAGATTGCCGATATCGCGCTCGAACATGCTTTTGGCGTGGTTGTTGGCGGCGGCGTCCACCACCTGCGGCAGATCGATGATCACCGGTCCGTCTTTATCCATCAGCACGTTGAATTCCGACAGGTCGCCGTGCACCAGCCCGGCGCACAGCATGCGCACCGCGTAGTTCATCATCAGGGCGTGATCGGCGCGCGCCTGTTCCGGCGTCAGGATGACATCGCTCAGGCGCGGCGCCACCAGGCCTTCTTCGTCGGTGATCAGCTCCATCAGCAGCACGCCGTCCAGGCAGATATCCGGCTGCGGCACCCGCACCCCGGCCTTGGCCAGCAGATACAGCGCGTCCACTTCGGTGTTTTGCCAGGCTTCTTCCTGCTGCTGGCGGCCGAATTTGGAGCCTTTGCTCATGGCGCGCGCGTCGCGGCTGTTGCGCACCTTGCGCCCTTCCTGATAGTGGACGGCCTGCTTGAAGTTGCGCTTCTCGGCCTCTTTGTACACTTTGGCGCAGCGGATCTCATCGCCGCAGCGCACGATAAACACGTCGGCTTCTTTGCCGCTTTTCAACCGGCGGATTACGTCGTCGATTAACCCGTCATCCACCAGCGGCTGGAGTCGTTTTGGAATTTTCATGCAGCCTTGTACCCTATTTAGGCTCCGGTGTGAATGGCTTGCGCAGTTGATAGCGTAAGTTAGACCCGAAAGGCAAACATTAGTTTTGCCGCCGCGTCATCATTACGCGGCGGCGGGCGCTCAGAGGCTGGCGGCCGGCACCCAGACGCTGACGCTGCCGGCGTTAACCGGGAAATGGGCGCTGCCCTGGTCGTCGGCGGTGATTTCCTCCGGGCGGTTGCCGAGGAAATCGCGCCAGGCGGTGTGCGCGAGATCGGCGCCGAGCGTAACCGTCTTGCCGCTCTCGCCGCCGTTGGTCAGCACCACCACGCAGCCGGGAGCCTCGGCAGTGCCGGCGCGGCTGAAGGCCACGCAGTGGCTGTCGTCGAAGTAGTCGGTTTGCGGGCCGTTGGCGAAGCGCTGGCGGGCGGCAATCAGCTTCTCCAGTTCCGGGATCGCCGGCATGTCGATCTGGTATTCGCCGCCGTCGCGCCCCTTGTCGCGGTAGCTGGCGCCATACAGGTCGGGGTAAAACACGCAGGGCACGCCCTGTTCGCGCAGCAGGATCAGCGCGTAGGCCAGCGGTTTGAACCAGGGTTCCACCGGCGCTTCCAGCGATTGCAGCGGCTGGGTATCGTGGTTGGCGACCAGCGTCACCGCGTGGGCCGGATCGGCGGCGGTCAGGGTATCGGTGAAGATCTGCGCCATGTCGAAGCCGTCGCCCTGCTTCGACGCCTGATGAAACTTCAGGTGCAGCGCCACGTCGAACAGCATCACCTTGCCGTCCACCAACTCGATGTATTGTTGCAGCGCGCCGAGATCGTGCGACCAGTATTCAGCAACGATAAACAGGTCGCGTTGCGCGCTGCCGCGCACGTGATCCGCCCACTCTTTGAAGAACCAGGCGGGAATGTGTTTGGCGGCGTCGAGGCGGAAGCCGTCGCACGGCAAGGTTTCCAACAGCCAGCGCGCCCAGTATTTGAGTTCCTCCGTCACGGCGGCGTTGCGGAACTCCACGTCGGCGCCCATCAGATAGTCGTAGTTGCCTTTCTCGTCGTCGACCTGATCGTTCCAACCGTCGTCGCCATAGTCGTTGGCGATTTTGAACACCCCTTTGTCGTCCGGCTGCTCAACATAGTCGACGCCGCTGAAGCATTTGTAATCCCAGATAAATTCGGAATGCACGCCCTGGCGGCCGGGGAAGGTGAAGCGGGTGTAGGCCAGCGCGTCGAAGCCCTGATCGTCGATGTCGTTGCGGTTGTTGGCGTCCACCTTGAACACGTGCACCCGTTCTTTCTCGTCCGCGCCGAGCTTGTGGTTGAACACCACATCGTAAATCACGCCCACGCCGTGTTCGCGCAGCGTATTGGCGGCGTGTTCCAGCGCCGCCTTGTCGCCGTATTTGGTCGCCACGCTGCCTTTCTGGTCAAACTCGCCCAGATCGAACAGATCGTAAGTATCGTAGCCGACGGAGTAGCCGCCGGAAGCGCCCTTGCAGGCGGGCGGCAGCCACAGATCGGTGATGCCCAGTTCGGCCAGGTGCGGGGCGCGCTCGGCGGCCTCCTGCCACAGTTTGCCGCCGTCGGGGTAGTACCAGTGGAAGAATTGCAGCAGGGTGGTTTTTTTCGTCATGAGCCAGCGTCCCGGTTAGCCAGAAGGAGAGAAGCAGTTAAAGCATGGGCTACTTTTGGCAAAAGGGACAATGGCGCAGGGAAGCGCGCGAAGGCAGGCGTAAATATGTAACCGACGTTGACGAGGTAGCGCTTGAGTTGTTGCTATCAAGTTTTTACGTTTTAAATATTATCTTTTAAATTTCAAATAGATATTTGTTTTATTTTTTGTTTTACCCACTTTTGCCGTTTTTATGCTCACTTTTATTGGGTTTTTATTTCAGCCTTAAATCTTAATATGATTTTTAATTTTATTAATTTGTTTTTAGTTAGATTTAAATGCTGTTGCATGAAATATTTTGACATATTCAGGTGCCGGATTGGTTATTAATTCGCAATTGTTTATGCGTTATCGTTATGTTTAAAATTAGATAACACTATCAACCAATAACCCATCCAACGTAGCCTGAAGGTGGGAGAACAGGGGAGCATAACGCCGTGAACATCAGGGATTTCAGAGCATTGGCGCGCAGTTTGGTCAGAGAATTCGGCATGTTGAACAAGCAGAGCAACGGCTCGCGCTTTTCGCCGCTGCAGATCCATCTGATGATCGAAGTCAGCGAGCAGCCGCTGGGCGTCACTGAACTGGCGGCCCGGCTTTGCATCGACAAGGCCAGCGCCAGCCGGGCGCTGCGCAGCCTGGTGGCCGCCGGCGTGATAGAAACGGTGGATCATCCTGATGACAAGCGGCACAACCTGCATCGGCTGAGTAAGCAGGGCGGCAAGACGCTGGCCGGCATCGAGAGCGACGCCGACGGTTTTATGCAGGCGGCGCTGGCGCAGTTGGACGACGATGAGCTGGCGAGCACCACCGCGGCGATGAAAAAGATGACCGCGGCGCTGCGCAGCGCGCGCAAACAGCGCGACGCCAATCTGCGGGTGCGGCCGATCGCCGAGCGCGACGATGCGGCGATGGCGGCGATCATTCGCGACGTGTTTCGCGAGTACGGCATGGACAAAATGGAAGGGGTCAGTCTGCACGATCCGGATCTCGATCGGCTGACCGGTCTGTATCGCGACAACGGCGGCCACTACTGGGTGCTGGAGCGGGACGGACAGGTGGTGGGGGGCGTCGGCATGGCGCCGCTGGCCGGCGAAGAGCCCGGCTATTGCGAGCTGCAAAAACTGTTTTTCAAACCCGGCGCGCGCGGGTTGGGCATGGCGCGCCATATGGTGGTGCAGGCGCTGAAGGCGGCGCGGGCGGCGGGGTATCGCTACTGCTACCTGGAAACCACCGAACAGTTGAAAGAGGCGATCGGGTTGTACTATGCGCTGGGGTTCACGCTGTTGACGGAACGGCGCGGCAATACCGGCCACCACGGCTGCAACGTATGCATGCTGAAAAATCTCCAGAGCGACGATATGTGAGCGGTTTCAAGGTTAGCGCCCGCGCCTTGTGTCACCCTGTTAACCGTTTGATAACAATCACAACGTTTTATCAGGGAGGAAACTATGTTGGGGGATCCGATGGCGCTGCCCGCGCTGGTCACGCTGGTGGTCATCGCGCTATGGGCCAGCGCCCGCTTGCCGGAGTATGTGGTCGCGCTGCTATTCTTTACGGCGGTGATGGTCTTGCAGCTGGCGCCCGCCGCGGTGACCTTTTCCGGTTTCGCGTCTTCCGCATTCTGGCTGGTGCTCAGCGGTTTCGTGCTGGGCTCCGCCATCCGCAGCACCGGTTTGGCGGATCGCCTGGCCAACCGACTCTTGCCGCATCTGGCCGGTTCCTGGCCGCGCCTGGTGGGCGGCGTGGTGGCGATAAGCTACGCGCTGGCGTTTGTCATGCCTTCCAATATGGGGCGGATTACGCTGCTGATGCCGATCGTTATGGCGTTGGCCGAGCGCGCCGGCCTGGCGGAAGGCTCGCGCGGCCGCATCGGTTTGGCGCTGGCGGTGGGGTTCGGCACCTTCCAGCTCTCCGCCAGCATCCTGCCGGCCAACGTACCCAATCTGGTGATGAGCGGCGCGGCGGAAAGCGCCTATGGCAGCCACTTCGCTTATCTTTCTTACCTGCTGCTGCACGCCCCGGTACTCGGGGTAGCCAAAGGCGCGCTGCTGACGCTGTGCATCTGCGGCCTGTTCCGTGCGCGGCCGCAGCCGGTGGCGGCCGAGGCGGCGCAAACCCCGCTCAGCGCCGCCGAATGGCGGCTGATCGCGCTGTTGGGCGCCACGGTGCTGTTGTGGATGACCGACAGCTGGCACGGCATCGCTCCCGCCTGGATAGGGTTGGCGGCAGCCTGCTTCTGCCTGCTGCCGCGCATCGGTTTTCTCAACGGCGAGCAGTTCGCCGCCGGGGTTAACGTGCGCACCTGTATCTACGTGGCGGGGATCCTGGGGCTGACCGCATTGGTCAGCCACTCGGGGCTCGGCGATCGGTTGGGCGGCGCGCTGCTGGCGATGATGCCGGATCTGCACGGCAAGCCGTTCGCTGCGTTCGGTTCTCTGGTGGGGATCACCGCACTGTTGAATTTCGTGGTGACCGCCAACGGCGTGCCGGCGCTGTTTACCCCGCTGGCGCAGGCGTTGTCCGCAGGCAGCGGCTTGCCGCTGCTGACGGTGCTGATGACCCAGGTGATCGGTTACGCCACGCCGCTGCTGCCGTATCAGGCTTCGCCGATCGTGGTGGCGATGGGGATGGGCAAAGTGCCGGCGCGTGAAGGGTTGAAGCTGTGTCTGCTGTTGGCCGCGCTCAGCTTCGCACTGCTGGTGCCGTTGGACTATCTGTGGTTCAGGCTGCTGGGGTGGATCCCGTAAACAGCCCTGCGCCGCCGGCGAAACAATCTTCGTCCAGCGTCAGAGTGGCGATTTTATGCACCGGTCCGCGCATGCTGACCTGAAAATCGCCGCTGAAGGCGATCTGCAGCTCGCCGCCTGGCATCCGCACGCTAACCCGATCGCCGACTCGTCCCAACTTGCGCATCACGCTGGCGGCGGCGCAGCTGCTGCTGCCGGAGGCGAGGGTAAAACCGGCGCCGCGCTCCCAGATGCCGATGCGCAGCGTCTGGCGATCGACCACTTCCACCAGTTGTACATTGGTGCGTTTCGGGAACAGCGGATGGCGTTCAATCTGCGGTCCGAGCCGATGCACCTGCGCCAGATCCAGTTTTTCCACCGGCACCACGCAGTGCGGGTTGCCCATCGACACCAGCGAAACGCTTAACGTCTCCTCCCTCAGGGGCAGCGGATAGTTCAGCGCCTCCGGCAGATCGATCAACGCCGGCAGCGCCGCCGGGCTGAAATTGGCGCGCCCCATTTCCACCGTTATCTGATGCGCGTCTTGCGCCACCTGGCAGCGCACGTCGCCGCCGGCGGTGTGCACCAAAAACGGTTGATGGCCCACGCGGCCGCTGTCAAACAGATAGCGCGCGTAGATGCGCAGGCCGTTGCCGCTCTTCTCCGCTTCGGAACCGTCCGGGTTGATGATGCGCAGGGTGGGATTGACGGCGTCGCCGCTGTCGATCAGCAGGCCGTCGGAACCGATGCCGTAATGCGGGTGGCACAGCAGACGGATCTGTTCATGGCTCAGCCGATCGGCGACCGAACGGTGGCATACCAGGTAGTCGTTGCCCAGACCGTGATATTTGTGGAACAGCAGGGGAGTCATGGCGTTGCTCGGCTCAGCGGAAAAAGGTCGCTACAGCTTACAACAGAACGTTGGCGTTAAAGCAAACAAAAGGCGGCCTGAGCCGCCCTTTTGCACGATTGCCGATCCGGCCATTAATTGTAGATGATCGCGGTGCCGTGCAGTTTATTGTCACCGGTAGTGGCGATGATCTGGAAGGATTTTGCGCCCGCCGCATCGGCTTTGGCCGCCAGTTTGTTTTCCAGGCTGCTCAGGTCGGACGCGCCGCTGACGGTGACGACGCCGGCTTTTTGCAGGTCGGCGGGTTGTGCGTTAACCAGTTCGGCGGCGAAGCTGCCGAAGGAGACGGAAGCCAGTGCGATGGCGGCGATGGTCATTTTCAGGTTTTTCATGGTCTTATTTCCTATCTTTGTTCTTTACGATGTTTGTTTTGTAAGGTCGTTAAATTAATTAACGATCGATAATTTAATGTTAGATGCCGGTTTGACGGATTGCAAGTATTTTTTTAATGCTCGTTAATTAATTTTTTTTGACGCCCTGGCGTCGGGAGCACAACTTATCGCGATCCGCTGGTTTAATCCCTTGTTATTGATAGATTTCTGCGGTGCCGTGCAGCTGGTTGTTACCGCCGGCGCCGATGATACGGAAGGATTTTGCACCGGCCTGATCGGCTTTGGCGGCCAGGCTGCTTTCCAGCGAGGTCAGATCGGATGCGCCGCTGACGGTGATGACGCCCACTTTCTGCTGGTCAGCCGGTTGGTTCTGGACCAAATCAGCGGCGAAGCTGCCGAAGGAAATGCTGGCCAGAGTGAGGGCTGCTAAGGTTAATTTTAAGTTTTTCATAATGTTAATTCCTTTCCGATAACGGTGAATAGAGGGGTTTAATCCGCTTCGCTAAATTATCTTAACGATCGATAACTAAATGCTAATCGGTTCTCGACGAGGGCGCAATATTTTTTTATAATGATCGTTAAGTTATTTGTGCTAACCCTGCTGTGGAGCGGGACAGGAGAGAATGATGAGCATCAATGAAGAGGTCTGCGGCAAAAAGAGCCGTGGCAGGCCGAAACAATTTGATCGCGACCGGGCGCTGGAAAGCGCGCTCGATCTGTTCTGGCGGCACGGCTATGAAGCCACCTCGCTGGCCGATCTGGTGGAAGTGACCGGCGCCAAAGCGCCGACGCTGTATGCGGAATTCGGCAACAAGGAAGGGATGTTCCGCGCGGCGGTGGAACGCTATCTGCAAAAATACACCACCTGCACCAACCAACTGTTGGAACAGGCGTTGCCGGTAGCCGAGATCGTCGAGGCCTACGTGCGTTCTTCCGTCGAAGTGTTTACCGATCCCGATACGCCGTCAGGTTGTTTTATGGTGTGCGCCTCGGCCGCGCTGTCGTCCGCGTCCGACGACGTCGCCCAGATGCTGCGCAAAAAACATCATGCCCAGGAAGCGGCGCTGAAAGCCTGTTTCGATCGCAAGGTGCAGCAGGGTGAACTGCTGGCGAAGACCGACACCGCGCTGCTGGCGAAATACGTCATTTGCACCATTGAAGGCATGTCGGTGCAGGCGCGCGAAGGGGCAAGCCGCAGCGATCTGCTGCGGTTGCTGGAGGCGTTGATGCTGGTGTGGCCGCGGCTCAGCCAGATTGGCAATAAGGTGTGACAACCGGCCCGGCTTTTACCGGGCCGTTTAACCCATTACTGATTGACCGGGATCACCGCGCCCTGGTACTTCTCGCGGATAAAGTCCTGAATCGGTTTAGAGTGCAGCACTTTGACCAGCGCCACGATCTCCGGCTTGTTCACGTCGGCTTTGTGCACGGTGATGATGTTGGCGTACGGGTTGTTTTCGCCGCTTTCGACCGCGATCGGATCCTTGGTCGGATTCAGCCCGGCGTCGATGGCGTAGTTGGCGTTGATCACCACCGCGTCGCCTTCGTTGTTGTTATACATCTGTGGCAGCAGCGCGCCCTCAACGTTGGCCTGGAACTTCAGGTGTTTCGGGTTTTCCACCACGTCGGTGATGCGCGCGTCCACTTTGCTCACCCCCGGCTTCAGCTTGATCACGCCTTCCCGTTCAAAAATAGACAGGATGCGGCCTTCTTCCGCCACCGCGTCGCGCATGATGATTTTGCCGTTTTCCGGCAGATCTTTCAGGCTCTTGTACTTCTTCGAGTAGATACCGATAGGCTCAATATGGATCGCGCCGGCGCTGACGAAGTCGTAGCTCTTGTCGTCGGCGTGGTCTTTCAGCACCGAGTTCAGGTAAGGCACATGCTGGAAATAGTTGGCGTCAATGTCATGGCTGGCCAGCGCAGTGTTCGGCAGGATGTAGTCCTGGAAGCGCTTGATCTGCAGATCGATGCCTTCTTTTGCCAGTATCGGTTTAGCCTGTTCGAGGATCTCGGCGTGCGGCACGTTGGAGGCGCCGACCACCAGCTTGGTCGCCGCGGCGGCGCCAAAAGAAGCCAGAGTGGCGACGGAGGCGAAAGCCAACATCAGTAGGTGCTTTTTCATCATCGTTTTCCTTGGTTAATTAACGTTTATCGAGCGTTCTTGTCAGGGTGTCGCCAATGAACTGAATGACGAAAACGATCAGCAGGATCGTCAGCGTCGCCACCAGCGTCACGTCACTGTGGTTGCGTTGGAAGCCTTCCAGATAGGCCAGGTTGCCCAGGCCGCCGGCGCCGATCACCCCGGCCATCGCGGTGTAGCTCACCAGCGCGATCAGGGTGACGGTGATGCCGGAAACCAGCGCCGGCGAGCTTTCCGGCAGCAATACGCGGAAAATCAGGGTGCGGTTTTTGGCGCCCATCGAGCGCGCCGCTTCGATCACTCCTTTGTCGACCTCGCGCAGCGCGATCTCCACCAGCCGGGCATAGAACGGCGCCGCGCCGACGATCAGCGCCGGCAGGGCCGCATCCGCGCCGAGAATGGTGCCGATAAGCGACTTGGTGAACGGGATCAGCAGCACGATCAGAATGATGAACGGAATGGAGCGGAAGACGTTGACCAACACGGAGATCAGCGAGTAGACCGCCCGGTTCTGCAACAGCTGGCCCTTCGAGGTTAAAAACAGCAGCACGCCGAGCACGATGCCCAGCACCAGCGTGGCCAAACCGGCGATGCCGGTCATGTACAGCGTTTCCCAGGTGGCGTCCCACAGTTGGTCCAGACGCAGGTGGGGGAACAGGGATTCAATCATGTTGGATAACCTCGACGGCGATGTCTCTTTCGTTCAGCAACTTGAGCATGTCGGCGACTTGTTGTTCGTTGCCTTCGGCGTGGATGTACAGTTCGCCGAACGAACCGTTGAGGGTGTGGCTGATCTTGCCGTGCAGAATGTTGACGGTCAGGGCGTAGCGCCGGATCACTTCAGAAATCACCGCCTGATGGGTTTGCACGCCGACGAAGGTCAACTTGAAAATCGCCCCCGGCAGGTGGGCGGTGAGCTGCGGGTTGAAGCTCTCTTCGGTGTCCGCATACTGCGACACCTGTTTGACGAACTGCCGGGTGATCGGCTGCTGCGGCCGGGTGAACACGTCGAGCACCGGGCCTTCTTCGACGATGCGGCCGTTTTCCATCACCGCCACGCGGTGGCAGATTTTGCGCACCACGTGCATCTCGTGGGTGATCAGCACGATGGTCAATTTCAGCTGACGGTTGATGTCCAACAGCAGGTCGAGAATGGCGTCGGTGGTCTGCGGATCGAGCGCCGAGGTGGCCTCGTCGCACAGCAGCACGCTCGGGTTATTGGCCAGCGCGCGGGCGATGCCGACGCGCTGCTTTTGGCCGCCGCTGAGCTGCGACGGGTAGGCGTTTTCGCGCCCCTGCAGGCCGACCAGCGCGATCAGTTCCGCCACGCGCGGCGCAATCTGCGCCTTGGGCACGCCGGCGATCTGCATGGAAAACGCGATGTTCTGGCTGACGGTGCGCGACCACAGCAGATTGAAGTGCTGAAACACCATGCTGATTTTCAGCCGTGCCTGGCGCAGATGGCTGCCTTTGGCGCGGGCGATATCGAAGCCGCCGACGTCGATGCGGCCGCTGGTGGGCGTTTCCAGGCCGTTGAGCAGGCGGATGAGGGTGCTTTTGCCGGCGCCGCTGTAGCCGATGATGCCGTAAATTTGCCCGGCCTCTACCGCCAGGCTGACGTTGTCTACCGCTACGACGCGGCCCTGTGTGCTGTCAAAAGTTTTGCAAACGTTCGAAAGAACGATCATAGCGAAGCGGATCCTTATCGATACATCACAGCATTCCGTCCAGAGCGCGGTGCGCCGGACAGAGATCGTTCGGCTTTTCGGCTGACGGAACCTCTGTTGCGGGTGAATACCGGGCAATCCTACCGAGGGTTGATAGTGACAGGAAGAATGTAAAATCTATTACTTATTCTGATTTGATATATAAGGCGGCGGGGGAGGCGGGGGAAGAAAACCGGCCGCAGGGCGGCCGTCGAGATTGATGACAAACCTTATACCCTTGCCGGGTTGGCAGAGAGCACCGAATAAAAAACAAGGAAAATCAAATTATTGATTTTCGGCTGATCACCACAAAGAGGGGAAAAACCACGCTTTTTCCCCTCTTTGTCAATAGACTGACCGGCCGCAGGGCGGCCGGCGGAGGGCTAGCGTTTGTCCAGCTTCATGTGCAGCAGCGGGAACGGGTTGCCCTGGCCGTCGAGCGGCGAGCGGCCGGTGATGACAAACCCGTAGTGGCGGTAGAAACCGCTGGCCTGCGGATTTTGCTCGTTCACGTCCAGCTGCAGCTCATCGTGCAGCGTTTCCGCGTGGGTCAACAGCGCTTTGCCCACGCCTTGGCCGCGCTGATCGGCGTCGATAAACAGCATCTCCACCTTGTTGCCGTTCAGGCCGATAAAGCCGCAGGGATGCCCCGGTCGGTCTTCGGCCACCCAAACGTTGACCGCCGGCAGGTAGTCGTTCAGCACCAGCGGGAACAGCTGCGCGATGTTGTCTTCGGTTAAAAAATGGTGGGTGGCGCGCACCGAACGCAGCCAGATATCTGCCAATTGCGCGTTGTCTTCCGCCGCGCGTGCTCTGATGGTAATCATCGAACTCTCTGCTATCTAAGTTGAAGGAAAAGAAACTAGATAGAGGTTTTGTGGGGTTAGTGCCGAATTAACGTGGGTTAACGCCCTGCAAAGCGCCTCTGCAGTGGATCGAATAGGCCCGCCTTCTCGCAAGCGGTATAACAACTGTAATTCAGCAAGTTAATGCTTTCAACCGCCGCAGGGCGCAATGAGGCGCCCGTCGCGTGATACACTGGCCGCTGAACCAGCAAGAGGGCGGCAGGATGGAAGCGGTACGCGCAGCGATAGAAAAACAGGTGCTCAGCCTGACCGGGCTGGCGCTCGGCGGCGTCGATTTTGAGAACCCGCCGGGCGATCCGGGCTTGTTCGGCCCGCAGTCTGTCATCTGGCAGGTACACCGCGACTTCACCCCGATGCTGTGCGGCGGCGTCAGCGCCTTGCTGCTGCAAATGCTGCACCCGCTGGCGCTGGCCGGAGTGTGGGATCACTCCAATTTTCGCGAAGATATGATCGGCCGCCTGCGCCGCACCAGCCAGTTCGTGTCGGTCACCACCTTCGGCCCGACCGCCGAGGCGCAGCGGCTGATCGCCAAAGTCAAAGCCATCCATCTGCGGGTGACCGGCGTCGGCAGCGACGGCACGCCTTATGCCGCCAGCGATCCGGCGCTGCTGACCTGGGTGCACGTGGCGGAGAGCAGCCGTTTTCTGGCCAGCCACCTGCGCTACCGCAACCCGCACCTTTCCCGCGATTTGCAGGATCAATACTATCGTGAAGCGGCGCGCGTGGCCGCCGCGCTGGGGGCGACGGCAATTCCTCAGTCCTGCGCGGAGGTCGAAGAATACCTGCAAGCGATGCGGCCGCAGCTGGTGTGCGATGAACGCACGCAAGAGGTGGCGCGCATTCTGCTGAAGGCGCCGGCGCCGAGCGCATTGGCGCGCCCCCTCGGCGGGGTGGTGATGCAGGCGGGCATCGATCTGTTGCCCGATTGGGCGCAGCGGCAGTTCGGTTTTCATCCGGGCGCGCTGCGGCGGCGGCTGGTGCGAACGGGCGCCGCCGGTTTGGGCAAGGTGCTGGGCGCGTCGATGCGCAACGGTTCCTATCAGCGTGCGGTGCGGCGCATCACTCAGCCGTCATGAGCCGCAGCCGCTATAATTAGCCTTTGTTTATCTTCGTTTACGGCCGTTTTTGAGACTTTTACGGGTGATCCGGCCAGTAATGCGTTTTACACTTGGGGCAAAGCCACATTCCATTTTTGGCGCGCAGCCGATTCTGCCGCGCCCTGACCCTATTGAGGTGATATGAACGAGTCATACGTACTTGCTGAAGTCAGCAATGAGAACCAGACGCTGGTCGCGGTGGTTCAGCAAGATCACCGGGCAGCCTATTTTTACATTTATCCCGCCGAAGCCTACAGCGATCGCTATCAGGTGCGCGCCTGCTGGCTGCGCAATCTGGCCGCCGCGCCGCTGCAGGAAGATCGCGCCGCGCTGGAGCAGGGGCAGCCGCCGATGCTGGCGGCGGAGTTTTGCCGCAACCTGGAAGGGGAAGCGCCGCTGAACCCGGAAGGGCTGATGGTGGTGTGGAGCGAAAGCGACGACGGCGCGGCCCTGTGGTATTACGGCCAACTGTTGGCGGTGATCCCCGGCTGGAGCCTGTATATCGATCATTCGGTGTGCTACTCGGCCAGCTGTATCAAGGAGAGCCCACTGGCCTATCCGCTCGGTTCGGCCTCGACCAACACGCAATATGCGCTGGCGGAAAGCACCCGCCAGTTTTGGCGCAGCTGGCAGCGTGAAGAGGGCAATCCTTGGCCGAAGATGCAGCGCGATTTTCAGGCGCGCTATGAGCCGCATTTCGGCCCTTCGGTAAAATACTACGCCATCGATCAGGGCAAGTGGCCGCCGATGGCCATCACCCAGCACGAACGCGACGGCATCTATTACTTCCTCACCATGGGGGTCAGCATCCGGCCGATGCCGTGGGTGGAGATCCTGTTCAACGACGAGGCTTCGCGCTATCGCCGCATGGAGATGGCGATCGCCATCGACAGCCAATACATGACTGAAGACAACGCGGTGCAGATGGCCAGCGCGCTGGCCGGTTTCGCTCATGCGCCGTGGGCGCGGCTGACCTGGATCGGCGAAGGGCATACGCTGGAGTCCGACGTGGCGCCGCTGGGCTATGAGGGCTATATTTTATCGTCGTCCTTCTACCCGCATCACGCGCACCTGGCTCTGCCGCAGCAGTATGGCGATCCGGTTAACCTGTTCTGGGCCAGCCCGGTGTTTACCGCCGAGCGCCAATTGGCGCACGCCACGCCGAATGGCGGGCACGATCTGGTGAACAGGCTGCGCGAGCAGGGCGTCGACCATATTTTCCGCCCGCGCCAGCCGGTGTGCTGACGCGCTTATCTTTTCTTCAGGAGCCGCCATGACCACCGCGCTGTTGATTATCGATGTGCAGGAAGGGTTGTTTACGCCGCCGCCGGCGGATGCCGCGGGCACCGTTGCGCGCATCAATCAGCTGAGCGAGCGCGCCCGCCGGGCCGGTGCGCCGGTTGTCGTCATTCAGCACCATACGCCGGACGAGGAGTTGCCGCACGGCAGCGCCGCCTGGCAAGTGCTCGCGGCGCTGACGGTGGCGCCGGGCGACCATCGGGTGGAGAAAACCACGCCGGACTCGTTCCTGCGCACCTCGCTCGGCGCGTTACTGATCGCCAACGGCGTATCGCAGCTGGTGGTTTGCGGCTACTCCACGCCGTTTTGCATCGATACCACGGTGCGCAGCGCGGCGGCGCGCGGCTATCCGGTGACGCTGGCGGCGGATGCGCATACCTGCCACGACGAATCCTATGCCGATGGCCTGCTGATCCGCACCCACCATAACGAGACGCTGTCGAACATCGACAGCTTCGGCGTGCCGATCCGCGCGGTGCCCGCGGCGGACATCGTGTTCTGATAACGGAAAACGGGGGCCAACGCCCCCGTTCGTTATTTCAGGCCCGCCCGCCGCGCCGCCACCTTGGCCAGCGCCGCCCAGTCCAGATCCGCATCCCCCTGCGCCATCGCGTCGAGGAAGTTGTCTTTCAGCACCCCGGCGAACGGCATCGGCGTATGGCTGTCGGCGCCGGCGGCCAGCGCCAGCCCGACGTCCTTCAGCCCCAGCGCCAGCCGGAATCCGGCGGGTGAATACTTCTCGGCGGCGATCAGCGCGCCATAGCCCTGATAGGCCGGGGCGGCGAAGACGGTGCTGCTCAGCATCTGCAGGTAGTCGGCGCCGGACACGCCGTAGTTGCGCACCAGCGCGCTGCCTTCCGCCATCGCTTCAATGGCGCTGGCCAAGGTAAAGTTGGTGGCGATTTTGACCACGTTAGCCTGCGCCGGATCGGCACCGAAGTGCCAGGTTTTCTGGCCAAGGGCATCGAACAGCGGCTGCGCTTGCTTCAGCCGCTCGCTATCGCCGGCCGCCAGAATATTCAGCTTGCCGGCGGCGGCCACGTCGACCCGGCCCAGCACCGGCGCGGCGAGATAGCCGATGCCGTGTTCCGCATGCAGCGTCGTCAGGCGTTTGGCGAGTTCGACCGAGATGGTCGCCATATTGATATGCAGCGCGCCCGGTTTCATTCGCTGCAGCAATCCGCTGTCCACCACCACCTGTTGCGTGGCGGCATCGTCAGCCAGCATGGTGATCAGCACCTCGGCATCGGCCAACTGTTCCGGCCGTTCGGCCTGCCGCGCGCCGGCGCTCACCAGCGGCTGCGCCGCCTGCGGCGAGCGGTTCCATACCGTTAAGGCGAAGCCCGCCTGCAACAGGTTGGCCGCCATGGCGCTGCCCATCCCACCCAGTCCGGCAAATCCGATCTTCATCATGCGCTCCTTTTTCAGGTTGAAGGTTTTACCCTAGCGCGCCAGGCCAGGAACGCAAATGCCGGAGTGTAACGTCGTCTTACGCACCGGCGGCGGGTTATTGACGTGCTGCCGCAGCGGGTATACCTTGATGCCATGAATATATCGATGCACTCCACCCACAATCAGTCATGGTGGCGCCTCTTCTGAGGCGGCACGAGTATTCACATCTCTTTTTAATGCCGCCGGTTTGGCGGCATTATTTTTTGTGGCGTTGATCCGGCGGTCTACAGACCTTCAGGAGCACTGTCATGAGTTACACCATTCTTACCGGCGATCGCGCCACCGGCCCACTGCATTTAGGCCACTTCGTCGGCTCGCTGCGCCAGCGCGTGGAACTGCAGCACCAGCATAACCAAACGGTGATGGTGGCGGATCTGCAGGGCCTGACCGACAACGGCAACAATCCGCAAAAAATCAGCGCCAACGTGCTCAACGTAGTAGCCGATTATCTGGCGGTGGGCATCGATCCGCACAAGACCACCATTTGCCTGCAGTCGGCGCTGCCGGCGTTGGCCGAGCTGACGATGTACTACCTCAATCTGGTCAGCGTGGCGCGGCTGGAACGCAACCCGACGGTGAAAAACGAAATCGCCGAGAAGGATTTCGCCCGCAGCCTGCCGGCCGGCTTTTTGATCTATCCGGTCAGCCAGGCGGCGGACATCACCGCCTTCGGTGCCACCCACGTGCCGGTCGGCGAGGATCAGCTGCCGATGCTGGAGCAAACCAACGAGATCGTGCGGCGCTTCAACCACATCGTCGGCCAACCGGTGCTGACGGAGTGCCAGCCGCTGTTGAGCAACGTCGGGCGTCTGCCGGGGCTGGACGGGCAGGGCAAGATGTCGAAATCGCGCGGCAACGCGATCCCGCTTGGCGCCGGCGCCGACGAGGTGCACAAGGCGGTGATGAGCATGTTCACCGATCCCGGTCATCTCAACGTCAGCGATCCCGGCCGGGTGGAGGGCAACATGGTGTTCACCTATCTGGACGCCTTCTGCGAAGACGCCGCGCTGGTGGCGGAGCTGAAGGCGCACTACCGGCGCGGCGGATTGGGGGACGTGAAAATCAAACGGCTGCTGGAGGATTGCCTGCAGAGCCTGCTCGAACCGATCCGCACCCGCCGCGCCGAATTCATCGCCGATAAAGGCGAGCTGACGCGCATCCTGCAGCACGGCACCCGCCGCGCGCATCAGGTCAGCCAGCAGACGCTGCAGCAGGTCAAGGCGGCGCTGGGGCTGGACTTCTTTAGCCTGGAATGATGCGCACGCCGGGGCGGCACGCGTCACGCCCCGGCCATAAAACCATCATCCCACTGTCATAAACTTATCCGTTAATAGGTGCCCATAATGATTAGCCACTGAAACCAGAGAAATCATATGGCTCAGGCACTGTTAAAATTGGCGCAGCACGACTTTCCAGGGCAGCACGCCGCCGCATCCCGCAAAGTGTTATCGGTAAAGGGGCTCGGCAAGGCCTACAAAGCGCAGCAGCGCGTGCTGGATGACATCAATTTCGATCTGCACGCCGGCGAATTCGTGGCGGTGATCGGCCGTTCCGGCGCGGGCAAGTCCACGCTGCTGCATACCCTCAACGGCACTATTCCTTCCAGCTGCGGCGAGATGCTGCACTTCGAAGACGATGGCGTGGCGCAGGATATCGCCCAGCTTGCCGGCCGCCAGATGCGCCAGTGGCGCGCGCGCTGCGGCATGATCTTCCAGGACTTCTGCCTGGTGCCGCGGCTGGACGTGATGACCAACGTGCTGCTGGGGCGCCTGAGCCACACCTCCACCCTGAAATCGTTCTTCAAACTGTTCGATGACGCCGATCGCGCTCGCGCCATTGAGCTGTTGCAGTGGCTCAACATGCTGCCGCACGCGCTGCAGCGCGCCGAGCACCTCTCCGGCGGCCAGATGCAGCGCGTCGCCATCTGCCGCGCGCTGATGCAAAATCCGCAAATCCTGCTGGCCGATGAGCCGGTGGCGTCGCTCGATCCGAAAAACACCCGCCGCATCATGGATGCGCTGCAGAAAATCAGCGAAGACGGCATCGCGGTGATGGTGAACCTGCACTCGGTCGAACTGGTGAAAGAGTATTGCTCGCGGGTGATCGGCATCGCCCACGGGAAGATCGTGTTTGACGGGCATCCTTCGCAACTGAACGAACGGATCCTGCACCAGCTGTATGGCGAAGAAGCCAATCAGATCCATTGAAGCACTTTGACCTTTATCCTTTACACACAAGGCACACCTAATGAAAAAAGTATTGAGTCTGACCACCCTGATGGCCGGCGCGATGATGGTATTTAATGCTGCCGCAGCGGATGCGCCGAAAGAGCTGAACCTGGGCATTCTCGGCGGCCAGAACGCCACCCAGCAGATCGGCGATAACCAGTGCGTGAAGCAGTTCCTGGATAAAGAGCTGAACGTCGATACCAAGCTGCGCAACTCGTCCGACTATTCCGGCGTGATCCAGGGCCTGCTGGGCGGCAAGATTGACCTGGTGCTGAGCATGTCGCCGTCGTCGTTCGCCTCGGTCTACATCAAGGATCCGAAAGCGGTGGACATCGTCGGCATCGCGGTCGATGACGTCGACCAGTCGCGCGGCTACCACTCGGTGGTGGTGGTGAAGGCCGGCAGCCCGTACCAGAAACTGGAAGACCTGAAGGGCAAGGCCATCGGCTTCGCCGATCCGGATTCCACCTCCGGCTTCCTGATCCCGAACCAGGCGTTTAAAAAGCTGTTCGGCGGCACGGTCGACAACAAATACAACAACACCTTCTCCAGCGTCACCTTCTCCGGCGGCCACGAGCAGGACATCCTCGGCGTGCTGAACGGCCAGTTTGAAGGCGCGGTGACCTGGGCGTCGATGATCGGCGACTACAACACCGGCTACACCAGCGGCGCGTTCACCCGCATGATCCGCATGGATCACCCGGACCTGATGAAGCAGATCCGCATCATCTGGCAGTCGCCGCTGATCCCGAACGGCCCGATCCTGGTGAGCAACTCGCTGCCGGCCGACTTCAAGGCCAAAGTGGTCACCGCCATCAAGAAGCTGGATAAAGACGATCACGCGTGCTTTATCAAAGCGATGGGCGGCAAACAGCACATCGGCGACACTACCCTGGCGGAATACCAGACCATCATCGATATGAAGCGCGAGCTGACCAAAGGCGACCGTTGATTCCCGGCTGCCTCGGCCGCCCGAATGAAGGGGTTCAGCATGCTGAACCCCTTGTTCCATAACGATGGAAGACCTGTTTTGAATACCGATTTCGCACACTATTACCAACGGATCCGCCGCAAGCAAAAGCGCGAAGCGCTGCTGTGGTCGCTCGGGCTGGTGGTGCTGTACCTGGGCGCCGGCAACTTCGCCGAGTTCAACCTGCACACCGTCTGGGTGTCTATTCCGCACTTCTTCGACTATTTGGCCGAAACCGTGCCGACGCTGCACTGGCACCTGCTGTTCGCCGACGGGCGCACCGAAGGCTCGCTGGCCTATTGGGGCTATCGCCTGAACATCCAGCTGCCGCTGATCTGGGAGACCCTGCAGCTGGCGCTGGCGGCGACCATTTTTTCGGTGCTGGTAGCGACCGTGCTGGCGTTTCTGGCGGCCGGCAACACTTATACCCCGGCCTCGGTGCGGCTGGCGATCCGCACGCTGGTGGCGTTCTTGCGCACCATGCCGGAGCTGGCGTGGGCGGTGATGTTCGTGATGGCGTTCGGCATCGGCGCCATTCCCGGCTTCCTGGCGCTGGCGCTGCACACCATCGGCAGCCTGACCAAGTTGTTCTACGAATCGATCGAAACCGCCTCCAACAAACCGGTGCGCGGGCTGGCGGCCTGCGGCGCCACGCCGCTGCAGCGCATGCGCTTTGGCCTGTGGCCGCAGGTGAAGCCGGTGTTTCTCTCCTACAGCTTCATGCGGCTGGAGATCAACTTTCGCCAGTCGACCATTTTGGGGCTGGTGGGGGCGGGCGGCATCGGCCAGGAGCTGATGACCAACATTAAACTCGACCGCTACGATCAGGTCAGCATGACGCTGCTGCTGATCATCGTGGTGGTTTCCGTGCTCGACTACGTGTCAGGCGAGCTGCGCAAGCGCGTGGTGGAGGGGGCAAAATGACAGCGGGCACTCCGGCGTCGGCGGAAACGCTGCGCCAGCTAAAACAGCAGCATCCGGCGATCTTCGCGCAGCAGGGGCGTTACCTGCGCACCGTCGGCCTGATCGCCTTGGCGATCGTGCTGTACTACGTGTTCTTCTTCCTGGTCTTCGGCATTAGCTGGCCGCAGTTTATCAACGGCTGCCAGCAGCTGGGACGCTATTTCCTGCGCATGTTCGTCTGGCATGACTTCGCCAACTGGCCGTTCATGTACTACTTCCAGCAGATTGGCATCACCATCGCCATCGTGTTCGCCGGCACCATCACCGCGTCGCTGATCGCGCTGCCGCTGTCGTTCTTCGCCGCGCGCAACGTGATGTCGACGCCATTGCTGCGGCCGATCTCCGTGCTGGTGCGCCGCTTGCTCGACGTGCTGCGCGGTATCGATATGGCGATCTGGGGGCTGATCTTCGTGCGCGCCGTCGGCATGGGGCCGCTGGCCGGGGTGTTGGCTATCGTGATGCAGGACGTCGGGCTGCTGGGAAAACTGTACGCCGAAGGGCACGAGGCGGTGGACAAGTCCCCGAGCCGCGGCCTGACGGCGGTAGGCGCCAACGGGTTGCAGAAGCACCGCTACGGCATCTTCACTCAGTCGTTCCCCACCTTTCTGGCGCTCAGCCTGTACCAGATCGAATCCAACACCCGCTCTGCGGCGGTGCTGGGCTTCGTCGGCGCCGGCGGCATCGGCCTGGTGTACGCGGAGAACATGCGGCTGTGGAACTGGGACGTGGTGATGTTCATCACCCTGATCCTGGTGGTGGTGGTGATGATCATGGACAAGGTCTCTTCGCTGCTGCGCAACAAGTACATCATCGGCGAAGATATCCCGCTGTATCAGCAAAAAAGCCAAATCGATTGAGAAACCCCTTGCCGATCCCTATACTGCCGCACATTCAAGGTGTGCGGCCATACCCGTCATACTTGGAGCTGCCTCTTTGTTGGCTGCATTTGCGCGCCCCGGTCACATAGTTAACTATGCTCCGGGGGCTTACAAATTTGCCGCCGCGATGCAACTCCAATTATTTTGGGTATGGGGCATTTTTTTACAATGCGCACGTCCCCGTTAGACAAGTAAAGGCAATGCAATCCCATGATGAACAACGACGTGCTGCGCAGCGTGCGCTATATGCTGAGCATTAACAACGCCAAAATGGTCGAGATTATCAAACTGGACGATTTCGAGGTGGCGGTGTCGGCGATGGACGCTTACGTGATCAAAGAAGGCGAGCCGGGCTACGAGAAGTGCCCGGACGAAGTGATGGCGCACTTCCTCAACGGCCTGGTGTTCTTCAAACGCGGCAAGGACGACAAGTTCCCGGCGCCGGCGGTTGAGCTGCCAATCACCAACAACCTGGTGCTGAAAAAGCTGCGCGTGGCGTTCGAGCTGAAAGACACCGACATGCACCAGATTTTCACCGCGGTGGATTTCCGCATCTCCAAGCCGGAGCTGAGCGCGCTGTTCCGCAAAGAGGGCACCAAGAACTACCGCCCGTGCGGCGATCAGATGCTGCGCTACTTCCTCAAAGGGCTGGCGCAGCGCGTTCGCGGCGAGTAACGCGCAGCGTTCATCGAACATCAGGCGCAATCGCAAGGTTGCGCCTTTTTTATTGTAAGCCTTAAACCACCTCCTAAGGAGGTGGTGATTGAACCTGTGAGGCTCTAGCCTGAAGGAAACCCATGCCGGAATATTCCAGCTTACTCACCACAAGTAAGAAGGAAATCACCAACATGGGTTTATACAGGAGTTCATCACATGTGTTCTGGCGTTGCAAATACCACCTGGTTTGGACGCCAAAGTATCGATTTAAAATCCTCCGCGACAAGGTGGGCAAAGAGCTCTACCGAACAATTTATATCCTCTGCAACATGAAGGACTGTGAAGTTCTTGAGCTAAATATTCAGCCAGATCATGTGCATCTGGTCGTGATAGTCCCCCCGAAGCTATCGATTTCGACGTTGATGGGCGTCCTGAAAGGACGCAGTGCAATCCGGCTTTACAATCGTTTCCCACATATACGAAAGAAGTTGTGGGGCAATCATTTTTGGGCAAGGGGATACTTTGTCGATACGGTAGGGGTAAACGAAGAAATTATCAGGCGATACGTGAAGTATCAGGATAAGAAGGACCAAGAGATCGAACAGCAGATGGAGCTGTTGCAGGATTAACTCGAAAATGGCCCCCTTTTAGGGGGCGTCGTGTAAAGCCACCTCCTCAGGAGGTGGTCTTTTACTGCCGCTCTCCCGCCCGCCGTTGTTGTACAGGCCCTCAGCCATCCGTCATCGATGGAGGGCGTGCCGCCCATCCGGTTACTTTTCCAGGGTTCGTTCAATGTCGATTGAAACGTAAAATCCAGAGGAGTAATTCAATGGCTCAAATGTCAAAAGAAGATCCGCAGTTCAACACAAAAAATACCGCAGCTCAGGTCAATGACGGCGGCGAATTCGCTGAATATACCCCTGAACAGTTTGGCGCCGTAGGCGATGGCCTGGCCGATGATCGAGATGCTGTTAGCGCCATGTTCGCTAAAGTGGCGATTGACGCCGCTAAATCGATGAAAAAACGCCAGGTCAGAATGGCGAATGTCTATCGGTTGACGTTGGGTTCGGCTTGGCAGCCTCTGCAGATCCCCAGCAACTGCCATATTTATGGCGGTGGTGAAATTCACCTGGATGACGATACGCCTCAAATCAACATTTTTAATACCGTTGAACAGTCGAATTTCATCGTGGAAGATCTGAGGATTACGAGAAAGGTGACTCAGAAAGATACAGATCCTATTTGGTGGTATGCCACACGCGCGTGTACCGGCATGGCTTTCACCCGTTGTGAAAACTTCACCGTGAGAAATTGTGTCATCAGTATGCATACTGATGCTTTGGGCCTTTCTGACTGTACGTCAGTTACCCTTGAGAACAATTTACTTAAAGATTTGGGAGAGGAACCTATCGCGGTTCGTGGCGGCCGCCATATTACGATCCAGAATAACGAGCTGACGAATCACCAGGGTGATGGGATCCTGCTGAAAACGGGTGTGAACAGAGAGGCTTATGACATCTTAATCGTGAACAATCATATTCACGATGGGCACAAGCCTGCGAAACCGGCAGGGGCAGGGCACACGCAAAGAGGGGGCGGGGTGACGCTCAATAACGAGGTGACCGGCACGCCTCATTCATTTACTAACCTGACCGTTGCCAATAACCATATTGTTAATACCAGCTATGGCATCGCGCTGGGTGGAATCAGTGACATTAATATCTCTAATAACTACATCAAGACGATCGAAAGGTTCGGCATTCAGATAGACTATTCCTTAGTAAATAACCCCACCAAAATTCCTACGAATAATTCCCGAATTATCGGGAATCACGTTGAGGATACCGTTGAGAATGGCATCGATTATCATGGTAACAATGATATTTCTGTCACGGAGTCTGTTATCGCAGATAACTTTTTAAATTTCTGTGGTACCTCCACGACGTCGGCCTTCAATGGCATTGCCGCAACGGAGGCGACCCTTTCAGGCAATATTATCAATAACTGCAAGGTTGCCCTGTTCGCTAATAGCTGCGTGATGACCGGCAATAAGATAACCAACTCCGGATGGGGCGCCAGTCAGGTATGGATCAAGTTGTATGGCGACCGTACGGTGTTTTCCGGCAATCGGGTGACGGACTCTGGGTTTGGTTATATCCGTTTCTTGAATGGGAAAAACGCCATTATTGAAGGGAATGTGATTAAACTGGCTGCGCCTGCTCGGGCGCTGGAGTTAGGCGGGGAATTTGACGAAACGACCCTCATTGGCAAGAACGCCTGGGATTGCGCTTTTAAACCTATTCTCTCTACGATTGCTGGGGTGACGGGCAATCAACTCATTCAGTATTCCTTCCCGAACGAAGGCGTGGCCCACATTACCCCGCAGATGTTCGGCGCGAAGGGTGATTGGAATGATCTCGCTGGCGTTGGTACGGATGATACGCAGGCATTTAAACAGGCTATCGCTTATGCGATTAGCCAAGGCTGCAAGAAGCTCTATGTGCCTGCCGGCAACTATTACATTACGGATACGTTAAATTTAGGGGGAGAAAACTACACCGGAGATAAAGGCATTGCGATAGAGGGTGAAAATTGGATTAGTACAAAATTCTTCTTTAAGCCGACGTCTAATGATCATGCGTGTTTTGAGTCGAAAGGCGGTTCCGGGATCCATACCAACAGATATATCAGCGACCTGACGATTACGCCGGCCAAGGGCGCGTTATATACGGGCACCGGCTATCGGATTAATGGTTCCTGCTTCATGCGGCATGAAAGATTGCTGATTATGAAGTTTTTTGTGAACCTACATCTGTTGAACGGCTATGCCGGTGCGTTTACCGAGTTCGTCAGTTTTCACTCTTGCCGGTTCCACCGTGGCTTGTCGAACATCTTGATGGAAAGCAATGGCGGGGATAGCTCCTTCCACGGCGTGGGGTTCCATGAAATTCAATGTCAGATCAAAGTTTCCGGCAATCCGGGCGATGGCGGCACAAATATGGATGCCGGCGTGGGGCTGGAGCTGAGAGGAAACGCCAACAGAGCAACCTGGTACAACGGTTTCTGCTATATCCACCTGTTCGGCGGCGTCGGCGCAACGGCGATCAAACTCACCCGGACCAACACCGATAACATCCTGGGGCAGTTTACTTGCGAAGGTGAAGCCATTCTTCAGAGTGATGGAAGCACTTTTGAATGTCGAGGCGGTTTCTATAACGTGAGTACTACCACTTACAATGTGGCGGCAGAGCCGGTAAACGGCATTGCGGCGGCATTTGTGTTTGATAACATGATGAGCAATACGACAAGATTCGCCAACGCGGCAATCGCCGATATGGCTCCAAGGCAGCTTCCGTGGTCCTTGGCGGACAGGGCCAGTAATGGCGCTTATCCGGCGATTTTCCATGGCATCAAGGGCGACTCCGATAACCTGTTCTATGCAGCCAGAGGGGGAAGTACCAACTATCATTACTTTGGCGGTATTTCTCCAGGCAATAACCTTCAGGGGTTTGAACCGGGCGTCAGGTTGGCTCAGGACGGGGCTTCTTTCATTAGTTTTGCACCTAAGTTTACGCTTGGCGCGAATAACAATACGACCAGCAGCGGCGTATCCATCTCCCCTGCTGATTTTTCGCCGCAGAAGGATATCGCGACAGCCTTAGGACAGCCCTCATTCAAATGGAGCGGGTTGTACACTAAGCAGTTAACGGTCGCTGACAATGGCGTTTATCCTGCCGGTAACGGCGCTTACCCTATTGGTGGGCCGAATAACCAATTCTCCTCTGGCCACATAAAAGTGTTGAATATTTATGATTCAGCGAACGTGAACGGAGATCCCGTAGGTGTCAGAGTTGCCGTCCCCGCTTCGGCCGTTGCGCCCGGTAAAATAGGCCAATGGTCGGCAGACTCCGCATTCTTTTATGTTTGCACGGCGGCCAATACCTGGAGAAGGGTGGCGCTCACCACATGGTAGGTACTGAACTTGCGGCTGATGGCTGACCTATCCATATCATCCTTCCGGGGCGGCGAGTGTCGCCGCCCCGTTTTTTCCTCTGCGTCATCCCGCCATTGCACTCTTTTTGTTCTCCCGCTGCGCACCGCTGGTGCAGCCCGTTTGCCGCCGCTGTCATAAGTTTTAATTATAATTTATTGAAATCATGAGATTAAAAATTGGCACGCCGGTTGCTCTGTTGGATCCCATCTTGTGTACCAGATGGAATTCAGCCGATGAGCGAACCTGTTGAAGCGTGCGGTTTTACCCTCAGTGAATGGCAGCACCATTATCAAACCCGTCCGGCGGGCGAGCGCCTTGCCTGCGTCAGTGCGACGATCGAAACGCTGGTCGCCGGCCTGAACCCGGACGATAACGCCTGGCTGTATCTCGCCACGCCGGCGCAGCGCGAGCAGCAGTATCGGCAGCTCGCGCAGAGGCTTGAGGCGGTCGCCGGCGATCTCAGCCGCCTGCCGCTGTTCGGCGTGCCCTTTGCCATCAAAGACAATATCGACGTCGGCGGCTGGCCGACCAGCGCCGCGTGCCCGGCGTTCACCTATCAGGCCGCGGCGGACGCCACCGTGGTCGCCCACCTGCGCGCCGCCGGGGCGATCGCCCTCGGTAAAACCAACCTCGACCAGTTCGCTACCGGGTTGGTGGGCACCCGCTCACCTTATGGCGCGGTGGTCAACAGCTTCGACAGCCGTTACGTCAGCGGCGGTTCCAGCTCCGGCTCCGCTTCGGTGGTGGCGCGCGGCCTGGTGCCGTTCGCGCTGGGCACCGATACCGCCGGTTCGGGGCGCGTGCCTGCCGGGTTCAACAACATCGTCGGGCTGAAGCCGACCAAAGGGCGGTTGTCCAACCGCGGCGTGGTGCCGGCCTGCCGGTTGAACGATACGGTGTCGGTCTTCGCGTTGACGGTGGCCGATGCCGCGCAGGTGGCGGAGCTGGCGAGCGGCTTTGACGCGGCAGACCCGTATTCTCGTGCCGATCCGCATACCGCGCCGGCGGATATCCCCGCCGCGCCGCGTTTTGCCGTTCCCGCCCAGCTGGAGTTTTTCGGCGACGTGCAGGCCGAGCGGGCGTTTCATCGTGCGCTGGCGCAGCTGCAGGCGGGCGGCGCCACGCTGGAACCCCTCGATTTCGCGCCGTTTCGCACCCTGGCGGAACAGCTGTATTACGGCCCCTGGGTGGCGGAGCGCACCGTGGCGATTGAGCAGGTGCTGGAAGCGAGCCCGCAGGCCATCGATCCGGTGGTGCGCGGCATCGTTGGCAACGGCCTCGGCTACAGCGCCTGCGACGCCTACAAGGCGGAATACCTGCGCGCCGAGCTGGCGCGGCAGATCGCCCAGCGGCTGGCGCCGTTTGACGCGCTGGTGGTGCCGACCGCGCCCACTATCCGCACCCTGGCGGAGATGGCGCAGGAACCGGTGCTGTTCAATTCGCAGTTCGGCACTTACACCAATTTCACCAACCTGGCCGATCTGAGCGCGCTGGCGCTGCCGGGGCCGCTGCGCGAAGACGGCCTGCCGGCGGGCATCACCCTGATTGCGCCCGCCTGGCATGACCGGGCGCTGGCGGCGTTTGGCCTGCGCTGGCAACGGCAATGCGCCTTGCCGCTCGGCGCTATCGGCCGGGCATTGCCGCCGCAGCCGGCGCTGGCCCCGTCTTCGGGACACGTGCGTTTGGCGGTAGTGGGCGCTCACCTCAGCGGCATGCCGCTCAACGTCCAGCTGACGCAGCGCGACGCGGTGCGGGTGGAACAAACCGTCACCGCCCCCTGTTACCGCCTGTACGCGCTGGCCGAGACCGAGCCGCCGAAGCCGGGGCTGGCGCGCGCGGCGCAGGGGCGGCGATCCGCGTAGAGCTGTGGGACATCCCGCTGGCCCGTTTCGGCGAGTTTGTGGCGGAAATCCCGGCGCCATTGGGCATCGGCACGCTGCTGCTGGCGGACGGCCGGCGGGTGAAGGGGTTTATCTGCGAAGCCTGGGCGCTGGAAGGCGCCACGGATATCACTGAGTTTGGCGGCTGGCGCGACTATCTCGCCAGCGTTAAGGGGGCATGAACATGTTTACTACCGTACTGATCGCTAACCGCGGCGAAATTGCCTGCCGCGCCATTCGCACCCTGAAACGCCTGGGCATAACCAGCGTGGCGGTCTATTCAGACGCCGACCGCAATGCGCCGCACGTCACCGAAGCCGACAGGGCGGTGGCGCTCGGCGGCGACAAGGCCGCAGACAGCTACCTGCGCATCGACAAGATCCTTGCGGCGGCCGCCGCCACCGGCGCGCAGGCGATCTACCCCGGCTACGGCTTTTTGTCCGAGAGCGCCGAGTTTGCCGAAGCCTGCGAGGCGGCGGGCATCGCCTTTATCGGCCCGACGGCGGCGCAGATGCGCGAGTTCGGCCTCAAGCACCGGGCGCGCGAGCTGGCGGCGTTGGCCGGGGTGCCGATGACGCCGGGCACCGGCTTGCTGGAGAGCGTTGAGCAGGCGGTCGCCGCCGCCGCGCGCATCGGCTACCCGGTGATGCTGAAAAGCACCGCCGGCGGCGGCGGCATCGGCCTGACGCGCTGTGACGACGAGGCGGCGCTGCGCGACGCCTACGACAGCGTCAAACGGCTGGGGGAGCAGTTCTTCCGCGACGCCGGCGCCTTTATCGAACGCTTCGTCGATCGGGCGCGCCACGTCGAGGTGCAGATTTTCGGCGATGGCCAGGGGCGGGTGGCGGCGCTCGGCGAGCGCGACTGTTCGCTGCAGCGCCGCAACCAAAAGGTGGTGGAGGAAACCCCGGCGCCGCATCTGCCGGCGGCGACCCGCCAGGCGCTGCATCGGGCGGCGGTGGCGCTGGGCGAGTCGGTGAATTACCGCAGCGCCGGCACGGTGGAGTTCATTTACGACGCCGCGCGCGACGAGTTTTATTTCCTGGAAGTGAACACCCGCTTACAGGTAGAGCACCCGGTTACCGAGATGGTCACCGGCCTGGATCTGATCGCATGCATGCTGCAGGTGGCGGCGGGCGACGCGTTGGATTGGGCGGCGTTGCGCCGCGCGCCGCAGGGCGCGGCGATCGAGGTGCGCCTCTATGCCGAAGATCCGCTGAAAAACTTCCAGCCCAGCCCCGGCGTGCTGACCGAGGTGCATTTCCCTGACGACGTGCGCCTCGACGGCTGGGTGGCGACCGGCAGCGAAGTTTCGGCGTTTTACGACCCGATGATCGCCAAGCTGATCGTGCACGGCGCTGACCGGGCGCAGGCGCTGGAAAAACTGCGCGTGGCGCTGGCGGCGACCCGTTTGCACGGCATCGCCACCAACCTCGACTATCTGCGGCAGGTGATCGCCACGCCGCAATTTCAGCGCGGCGACGTCTGGACGCGCCTGCTGGACGATTTGCGTTTCCAGCCGCACTGCCTCGAAGTGCTGCAACCCGGCACCTACAGCAGCGTGCAGGATTATCCCGGCCGCCTCGGCTATTGGGACATCGGCGTGCCGCCGTCCGGCCCGATGGACGACTTCGCGTTTCGGCTGGCCAACCGCATCGTCGGCAACCACCCGGCGGCGGCCGGGCTGGAGTTTACCCTGCAGGGGCCGACGCTGCGCTTTCACTGCGACGCCACCATCGCGCTGACGGGCGCCAGCTGCCCGGCCGATCTGGACGGCGAGGCGGTTGCGTATTGGCGGCCGATTACGGTGCGGGCCGGGCAGGTGCTGACGCTGGGGCGCGCTACGCACGGCTGCCGCACCTATCTGGCGGTGCGTAACGGCTTCGACGTGCCGGTGTACCTCGGCAGCCGCTCCACCTTCGCGCTCGGGCAGTTCGGCGGCCACGCCGGGCGCACCTTGCGCGTGGCGGACATGCTGGCGATCGCCCAACCGGCGCTGGCGGCCAGCACCACGCCGGTGCCGATCGCCGCGCCGCAGGCGATGGACGACAGCCTGATCCCGCACTACGGCGATCAATGGCACATCGGCGTGCTGTACGGGCCGCACGGCGCGCCGGACTTTTTCACCGCTGAATCGATAGAGGCCTTCTTCGCCACCGACTGGCAGGTGCATTACAACTCCAACCGCCTCGGCGTGCGCCTGGCGGGGCCGAAGCCCGAGTGGGCGCGGGAGGACGGCGGCGAGGCCGGTTTGCATCCTTCCAACGTGCACGACTGCGAGTACGCCATCGGCGCGATCAACTTCACCGGCGACTTCCCGGTGATCCTGACCCGCGACGGGCCGAGCCTCGGCGGCTTCGTCTGCCCGGTGACCATTGCCAAGGCCGAACTGTGGAAAGTGGGGCAGGTGAAGCCGGGCGACCGCATCCGGTTCCATCCGATCGGCTTCCGGCAGGCGCAGTCGCTGGAGCAGGCGCAGCTTGGCAGCATCGAAGCGCTGGCGGCGGTGAAGGCCATCACCCTGCCGCCGCCGGATCTGGCCCCGGCGGACAGCGTTTCCGCCGCGGTACTGGCAGCGCTGCCGGCGGCGGAGGGGCGCCCGGCGGTGGCGTATCGCCAGGCGGGGGACGGTTACATCCTGATGGAGTACGGTGACAACGTGCTCGATCTGGCGCTGCGCCTGCGCATTCATCTGCTGATGCAGTCGCTGCGGCAGGAGGCGATCCCGGGCGTGGCGGAGCTGGCGCCGGGCGTGCGTTCGCTGCAGATCCGCTACGACAGCCGGCAGATAAGCCAGGCCGACCTGTTGCAGCGCCTGCTGGCGCGCGAACGGGCGCTGGGGGACGTCAGCCGGCTGAAGGTGCCGACGCGTACCGTCTGGCTGCCGATGGCGTTCGAGGATTCGGCCACGCTGGGGGCGGTGGATCGCTATCAGCAGACGGTGCGCGCCTCGGCGCCCTGGCTGCCGAACAACGTCGATTTCATTCAGCGCATCAACGGCCTGAGCCGACGCGAGCAGGTGCGCGACATTCTGTTCGACGCCAGCTACCTGATCCTCGGGCTGGGAGACGTGTACCTCGGCGCGCCCTGCGCGGTGCCGCTCGATCCGCGCCATCGCCTGCTGAGCTCCAAATACAACCCGGCGCGCACCCACACCGCCGAAGGGACGGTCGGTATCGGCGGCATGTACATGTGCATCTACGGCATGGACTCGCCGGGCGGTTACCAGCTGGTGGGGCGCACGCTGCCGATCTGGAACAAATTCCTCAAAAACCCGCAGTTCACCGCCGGTGAACCCTGGCTGCTGCGCTTTTTCGATCAGGTGCGCTTCTACCCGGTCAGCGAGCAAGAGCTGGACGAGCAGCGCGAAGCGTTCCGCGAAGGGCGCATGCAGGTGCGCATCGAAGAGAGCGAGTTCGACTTCGCCGCCTACACCCGTTTCCTGGCCGACAACGCCGGGGAGATCGCCGATTTCCAGCATCGTCAGCAGCAGGCGTTCAGCGCCGAAGTGGCGCGCTGGCGCAGCGATGACGACGAGGCCGAGGCGCAGCTGTTGCCGCCGGAGGAAGAAGACGCCGTCGATGGCGATCTGGTCAGCGCCGATCTGAACGGCAGCGTGTGGAAGATCCTGGTGGAACCGGGGCAGGCGGTGGCGGCCGGGCAGCCGCTGATCGTGGTCGAGGCGATGAAAATGGAGCTGGCGGTCACCGCGCCGCGCGCCGGGATCGTTAAGCGCATCAGCTGCCGGCAGGGGCGGCCGGTCGGGCCGGGCGACGCCCTGCTGTGGCTGGAAAAGGCGGTCTGAACGGAGGAGCGATGATGCAAATCACCAACGGAGAGCACAAGGCGCGCCCGGAGGGGCTGGCGGAGCGCATTTATCTGCAGCTCAAGGCCGACATCTTCGAGTTTCGCCTGCTGCCGGGCGATCGCTTCAGCGAAAGCGAGGTGGCGCAGCGCATGGCGGCCAGCCGCACGCCGGTGCGCCAGGCGCTGTTCCGGCTGGAGCGCGAAGGCTATGTCGAGGTGTTGTTTCGCAGCGGCTGGCAGGTGCGGCCGTTCGATTTCGCCTACTTCGAAGAGCTGTACGACCTGCGCATCGTGCTGGAACAAGAGGCGGTGAAACGGCTGTGCGAACGCCCGGCCGGGGAAACGCCAGGCGCGCTGGCGGCGCTGAGCCGTTTTTGGGCCGAAGCGCCGCGACTGGCGGACGGCAAGGCGGTGTCGCAGCACGATGAGCAGTTTCATCAGGCGTTGGTGGCCGCGGCGGGCAACGGCGAAATGGCGCGCATTCACCGCGAACTGACCGAAAAGATCCGCATCATTCGCCGGCTGGATTTCACCCAGCAGGCGCGGGTGGACGCTACCTACCGCGAACACGCCGCCATTTTGCAGGCGATCCTGCAGCGGCAAAGCGGGGCGGCGCAAACGCTGCTCGGCGAGCACATCGCCGTCAGCAAGGCAGAGGTACGAAAAATAACGCTGCACATGTTGCACCAGGCGCGGGCTCAGCAGCCTGCGCGCTCGGCGTAACGATTTTGATTTCACACACATCAGGAGTTTGAACTATGCAACGTCGTCGTTTTATCAAAGCTTTTGCGCTGTCCGCCGCCGCGATCGGCCTGGGCCTGGCCTGGAGCGCGCAGGCCGCCGACACCATCAAGGTCGGCATTCTGAGTTCGCTCTCCGGCACCATGGCGATTTCCGAGACGCCGCTGAAGGATGTGGCGCTGATGACCATCGACGAGATCAACGCCAAAGGCGGGGTGCTCGGCAAAAAGCTGGAGCCGGTGGTGGTGGATCCGGCCTCCAACTGGCCGCTGTTCGCCGAAAAGGCGCGCCAGCTGCTGAGCCAGGACAAGGTGGCGGCGGTGTTCGGCTGCTGGACTTCAGTGTCGCGCAAGTCGGTGCTGCCGGTGTTTGAGGAGCTTAACGGACTGTTGTTCTATCCGGTGCAATACGAAGGCGAAGAGATGTCGCCGAACGTGTTCTACACCGGCGCGGCGCCGAACCAGCAGGCGATCCCGGCGGTGGAATACCTGCTGAGCGAGGACGGCGGCGGCGCCAAGCGCTTCTTCCTGTTGGGCACCGATTACGTCTATCCGCGCACCACCAACAAGATCCTGCGCGCTTTCCTGCACAGCAAAGGCGTGCAGGACAAGGATATCGAAGAGGTCTACACGCCGTTCGGCTACAGCGATTACCAGACCATCGTCGCCAACATCAAAAAATTCGCCGCCGGCGGCAACACCGCAGTGATCTCCACCATCAACGGCGATTCCAACGTGCCGTTCTACAAAGAACTCGCCAACCAGGGCGTCAAGGCCACCGACGTGCCGGTGATCGCCTTCTCGGTCGGCGAGGAAGAGCTGCGCGGCATCGACACCAAACCGCTGGTGGGCAACCTGGCGGCCTGGAACTACTTCGAATCGCTGGATAACCCGACCAACAAACAGTTTGTCAGCCAGTGGAAAGCCTACGCCAAGGCGCACAACCTGCCGAATTACGCCACTGCGGTGACCAACGACCCGATGGAGGCCACCTACGTCGGCCTCCACATGTGGGCGCAGGCGGTAGAAAAGGCCGGCACCACCGACGTCGATAAGGTGCGCGCGGCGATGGCCGGGCAAACCTTCGCCGCGCCGTCGGGCTTCACGCTGACCATGGACAAAACCAACCACCACCTGCACAAACCGGTGATGATTGGCGAAATCGAGAGCAACGGCCAGTTCAACGTGGTGTGGCAGACCGAAGCGCCGGTGCGCGCGCAGCCGTGGAGCCCCTATATCGCCGGCAACGACAAAAAACCGGATTACCCGGTGAAAGGCGGCAAGTAACGTCACTCAGCGCCGGCGCGGCCCAACGCCCGCCGGCCCAACAGAAGAGGCAGCTGATGCAATCTCCGTTTTTATCCTTTTTGCGCGTCGGGCTGTGGCTGCTGTGCGCCTGGCCCCTGCTGGCGCAGGCCGGGCCGGCCGATGAGTTCGCGGCGGCCACTCGCGCGCAGCAGGCCAAACTGCTGCAGGCGTGGGCGGCCGAGCCGGATCCCGCGCGCCTGCCGTTGCTGCAGGGGCTGCAGCAGGAAACCGTGGCGATCGACGAAGCGAAGCGCGCCTTTATCCGCCAGGGCGATCGCTATCTGCCGCTTGAAGGTGAGGCGGCCCCGGTTGGCGAACCGAAGAAGGTGTGGCTGAACAACCGGCTGCGCATTCTGATCGCCAACGCGTTGTCGGCGCAGCGGTTGGTCAGCGCGGACGCGGCGGTGCGGCTGCAGGCGGCGACCGCGCTGCAGCGCGAGGCGCAGGGCGAGCAGTTGCCGCTGTTGACCCGGCGGCTGGCGCAGGAGAAAGACCCGCAGGTACGCGATGCGCTGAGCATTGCGCTGGCCAACCTGCAATTGACTGACGCCAGCCCGCAGGTGCGCTTCAATGCGGTGCGGCTGCTGGGGGAATCGGGCGAGCCGGAAACCCGCGCGCGGCTGCAGGCGTTGACCGACGCGGCCAATGAGCCGGACGCCGCGGTGCGCGCCGAGGCGCAACGCAGCCTGCAGCGCGTGCAGCATCGCCTGATGATCGGCGATCTGCTCGGCCAGGCGTTCAGCGGCCTGTCGCTCGGTTCGATCCTGCTGTTGGCGGCGCTTGGTCTGGCGATCACCTACGGCCTGCTCGGCGTCATCAATATGGCGCACGGCGAAATGCTGATGCTCGGCGCCTATTCGGCCTATCTGGTGCAGGGGCTGTTTCAACAGTTTGCGCCGCAGTGGCTGGCGCTCTATCCGTTGGCGGCGCTGCCGGTGGCGTTCGCCATCACCGCCGGGATCGGCATGGCGCTGGAGCGCACGGTGATCCGCCACCTGTACGGCCGGCCGCTGGAAACCCTGCTGGCTACCTGGGGCATCAGCCTGGTACTGATCCAGCTGGTGCGGGTGCTGTTCGGCGCGCAGAACGTCGAGGTCGCCAACCCGGCGTGGCTGTCGGGCGGCGTGCAGCTGTTGCCGAACCTGGTGTTGCCGTGGAACCGCATCGCGGTGATCGCGTTCGTGCTGCTGGTGCTGGCGTTGACCTGGCTGCTGCTGAACAAGACCCGGCTCGGCATGAACGTGCGCGCGGTGACGCAAAACCGCGCGATGGCGGCCTGCTGCGGCGTGCCTACCGGCCGGGTGGACATGCTGGCCTTCGGGCTGGGATCCGGCATCGCCGGGCTCGGCGGGGTGGCGCTGTCGCAGCTGGGCAACGTCGGGCCGGAGCTGGGGCAAGGTTACATCATCGATTCGTTCCTGGTGGTGGTGCTCGGTGGCGTCGGCCAGCTGGCGGGGACGGTGGCGGCGGCCTTTGGCCTCGGCATCGTCAATAAGATCCTCGAACCGCAGATCGGCGCCGTGCTGGGCAAGATCCTGATCCTGGTGCTGATCGTTCTGTTTATTCAAAAGCGTCCGCAGGGGCTGTTCGCCCTTAAGGGCAGGGTGATTGACTGATGAGCCAACCATTGACCGTAACCGGCGTGCAGAAAGCGCCCCGGCTGGCGTTGAGCATCGGCGGGTTGGCGTTGCTGGCGCTGCTGGTGATGCCGTTCATGACGCTGTTGCCGGCGGATCATCCGCTGGCGGTGTCCACCTATACCCTGACGCTGGCGGGCAAGATCCTGTGCTACGCGGTGGTGGCGGTGGCGCTCGATCTGGTGTGGGGCTATGCTGGGCTGCTGTCGCTCGGCCACGGGCTGTTCTTCGCGCTCGGCGGCTACGCCATGGGCATGTACCTGATGCGGCAGGCGGCGGGCGACGGGCTGCCGGCGTTTATGGCATTCCTCTCCTGGAATGAGCTGCCGTGGTTCTGGAGCGGCACCCAGCATTTCGCCTGGGCGCTGTGCCTGATCGTGCTGGTGCCGGGCCTGCTGGCCTTTCTGTTCGGCTATTTCGCCTTTCGCTCGAAAATCAAAGGGGTGTATTTCTCGATCATGACCCAGGCGCTGACCTATGCCGGCATGCTGCTGTTCTTTCGCAACGAGACCGGCTTCGGCGGCAATAACGGCTTTACCGGTTTCACCACGCTGCTCGGCTTTCCCATCACCGCCGCCGGCACGCGGGTGGCGCTGTTCCTGGCGACGGTGCTGCTGCTGGCCGCCAGCCTGGCCATCGGCTTTGCCCTGGCGCGCAGCAAGTTCGGCCGGGTGCTGACTGCAGTGCGCGATGCGGAAAACCGCCTGACCTTCTGCGGCTACGATCCGAAGGGCTTCAAGCTGTTCGTCTGGACGCTGTCGGCGGTGCTGTGCGGGCTGGCCGGCGCGCTCTATGTGCCGCAGGTCGGCATCATCAACCCCGGCGAAATGTCGCCGACCAACTCGATCGAGGCCGCCATCTGGGTGGCGCTCGGCGGGCGCGGCACGCTGGTGGGGCCGCTGCTCGGCGCCGGCATCGTCAACGGCGCCAAGAGCTGGTTCACCATGGCCATTCCCGAATACTGGCAGTTCTTCCTCGGCCTGATGTTTATCGTCGTCACGCTGTTTCTCCCGAAAGGGGTGATCGGCCTGCTGCGGCGGAGGAAAAGCTTATGAAGGCGATGCAAGTGACCGACGAACTGTTTACCCATCCGCTGCCGGCGGACAAATACCGGCAGCAAACCGATCCGGTGTTGCAGCTCGACAACGTCAACGTCAGCTTCGACGGTTTTCGCGCGCTGACCGATCTGTCGCTGCGCATTGGCGTCGGCGAACTGCGCTGCGTGATCGGCCCCAACGGCGCCGGCAAGACCACGCTGATGGATGTGATCACCGGCAAAACCCGGCCGGACAGCGGCAGGGTGTTTTACGATCAGACCGTCGATCTGACCCGGCTGGCGCCGATGCAGATCGCCCACGCCGGCATTGGCCGCAAGTTTCAAAAACCGACGGTGTTCGAGGCGCTGACGGTGTTCGAAAATCTGGAGATCGCCCAGAAAACCCGCAAGTCGGTGTGGGCCTGCCTGCGCGCCCGTTTAAGCAGTGAGCAGCGCGACCGCATCGACGAGATGCTGAAGACCCTGCGGCTGGGGCATGAACGCCACCGGCCCGCCGGGCTGCTGTCCCACGGGCAGAAACAGTTTCTCGAGATCGGCATGCTGCTGGTGCAGGAGCCGCACCTGCTGCTGCTCGACGAGCCGGCGGCCGGCATGACCGACGCCGAAACCGACTACACCGCCGAACTGTTCCGCGAGCTGGCGGGCAAGCATTCGCTGATGGTGGTGGAGCACGATATGGGGTTTGTGGAGACCATCGCCGATCGCGTGACGGTGCTGCATCAGGGGCAGGTGCTGGCGGAAGGATCGCTGGCGCAGGTGCAGGCCGATGAACGGGTGATTGAGGTATATCTGGGGCGCTGAGGAGGCGTAATCATGCTGCAGGTAGAAGAATTGAATCAATATTACGGCGGCAGCCACATTCTGCGCGGCTTGTCGTTCGAGGCGCGCATCGGCGAGGTGACCTGCCTGCTGGGGCGCAACGGCGTGGGCAAGACCACGCTGCTGAAATGCCTGATGGGGCTGATCCCGGCGCGCAGCGGCAGCGTCCGTTGGCAGGGCGAAACCATCACCGCTAAAAAGCCGCACCAGCGGGTGCAGGCGGGCATCGCCTATGTGCCGCAGGGGCGGGAAATCTTCCCGCGCCTGACGGTGGAGGAAAATCTGCTGATGGGGCTGGCGCGCTTTTCCGGCGCCGACGCGCGCGCGGTGCCGGATCCGATCTATGATTTGTTTCCGGTGCTGCGGCAGATGAAGGATCGGCGCGGCGGCGATCTCTCCGGCGGGCAGCAACAGCAGCTGGCGATCGGCCGGGCGCTGGCCTGCCGGCCGCAGCTGTTGATCCTCGACGAACCGACGGAAGGGATCCAACCTTCGGTGATCAAGGAGATCGGCGCAGTGGTCAAACAGCTGGCGGCGCGCGGCGATATGGCGATCCTGCTGGTGGAGCAGTTCTATGACTTCGCCGCCGATCTGGCGGACAGCTATCTGGTGATGTCGCGCGGCAGCATCGTGCAGCGTGGCGCCGGCAGCAATATGGAACAGGACGGCGTACGCGGGCTGGTGGCGATTTGACGTTGGGTCAGCTGAAAAAGGATTGGCTGAGCGGATCGCGGGAATGATGCAGCACTCTGATGATATTCACCTCCCGCCTGTGCTGTCGAAAATAAATCAGGTGGTTGGCGACGGGCAATACCCCTAGGCCGGGGCCGATTGCATCGAGGTTTCTGCCGAGTTGGTGGTGGCCAAGGTTATCGAAAGCCTGATGCAGGCGGCGCAGATAATCTTAGCCACCTGTAAGCCAAAGTGCGCCAACCCGTAAAAATAGATCTCTTCCATATCGTCCAAGGCTTTTGGACGAACGGTTACTCTCCTGCGCATCCTTTTGCTTTGCTGCGTATTCTTTCCATGAACACATCACGATCCCATTCGACGGCTTCGCCGCTGTTCTCTCCTTCAGCGATCAAGCGCCTAAGCTCTTCCAGCTTTGAGGCGGCGGTACGTTCGCGCAAAGTGCGCACGGATTCGCGGATGACTTCGCTGGGCGTGCGGTAATCGCCGCTGGCCACCAGGTCTTCGACGAAGCTACGCAGTTCGTCACCCAGATCTACCGTTAGTGTTCTGCCCATTGTTCCTCCTCACTTTCGGCTATGCTGCGTCATTGTAAGATTAGTTCTTACATTGTGCACGTCAAACTATCAGGATCTCAATAGCGGTCCCGTCATGAGGACGGGAGCCACTCGTTTATTCATTAAGGATAACCATGAACGAAATCACTGTGTCACGCCTCGGTTGCATCGTCCTGTCTCTGTTTCCGGCCCTGTGGGGGCTGTTCAGCCTGTTGAACAATACGGCGGATTTCGCTGGCACCGCGCGCAATGCGGTCGGGCCGCTGCTTGCCATGCAGGATACTTATCAAACGCCGGGGCTAATGTGGCGCGCGATCCGCGCCGACTGGGCCTGCATGTTGGGGTTGGCGGTCATCACCACGCTGGAAACGCTGGCCGGCCTATTCGCGGCCGCGGGCGTGGTGCTGATGATCGGGCGATTGAAAGGCCCTTACGCCGCCTTCGCCAAGGGCAAAGCCTGGGCGATGCTGGGAGCGCTTTGCGCGATCGCGGTGTGGGGCGTCGGCTTTATGGTGGTCGCCGGCGACTGGTTCATGGCCTGGCAGGCCAAGAAGGATCCGTTGGCGGTGCAGCTGGGGGCGCTGATCTACCTGGCGCCCAATGCGTTTGCCTTGCTGTTCCTGATGTTGCAGCGGGAGCCGCGCTAACGCAGGCGGAGCGAGGCTCGGTTACAGCGCCTTGCTCATATACCAGATGCCTATCGAGCCCTGGGCGCTGGTGTAGCAGGTCTCGCCACACATGCTCAATCCCTGGCGCTGATAAAAACGTTGGGCGCGGGTGTTGCGTTGCAGCACCTCCAGCCACAGCGTTTTTTGCCGGCGCTCGATAGCCCGCTGCTGCACCTGTTCGTACAGGCGCTGGCCATAGCCGTTGCCGGCATGGCCCGGCAGGAAATAGATTTTCTGCAGCTCTGCGCCGATTTGTTCGGTTGGTGCCAGCAGGCTGTCGAAGTTCACCCGCGCATAGCCGACCAGGGCGTCATTCTCATAGGCCAACAGCCAGCACACGTCGGGCTGGCGCAGCGTCTGTTCCAGCGCGGAGACGGAAAAATCCTCCGCCAGAAAGGCCTCCAGCTCGTGCGGGTAGCGCCACAGCTCACCAAAGTGGGCGCGATAGGTGCGGATGCCGATATCGCGCACCAGGGTTAAATCTTCCAGCAATGCCTGACGGACGGTGAACATGAGTGCCCCTTTGAGTAAGAAAAATTACAGCCGTTGTTCCAGATGCCGGTGGGGCACCATCGCCTGATGCAGAATGGCGAGAACGGTGATGCCGGCAGGGCGGCTGCGGTAATAGATCCTATGGCTGGCGTAAGGAAAACTGCGTATCTCTTCGCCCAGATCGTGAAAGTGGGCCTTACCCGCTTCCGGCATATCCGCCAGATGATGCATGACCTCTCTCAACTGCTCAAGATAGCGGCGAGATTGCGCTTGGCCCCAGTGCTCGACGGTGAAATGGCGAATAGCCAGCAGATCTTGTTGCGCCTGCGGGGTGAGGCGAAACGCGGGCATCTCAGTCGGTTTCATCGGTGAGCAGACGGTTGAAGAAGGCATCGCCGTCTACCGCCTTACCGGCGTCTTCCTCGGCGGTAGCCTGCGCGATTTTTTGCTGCAGCGTGCGTAATTTGAGATCTTCCAGCGCCTGGTAATCTTCTACTGACATGACGACGGCGACCGGTTTGCCGTTGCGATTGATTTGCACCGGTTCACGCTGCGCCTTGAGCAGCAAATCGCCGAATTGGGTTTTGGCCTCGTTCGCGGTGAGTGCGTACATTTAATCGCTCCAGTTAATTAAATCGTTCGATTCAATCATTATACGGCGCGATGAAAAAATCACCAATGTTATTCCGGCGGGCAGGTTTCGTTGGACAGATGCCGCGGCGTTTCGCGGCGAAAGCCCAGGCCGATGATGCGGCCGAACAGGCGAGGCAGCCAGCGGCTGTTGCCGACGCGGGCGATCAGGCGTGAGCCGCCCGCCGCGCGGCGCTGGCCCGGCTTACGCTGACTCATTTTGATCTGCAAAAACTGGATGGCCCGGGTGGGAAATTCGCGCCGGCGCTGCACGCTCAGCAGATGCTTCAGCTGCAGCCGATGCTGGCGCAGCGGCGGGATCAGGGCGTTGGCGGCGGCCACCGCGTCCTGAATCGCCAGGTTGACGCCCACGCCGCCGATCGGCGACATGGCGTGCGCGGCGTCGCCGATGCACAGCACGCCCGGTTTGGCCCAGCGATCCAGACGATCGATGCGAATGCTCAGCAGTTTTACCTGATCCCACTCGAGGATCTCCTGCAGGCGATCGTCCTGGAATGGCGCCACCTCGGCGAGGTGCAGCAAAAATTTCTCCAGCCCGCTGCGGCGGATCGCGTCGAAGCTGCCTTTGTCGATCGAATAGCCGCACTGCCAGTAGTCGCCGCGATCGATCATGATGAAGTTTTGCTTCGGCCCGGTGTGGCCCATCGACCAGGCCGGATCGCCCGGCTGCTTGCTGAGTTTCATCCACAAGACGTCGCGCGGGGCGCCGAAGGAGCGGCTGCTGAGCGCCGCCTGCTCGCGCACCACCGAGTTGCGGCCGTCGGTGCCGATCACCAGCCGGCTGCGCACGCGGATCGGGCCCTCCGGCGCGTCGGCCAGCACGCCGCATACCTGGCCGCGGTCATACAGCAGCTTATGAACCTGCGTCGAGGTGAGCAGCCTGAAATGGGGGAAGGCGGCGGCCTGCTGCGCCAAAAAGTTGAGAAACTCCCACTGCGGCATAAAGGCGATAAATTTGCAGCGCGTCGGCAGGCGGCTGAAATCCGCCAGTTTGATGTCGCGGCCGGCGACTTCGGCATGCAGGGATTCCGCGCGTTGGTGCGGCAACGTCAGCAGTTCGTCGAGCAGGCCCAGCTGATGCATGACTTCCAGCGTCGACGGGTGAATGGTGTCACCGCGAAAATCACGCAGAAAGTCGGCGTGCTTCTCCAGCACCGTCACGTCGATCCCCGCCCGCGCCAGCAGATAGCCGAGCATCAGCCCGGCGGGGCCACCCCCCACGATGCAGCAGGTGGTGGCGTAAGGTGTGATCGGTGATGACGGCATGGTGGTTGACCCCGGAGAGCGGCCCGCATCCCGTGAGCCGCAAGTGAACGTTTAGTGTTGATAATGATTATCAATATCAAGTTTGGCTGTCAACCCGCGGCGCAGTGTGGTCAAAGGGGGCGGACAGATGGCCGACGCGGAACAGCTGGCCGTTTTGCGGCCCTACCTGCGGCGGTTCACGCCATAAATCCAGCCGCACTAACCGCCACTCGGCGGGGTCGAACGCCACGATGGAGGCCAGCGCGCCGGGCGCCGCCTGCTGTTGCCGACGCAATGCAGGCAGATCGCTGTAGGGGATGATGGCCTGTTCCTGGCAGGTTGCCCAGGCGGCCTCGGCCAGATGAGGGCGATCGAAATGCGTCAGCCACGGCAGCCAATGATTGACGCGCGGCCAGCCGAACGCCTGGCTGAGGCCTCTGAAACCTTCGCCGGCCAGGAAATCGTTCATGCCGGCGCTGCTGTTCCACAGGTAGAAGGGAGCGTAGAGATTTTCGGCGCTGCCTTCGCTGCGCTGCGCGTACAGATAGGCTTTGACGATCAGCTGCGGGCAGGCGTCGAGCCGATGGCCGAAATCGGCGATGCGGCGGCGGACGATCGCCATGTCGTAATCGGCGGGCAGGGTGAAACGGTATTGCATCGCGAGCATAAGGATTCTCCGCAAAGACATTGACCGGGAGAGCGTGACACGCCATCTTTATCAGTAAAATCGGTATTATTTTGATTGATGGTTCAGAAAATCAGGATGGTCAGCATGGGGCGAATCACGTTCGATCTCGAGGATTTGCGCAGCTTCGTCACCGGCGTCGAGCTGGGCAGCTTCGCCAAGGCGGCGGAAAGGCTGGGGCGTTCGACGTCGGCGGTCAGCGCTCACCTGAAAAAGCTGGAGCAGCAGGTCGGCGCGCCGATCCTGCGCAAGGCCGGACGCGGCATGGTGATGACCGAGGCGGGGGAAACCCTGCTCGGTTACGCGCGCCGCCTGCTGGAGCTTAATGACGAAGCCGCCGCCGCGGTGCGCGGGTTGGATCTGCAGGGCACGGTGCGGCTGGGGCTGCAGGAGGATTTCGGCGAGACGTTTCTGCCGCAGGTGTTGGGCAGCTTTGCGCGCGCCAATCCGAAGGTGCGCATCGAGGCGCGCATCGCCCGCAATGCCGAGCTGATCGACTGGGTGCTGAAAGGCCAGCTGGATCTGTCGCTGGCGTGGGACGGCGGTCTGAGCACGCCGTTTCATCAGGCGCTGGGGCAGCGGCAGTTGCACTGGATCGCCTCGCCCGGCTTCGCGCTGGCGCCGTGGCGAGAAGGGGATGAGCCGTTGCCGTTGGTGATGTTCGACGCACCCTGTCTGATGCGCAGCGCGGCGACGCAGGCGCTGGATCGCGCCGGCATTCCCTGGCGCATCGCCTTTACCAGCCGCAGCCTGAACGGCGTTTGGGCGGCGGTGAGCGCCGGGTTGGGCGTCACGGTGCGCACGGCGGCGGGTTTGCCGCCCGGCCTGTCACCGTTGGCGCCCGAACTGCTGCCCGTTCTCGGCCAGCTCGGCGTGGTGCTGCACCGCGCCGAGGATCAGCCTTCAGCCGCCGTGCAGCGGCTGGCGCAGATCGTGGTCGAGCGGATCGAAACCTAATCTTTGGCGATGGGCTGTTTGCCGCTCAGCTGGCCCCATTCGCTCCAGGCGCCGTCATACAGCTTGACCTGCGGGGCGCCGAGCGACAGCAGGCCGAACGCCAGCACCGCCGCCGTCACGCCGGAGCCGCAGCTGGTGATGATCGGGCCGTTGATATCCACGCCCTTGTCGCTGAAGGTTTGGCGCAGCGCCTCCAGCGATTTGAAGCGGCCGTTTTCCAGCAGCTCGCCGTACGGAATGTTGATGCTGCCGGGAATGTGGCCGCGGTGCAGGCCGGGGCGCGGCTCCGGCGCTTCGGCATAAAAGCGCGGCGCGGCGCGCGCGTCGAGAATTTGCACCGGCGTGCCTAACGCCTGTTCCACTTGCCGCATATCCACCACCGCGTCGGCGTTGAACCGGGCGTTGAACGCCTGCGGTTCAGGCTGCGCCGGGCCGGTTGCCAGCGCCTGGCCCTGCGCCGTCCAGCCGTTCAGCCCTTCGTCCAGTACGTAAACATGCTGGGCGCCGAAATTGCGGAAGGTCCACCAGCCGCGCGGCGCGGAGAACTGGTTACCCTCATCGTAAATCACCAGGGTATCGCGCTCGCTGATGCCCAGCTTGCCCACCGCCGCGCCAAACTCCGCCGCCGTCGGCAACATGTGCGGCAGCGCGGTATTTTTGTCCGCCACTTCGTCGATGTCGAAATAGACCGCGCCGGGGATATGGCCGCGTTCGAACTCGGCAAGCATGTCCTTTTTCGGCGTTAGCCCCACCGGCGACATCCGGACGTCGATCACCACCAGATTTTCATCGTTGATATGTTGCGCAAGCCATTGAGGGGTCACCAGAAACGGAGAGTTCATCGTTATTGTTCGCCTGTTGTGAAAACGGATTTTCACTATACACCAGGCCGCGCGGGGATGAAGTATGATGTTCAGTCAAAGGCAATGGGCAGGGAGCGGAAAAATCATGACGGACGAGGCGTTTGGCGGGGCCAAGATCGCGCTGCTGTGCGATGGTTTCCTGCTGGTTTACCAACGGGACGATAAACCGGGCATTCCGTGGCCCGGCCTGTGGGATCTGCCCGGCGGCGGGCGGGAAAACGGCGAAACGCCGCTGCAGTGCGTGCAGCGGGAGACGCAGGAAGAGTTCGGCGTGGCGATCGCCGAACGTCAGGTTGTCTGGCGGCGGCGCTACGACGGCATTTTGCCCGGCTATCCGCCGACCTGGTTCATGGCCGGGATGATCACTCCGGTGCAGATCGCCGCCATACGTTTCGGCGACGAGGGGCAGCGTTGGCGGATGATGCCGGTGGAGCAGTTTATTCACCATCCGCAGGGTATCGAACACCTGCGCCGCCGGGTGGCGGAGTATTGGCGGCAGGGTGGTTAACCCCCGTTGTTGCAGGATGCCGCCAGCCGGTTGATCTGCGCCGGTTCGATGATGCGCAGCGCGCTTTCCCGTCGCGCCACCGCCAGCATCGCCCGCCCTATTCGTTCGGTGCTGCTTACCCGGGCGGGAAACAGCCGCAATGCGCCGAGCCACAGCGGCTTGAATAGCCGATAGGCCAGATCGTAGAGGCGGGTTTTGGAGCGAATGCCGTGCAGCGGCACAATGGCGCCAGGGCGGAACATCACCGCGTGGAACGGCAGCGCCAGCAGCGCGTTTTCGGTGGCACCCTTGACCCTGGCCCACATGCTGCGGCCGCGTTCGCTGCTGTCGGTGCCGAGGCCGGAGACGTAGACGAAGACCATCGACGGATTCAGCGTCGCCAACGGGCGGGCGGCGGCCAGCGTCAGATCGTAAGTCACCGCGCGATATTCAGCTTCACTCAGGCCGGAGGACGAAATCCCCAGGCAGAAGAAGCAGGCGTCGTAGCCGGCGAGCTGCGGCTCCAGCGCCGACAGATCACGCAGATCGGGCACAGAAAGCTGGCGCAGTTTGGCGTGGCTCTGGGCCAACGGGCTTCGGCCGATGCTGAGCACTTCGCTGACGCGCGGATCGCGCAGGCATTCCCGCAGTGCGCCCTGGCCCACCATGCCGCTGGCGCCGAAAATCATCACTTTCATGCTCTGTTCTCCCACTGGCCGGCGGCGCGCTGCGTGCGCCAGCGGCTGGGCGTCAGCGTTTCCCACTGAATAAAGGCGCGGCTGAACGAATTCAGCTCTTCGAATCCCAGCACAAAGGCGATTTCGCCCGGTTCAAGGTCGGTTTCCGCCAACAGCCGGCAGGCGGTGCGGTGGCGGGTTTTGTCCAACAATTGCTGGTAGCTGTAGCCGTGCTGTTGCAAGCGGCGCTGCAGCGTGCGCGGGCTGAGATAGAGTTCAGCGGCCACGCTGTTGACGCTGGGGCGCTGGCCGCGCATGCTGCGGCTGAGGATCGCCATCACCTGCGTGGGCAGATCGTGCGCCGACTGAGATTTGGCCAGCTCCGCCTCCAGCCCAGGCAGCAGCACCGCCAGCATGGCCTGGTTGTAGGTGACGAAGGGTTGACGCATCAACGCGCGATCGAACACCAGCACGTCCAGCGGGGCGTTGAATGTCACCGGGCAGCCGAAATAGCGCGCCAGCGGTGAGGCGGCGTCCGCTCGCCGGGTCAATTCGATCGCCTGCGGCTGCAGGGGCAAGCCGGTGCCGCGCCGACACAGGGCCGTGATGGCGGCGAACATGGCGTCGATCAGCAGCGCCGGCGCGTGGCCCTCGCTCATGGTCCAGCGGGTGTGCAGGCGCATGCTGTCGCCGTCTTCCACCAGCATCAGCTCTTCCGGGCAAACCAGCCGTTTATAGCGCGCCACCTTTTGCAATGCTTCGCCCAGCGTGGCGGAATGCAACGCGGCGACCAAGGCAATGTCATAGTGTTCCGGCGCCGCCTCGCCGCCCAGACGCAGACCGAAGGCGGGATCGTCGTTCAACTGCGGCAGACTGCGCCAAAGAGAGAAGAATTGTTGCGTAGTGAGTTTAATCTTGTCGCGCCGTTCGCCGAACAGCCCGGCGGGCAACCCGGCCAATCGGCCGAGCTGCTCAATATCGACGCCCTGCGCCGCCAGGTGTACCGCCAGCGCGCCGGAAACCGGAATTTGATCGCTGCTCAATGCGGGCTCCTTAGGATTTTCCCGTCACCACCGCCGCCATCGCGGCGTGATCCGGCGAGCTGTCGTCGTGGTCGGTGCTGAGACTGAGGGCGCGAAACGCGGCGTCCTCCGCCTGGCGTTCTGCCAACACCTGCGCCGCCATATGCACCGCGTCGCTGCCGAGCAGCAGGCGTAGCGGAGGGGCTTCCAGCGCCGCCAACTGCAGGATCGCCTGCGCCGCCTTGGCCGGATCGCCGGTTTGGCTGCCGTTATGCTGCTGCAGGAAGGCCAGCATCGGCCCCAGCGTCGGCTGATAGGCTTCGCCGATCGGCGCAATGGTCATTGAAGAACCGGCCCAGTCGGTGCGGAAGCCGCCGGGTTCGACCATCGTCACCTTGACGCCGAAGGGGGCCATCTCTTTGGCCAATGATTCGGAGAACCCTTCGACCGCCCACTTGGCGGTATGGTAGGCGCTGAGGCCGGCAATGCCGAGGCGAGCGCCGATGGTGGCGATCTGGATGATGTGGCCGCTGCCCTGCCGGCGTAATATCGGCAGCGCCGCGCGGGTGACGTTGAACACGCCGAAGAAGTTGGTTTCGAGCTGCGCGCGAAAATCGGCTTCATCGGCTTCCTCCACCGGCGCGATATTGCCGTAGCCGGCGTTGTTGACCAGCACGTCCAGCCGACCGAAGCGTTCAATCGCCGTGCGCACCGCGCGTTCGGCGGCGGCGGCGTCGGTGACGTCGAGCGCGATCGTGGCGACCCGATCGCCGTAGCGTTCCACCAGCGGCTGCAGCTGTTGCGGCTGACGGGCGGTGGCGACCAGACGGTGCCCGGCGGCCAACACCGCCTGCGCCAGCTGTTGGCCCAGGCCGCGGGAACTGCCGGTGATTAACCATACCTGTGACTGAGACATCATGACCTTCCTGATTGCGAGTGGGTGTGATGCCACTTTAGAGCGCTGGGCAGCGCAGCGATAATCCGATCGCGTCAAGATTTAATCCGATTGCGCCAAACTGTCGGCCGGCATCAGCCGCTGGATGGTGGCGCCGACCTTCTGCACTGCCATCTCGATCTCTGTCGTCAGCGTCGGCGCATAGTTGATGCGCAGGCAGTTGCGGTACTTGCCGGCGGCGGAAAAGATGCTGCCGACGGCGATTTGTACGCCTTGCTGTTCAAGATGGCGGTTCAGCCGCAGGGTGTCGAACGCCTCGTCCAGTTCGATCCACAGCATAAAACCGCCGCGCGGCCGGCTGACGCGGGTGCCGGCCGGGAAGTGTTTCAGGATAAGATCGGTCATGCGGTCGCGGTTCTGCTGGTAGCGGGCGCGCATGCGCCGCAGGTGCTGCAGGTAATGCCCGCCGCGGATAAATTCGGCGATCGCCAGCTGCGGCTGGGTAGCGGTGGCGCCGGAGCCGATGAACTTCATGTGCAGCACCCGTTCCAGGTAGCGGCCGGGCGCGATCCAGCCCACGCGCAGCCCCGGCGCCAGCGTTTTGGAAAACGAGCTGCACAGCAGCACGCGGCCGTCGTCGTCGAATGACTTGATGGTGCGCGGCCGCGGGTAGTGATAGGCGATGTCGCCGTAGACATCGTCTTCGATGATCGCCGCGTCGTGGCGCTGCGCCAGCGTCAGCAGCCGCTGTTTGTGGGCGTCGGGCATGATGTAGCCCAGCGGATTATTGCAGTTGGGCGTCAGCAGGATGGCCTTGACCGGCCACTGTTCCAGCGCCATCTCCAGCGCGGCCAGGCTGACGCCGGTGAGCGGATCGGTGGGGATTTCCAGCGCCTTGATGCCCAGCCCCTTCAGCGTCTGCATGGTGCCGTGGAAGCAGGGCGAATCGACCGCCACGATGTCGCCGGGTTGGCAAACGGCGCGCAGCCCGGCGGAGATTGCTTCCTGACAACCGGTGGTGATCAGCAGCTGATCGGGGCCGATTTGGCAGCCGGAGTCCAGCAGCAGACGGGCGACCTGTTCGCGCAGCGCGGCCACGCCCTGAATGCTGTCGTAATACAGACTGCGCAGGTCGCCGTGGCGGGCGGCGTTGCGCAGGGCGACGATCAGCGGTTTCATCGTCGGTTCGGCGATATCCGGAATGCCGCGCCCCAGCTGGATCAGGCCTTCGCGCGGCCGGCTGCGCACCAGTTCCAGCACCTGCTCCCATTGCGAAATGTCCACCGGCCGCTGCACCGGCGCCGTCATGGCGGGCAGCTCGGCCTGCGCGCGCCGCGTATGCACGAAGTAGCCCGACTTCGGCCGCGCTTCCACCAGGCGCTGTTCCTCGAGCAACCGGTAGGCTTGCTGCACCGTGCTGATGCTGACGCCGTGCTCCTGGCTCAACGCGCGCACCGAAGGCAGGCGATGGCCGGCCGGATACAACCCTTGCTGAATGCGTTGGCTGAGAATGGCGGCCAGCGTGGCGTAGCGTGTCATACAGAGGCCTCTCATCGGTGGTCAGGATTAAAAAACCGGTACAGATACGTTCAAAATAAACCATTCAGCGGGTTTTTTGGCGCAGCTGTATGAAAAAAATAGCGCTAGCGTGAATCTGTATTGTTTTTTGCCTGGCGCGCATCATCACTACCAGGCGAAAACATCAGGGGGAATAATAAGATGGCTCTGTTTGATGGCATGACGATGTGGCGACGGGTAGGCTGGTCACGCTGGCGTTGGTATTTGTTGCGTCGCAGAACGCGCAGAGAGTTACTGCTGCTGAACGACAGGCAGCTGGCGGATATCGGCCTGACGCGGGCGGATGCCTGGCGGGAAGGGTATAAACCGTTCTGGAGAGAATAAGGAAAGTGAATGCTGAAATTATTGGGTAAAGCCTCATCGATCAACGTGCGCAAAGTGTTATGGACCTGTCAGGAGTTGGGGCTGACGCTGGAACGGGAGGACTGGGGCAGCGGTTATCGCTCCACGCAGGAGCCGGCGTTTTTGGCGCTCAATCCCAACGGCCTGGTGCCGGTGCTGATCGACGGCGAGCGGGTGCTGTGGGAGTCGAATACCATTTGCCGCTATCTGGCGGGGCGGGAGGGGCGGCAAGATCTGCTGCCGCAGGCACCCGGCGCGCGCGCGGCGGTGGAGATGTGGATGGACTGGCAGGCCACCGATCTGAACGGCGCCTGGCGCTACGTGTTTATGTCGCGGGTGCGTGGGCATGCGGATTATCAGGATGCCGCCAGCCTGGCAGCCGCCGAGCGCGAATGGAACCGGCTGATGGGCTTGTTGGACGCACATCTTGCGCAGCACGGCCCTTATGCCGCCGGCGCCGCCTTCACGCTGGCGGACGTGGTGCTGGGGCTGTCGCTGAACCGCTGGCTGATGACGCCGTTCGAGCGGCCGCATTATGCGGCGCTGGCGGCCTATCAGCAGCGCCTGTTGCAACGCCCTGGCTACGTGCAGCACGGTGCTAACGGTTTACCGTGATATGAAATAAACGGTTCATTTCATCTTGTCCGGATACGCCGGCCGTGTCCGGACTTTCCTCATTGCATCATCCCGTCAACGTTTCATGAACGGCATCACGAATATGAACTTTATTTTCCTGTGTGCTTGTTATTGAAATTTATATTCCATATAAACCCGTTATCAACCGGCGCGTTTCATTGAGCGACGCCTGGTTCTACGCAGAATTTTGGTCACGGGAGAAAATGATGAAACAGGTACGCGTTGGGTTAATCGGCACCGGTTATATCGGGCGTTGTCACGCTATCGCCTATGCGCAGGCCGCCACGGTCTTTCCTCTGAAAGGGGACCTGGTGCTGGAGATGCTGGCGGAAGTGACGCCCGAGCTGGCGGCGCAGCGCGCGGCCGAATTCGGCTTTGCGCGCTCGACCGGCGACTGGCGGCAGCTGGTCGCCGATCCGGCGATCGATGTGGTGGACATCTGCGCCCCCAACTTTTTGCATAAAGAGATGGCGCTGGCGGCGATCCGCCACGGCAAGCACGTGTATTCGGAAAAGCCGCTGGCGCTGGACGCCGCCGACGCGGCGGAGATGGTGCAGGCAGCGCGCGCCAAGGGGGTGAAAACGCTGGTCGGTTTTAACTACATGAAAAACCCCACCAGCCAACTGGCGCGCGAAATTATCGCCAACGGTGAAATCGGCGAGGTGGTGCATTTTTACGGCACCCACAATGAGGATTATCTGGCCGATCCGCGCACGCCGATCGACTGGCACTGCCGCCGCGCCAGCGCCGGGTTAGGCGCGCTCGGGGATCTGGCGGCGCACATCGTCAATATGGCGCACTACCTGGTGGGCGATATCGTGGCGGTTTCCGGCGATATGCAGACCGTGATCAAACAGCGCCCGGATCCGCAGGACCCGACGCGCCTGCACCCGGTGGAAAACGAAGATCAGGCCAGTGCGTTGCTGCGTTTCGCCGGCGGCGCGATGGGCACTATCGAAACGTCGCGCATTGCCTGCGGGCGCAAGATGGGGCTGACCTATGTGGTTACCGGCACCAAAGGCACGCTGAGTTATACCCAGGAACGGATGGCGGAGCTGAAGCTGTATCGGCACGATGAACCGGCGGAGCGGCAGGGGTTCAAGACGCTGCTGGTGGGGCCGAAGCACCCGGACTATGCGGCGTTTTGCATCAGCGCCGGGCACGGCATCGGCTTTAACGATCAGAAGACGGTGGAGATCCGCGATCTGGTCAACGGCATCGCCGCGGGCGATCGCATGTGGCCGGACTTTGAAGAGGGCTGGAAGGTGTCGTGCGTGCTAGACGCGATAGCCGCCTCCGCCGAACAGCGGCGCTGGCTGGAGATCAACCGCGATTGAAAATGAAATGGCGCTCTCCCGTGGATAGCGCCATTAATTTATTATGTTGCCATCTTAATAGCTTATTAAGTTAACTTTATAATAAGTTATTAGCTTGATAACTTAGAACGAGAAACACGAACAGCCGAACGCGCCCCAGAAGGCATTCTCGTCCGACACCGGGATGCTGGAGCGGCGCGCGATGTCATGCTGGTGTGCATGCACGCCGCACGGACCGCAGCATTGATGCGCCTGGCTCACTACCCCGACGCGGGCCGCCGCCGACGGCGGTGCGGAGCGGTAATGGCCCGGCACCTGGGTGACCGGCGACCACTCCGGCAGCACCGGCAGCGGGGGCGGCGCCAGCGGCGAGAAGCTGCCGGCGGCGTAGACCACTTTGCCGTCCACCACCGTCATCACCGACTCGATGCCTTTGATCTGCTCTTCCGGCACGCTGAAGTAGTCCTGCGACAGCACCGCCAAATCCGCCAACTGGCCGACCTTGATCTGGCCTTTCTTGCCCTGCTCGGTGGAGAACCAGGCGCTGCCTTGCGTCCACAGCATCAGCGCCGTTTCGCGATCCAGCCGCGCGCTGTCGTCGTACATCGCCATGCCGCCGACGGTGCGGCCGGAAACCAGCCAGTACAGCGCCGTCCACGGGTTGTAGCTGGCGACGCGGGTGGCGTCGGTGCCCAGCCCGACCGGCAGCTCGGCCGCCAGCATTTTCGCCACCGGCGGCGTATGTTTGGCGGCTTCGATGCCGTAACGGTCGGCGAAATACTCCCCCTGGAACGCCATGCGGTGCTGGACTGCAATGCCGCCGCCCAGCGCCTTGACGCGCTCGATATTGCGCTCGGTAATGGTTTCGGCGTGGTCGAACAGCCAGTGCAGGCCGTTGAACGGAATATCGCGGTTCACCTTCTCGAACACGTCCAGCATGCGGCTGATGGATTCGTCATAGGTGGCGTGCAGGCGGAACGGCCAGCGGTGCTCGACCAGATGGCGCACCACTCGCTCCAGTTCGTCTTCGGTGCCCGGCGGCAGATCCGGGCGCGGCTGCAGGAAGTCTTCGAAGTCGGCGGCGGAAAACACCAGCATCTCGCCGGCGCCGTTGTGGCGATAGAAGTCGGTGCCCTGGCCCGGCTTGAGCATGTCGGTCCACAGCTCGAAGTCTTCCAGCTCCTGTTTAGGCCGCTGGGTGAACAGGTTATAGGCGATGCGGATGGTCAGCTGCTTTTTCTCGTGCAGCTCGGCGATCACCTGATAATCCTCCGGGTAGTTCTGGAAGCCGCCGCCGGCGTCGATGGCGCTGGTGAGACCGAGACGGTTCAGCTCACGCATAAACTGGCGGGTAGAGTTGACCTGCTGCTCCAGCGGCAGCTTCGGCCCTTTCGCCAGCGTGGCGTACAGGATCATGGCGTTGGGTTTGGCGATCAGCATGCCGGTCGGGTTGCCGTTGGCGTCGCGCTGGATCTCGCCGCCCGGCGGGTTCGGCGTGTCTTTGGTGTATCCGACCACTTTCAACGCCGCACGGTTAAGCAGCGCGCGATCGTAGAGATGCAGAATAAATACCGGCGTGTCCGGCGCCGCCTGGTTGATTTCGTCCAGCGTCGGCATGCGGCGCTCGGCGAACTGGAATTCGGTCCAGCCGCCGACCACCCGCACCCATTGCGGGCTCGGGGTGCGCAGCGCCTGTTCTTTCAACATGCGCAGCGCGTCGGCCAGCGAGGGCACGCCTTCCCAGCGCAGCTCCAGGTTATAGTTCAGGCCACCGCGGATCAGGTGCAGGTGCGAGTCGTTCAGGCCCGGAATGGCGGTGTGGCCGTGCAGATCGATCACCTGGGTTTCCGGCCCGGCGTGCTGCATGACTTCGCTTTCGCTGCCGACCGCCAGAAACTTGCCGTCGCGGATGGCGACCGCTTGCGCGGTGGGGTGTTGGCGATCGACGGTGTGAAACTTGCCGTTGGTGATGATCAATGAAGCGTGGTGGTTCATAACATTCTCCCGGCGAACCGCCTAACGGCGGGTCAGCCATTGATGAAAAACGCGAGTCACGATAGGCATCCACAGGTACACCACCAGGGCGACCACGGTGGCGTCATTGAGAAAATGGCCGAGCAGCGAGCCGTCCAGCTGCGGCAGCACCCGTCCCCAAAACCAGGGCACCAGATTGGTGGATGGAAAGATCACCAGCAGGGTGATGATGAACTGCTTCCACTGGGGCGGCTGGCGCACGCTGGGGTTGGGCGGGGTAAACCAGAACTCTGCGCCGGGGCGGATCTCGATATGGTCGTTCTCCAGCAACAGCGGAGTGACTTCTTCGATGTATTGCTTGCGCTGCGGCGAGTTGAGCCAGCGGTAGAGATTGTCGAGATTGTCGAAGCGGACCAGCACCGTATAGGCCTGTTCGTCGCCGGAAGGGCGAATCACGTTGACGCCTAAATGGCCGGTGAAGCCTGCGGCGTCGGGCATGATGCGGTTCAGCCAGGCCTCATAGGCCTGTTCGTTCCCCGGCGCCAAACGGTGGGTGATCACCAGCGTGACATGCTGCGGATGGGCCATAAAACCGACTCCTGAAAATACCCCGGCGCGAGGCCGGGGCAAGGGGAATTATTTCACCGTGCGGGCCGGTGCGTGGTGCACCATGGTGTAAGCGTAGTCGACGCCCATGCCGTACGCGCCGCTGTGTTCGCGCACCAGCGCCATCACCGCGTCGTAGGTATCTTTGCGCGCCCAGTCGCGTTGGTACTCCAGCAGCACCTGCTGCCAGGTCACCGGTACGGCGCCGGCCTGCACCATGCGGTCGATCGAACGTTCGTGCGCATCGACGGAGGTGCCGCCGGAGGTGTCGGTCACCACATACACTTCATAGCCGGCTTCCAGCGCCATCAGCGCCGGGAAGGTCAGGCACACCTCGGTCCACAGCGCGGAGATCACCAGCTTTTTACGGCCGGTGGCTTCCACGGCTTTAACGAAGGCCGCGTCTTCCCAGGAGTTCATCGAGGTGCGTTCAATCGGGGTGATTTCAGGGTGTACCGCCAGCAGTTCCGGCCAGATATAGCCGCTGAAGCTTTCGGTTTCGACCGAGGTGAAAAGGGTGGGAACGTTGAAAATCTTGCCTGCCTTCGCCAAACCAACAACGTTGTTTTTCAGTTGCTGACGATCAATATTAGCCACGCCGAAGGCCATTTGTGGTTGATGATCGATAAAAATCAGTGCGGAATTGTCTTTATCAAGCAGTTGAAACTTGGACATAATTTACCTTCCCAGTGATATTTCGGTTGAACATCTGATGAGTGTAACGCCGATAAAACCCATGGTAGGCAGAGGGCGATTTCAAAGATACCGCAGAATTTTTGCCGACTTGTTGAGTTTTTTTATACACGGGAGAAAGCATGAGATTAAACCTGGAAGCGCTGCTGATTTTGGACGCGCTGGACCGGCACGGATCTTTCGCCGCCGCGGCCGCCGCACTGTTTAAAACCCCTTCGGCACTGAGCTATATGGTGCAAAAGCTGGAGAACGATCTCGACATCACCCTGCTCGATCGCTCCGGGCATCGGGCGAAGTTCACCGATACCGGCAAGCTGATGCTGGAAAAGGGGCGGGTGCTGCTGCGGGCGGCGCAGGATCTGGAGCAGCAGGCGCGCTATGTCGAAAACGGCTGGGAAAGCGAAATCACGCTCGGGATTGACGCCTCTTTCCCGTTTGCCCGCCTGTTGCCGCTGATCGACGAGTTCTATCGGCAGCATCACCATACCCGGCTGCGTTTCAGCCACGAAGTGCTGGCCGGCTCCTGGGAGTCGCTGGTCTACGGTTGCGCCGACATTATCATCGGCGCCATCTGCGAGCCGCCGTCACGGGTGGGCTATGCGTTCAGCAGGCTGGGGCAGCTGGATTACGTGTTCGCCGTCGCGCCGCAGCATCCGCTGGCGGCATTGCCGGAACCGTTGCCGAAGGACGAAATCCGTCAGCACCGGGCGGTGGTGGTGCGCGACACTTCGCGCGTCAACGCGCCGCAGAGCCTGAATCTGCTGGAAGAGCAGGATACGCTGACGGTCTTCGGTTTCGACGCCAAGCTGCAGGCGCAGCTGGCCGGGCTGGGCTGCGGCTATCTGCCGCGTTCTTTGGCGGAACCTTACCTGAACAGCGGCGAACTGGTGGCGAAACGCGTCGAATCGGAACGCTGCAGCGACATCGCCTATTTCGGTTGGCGGGAAAGCGCCAGCGGCCTGGCGGCCAAATGGTGGCGCGAACGGCTGCAGCGCTACGCGGACGACGGCGAGGCCTACCCGGCGGCGCAGTGAGGGCCGCCCGATAAGGATAAATCCCCCAATAAGGACATCGGGAATGAAAAAGACACTAAGCCTGTTGGCGTTGTTGTTGCTGAGCGGCTGCGGCGCCGGGCGCGAGGCCGGCATGCCGTTGCCGCAGGCCCCGGCACTGGCCGCAACGCAGCTCAGTTATCCGGAGCGGGTACATAACGCGGTGAGCCGTGAGCTGCGCTTGCCGGAACATGCGCACGGTCAGCGTTGCACCCTTGCTATCCGTTTGCAGCCGGACGGCAAGCTGGCGAGCAGCAAGATCGTAAGAGGCGATGCGCCCCTGTGCGCAGCGGCGAGCGCTGCGGTGCAGCGCGCGCAGTTTCCGCCGATGGCCAGCGCCACTGAATACGCATTGTTCAACGCTGTGGTGCTCGATTTCGTTCCCTGAAAGCATGTGATCGACGGGCCGCTTGCGCGGCCCGTTTTTTCTCGTTTCGCCGTTTGCATCTTCGCGCTTTTCCGCCAATAGTGTTCTCCGGGCATGCAGCAAGGCGATTTTTCATTGGCCGGCCAACGGGAGACAAGGCATGAAAGGTGAGCATCATTATCAGGTGGCGGTCACCTGGCAGGGGAATTTGGGGGCAGGCACCGAGGATTACCGCGCCTATGGGCGCGATCACCTGATCGGCGCAGTGGGCAAGGCAGACATCGCCGGTTCAGCCGATCCGGCCTTTCGCGGTGACGCGACGCGTTGGAACCCGGAGGATTTGCTGGTGGCTTCGCTCAGCGCCTGTCACAAATTATGGTATCTGCATTTATGCGCTACCTCGGGCATTTCCGTACTGGCCTATCAGGACAACGCCGTCGGGGTGATGCGCGAAGATGCGGCGCGCGGTGGCTTTTTCACCTCGGTGACGCTGCGGCCGCAGGTCACGGTGCGCGACGGCGACGATCTGCAGCTGGCGCAACAGCTGCACGAGCAGGCGCATCACCTGTGCTTTATCGCCAACTCGGTGAATTTCCCGGTGGCGTGCGAACCGCAGACCGAGTACGCAACCCGCTGAATTTTCACTTAGCTTTGCCATTTTCGTTATTTTGAACGTCACTGCGGCTCACCGATACTGGGGGAAAATCCCCAACCGCGAGCCGCAGCATGTCCCACGCCCACTATTTGCACCCTGAACAACGCGACCGCATCCGGCGGCTTCATCGGCGCTGGCACTGGCGGCTGGAGTTGCCCACCTGGGGGATCATGGCGGCAGTGTACGGCGGCTGGTTCGGCGTGGCGCATTATTGGCAGGCGCTGGGCCCGTGGCTTGGCGCGCCGCTGCTGATCCTGCTGACCACCGGGTATATGTCGCTGCAACACGAGCTGATCCACGGCCATCCGACGCGCTGGCCGCGCGTCAATCAGCTGTTCGGCCTGTTGCCGCTGGCGGTGTGGTATCCCTATGGGCTGTATCGGGATTCGCATCTGCGCCACCACCGCAACGACCACCTGACCGATCCGCATGAAGATCCCGAAAGTTACTACTTCAGCGCCGCGCAGTGGCGGCGTTATCCCCGCCTGCTGCCGTTATTGGCCGCGGTGCGCAATACGCTGATCGGCCGGGTGCTCCTCGGCCCGGCGCTGGATATCGTCACCACGCTGTTCGGCGCAGTGAAGACGCTTGCAGCGGGCGATCTGCGCGCCTGGGCGATGTGGCTGGCGCATCTGTCGCTGTTGGCGGCGCTGCTGCACTGGCTGCAGATGCAGGGCATCGGCGCGGCGTTTTACCTGTTGGCCATCAGCTACCCGGCGCTGGCGCTGACCAAGGTAAGATCGTTTTTTGAGCATCGCGCCGTGGACGCACCGCAGGCACGTTCTATTATTAATGAGGCGGGCTGGCCGTGGCGGCTGCTGTTTCTCAATCTGAACTACCATTTAGTGCATCACGATTTGCCCGGCCTGCCCTGGTATGGCCTGCGCGAAGTCTATCTGGCGGAACGCGAGGCGTATCAGCGCCGCAGCCAGGGATTCGTCGCGCAGGGTTATGGCGAGTGGCTGCGCGATTACGCACTGACGCCGATCGACGTCGGCGTGCATCCGCTGAGCGCCGGCGAACGGCGGGAGGAACGTGATGTCCTGCCGAAGAAAAAACTTATTGCGCGCTGGAAGCGCGTTTCTCAGGATTTTCCAACCGAACTGGCCCATGAGCCGGAAAACATATAACCAGAGGAAAAGTATGGCAATCACCTTATCACGCGGACGTTCCTTTGCCGTCGCGCTGGCTCTGCTGGCCGTCGGCGGTCTGGCACAGGCGGCCGACTCGGTGCGCGTCGGCTCCAAGATCGATACCGAAGGTTCGCTGCTCGGCAACATCATCGTGCAGGTGCTGGAAGCCAACGGCATCAAAACCACCAACAAGCTGCAGCTCGGCACCACCAAGGTGCTGCGCGGCGCCATCACTTCCGGCGAGATCGACATCTACCCGGAATACACCGGCAACGGCGCGTTTTTCTTCTCCGATGAGAAAGATCCGGCGTGGAAGAACGCCCAGGCCGGCTTCGAGAAGGTGAAGCGGCTCGACTACGACAAAAACAAAATCGTCTGGCTCGATGCGGCGCCGGCCAACAACACCTGGACCATCGCCATTCGTCAGGACGTGGCGGACGCCAACCATCTCAAAACGTTGGCGGATCTCGGCAAGTGGATCAACGGCGGCGGCAAGTTCAAGCTGGCGGCCTCGGCGGAATTTATCGAGCGGCCGGATGCGCTGCCGGCGTTCCAGAATGCCTACGGCTTCAAACTGAATCAGGATCAGCTGCTGTCCCTGGCCGGCGGCGATACGGCGGTGACCATCAAGGCGGCGGCGGAGCAGACCTCCGGCGTCAACGCGGCGATGGCCTACGGCACCGATGGCCCGGTGGCGGCGCTGGGGCTGCAGACGCTGGCGGATCCGAAAGGCGTACAGCCGATCTACGCGCCGGCGCCGATCGTGCGTGAAGCGGCGCTGAAGGCGCACGCCAATCTGCCTGAGCTGCTGAAGCCGGTGTTCGCCTCGCTGGACGGGCCGACGCTGCAAAAACTCAACGCGCAGATCGCTGTGGAAGGCCAGGACGCCAAACAGGTGGCGGCCGCTTACCTGAAAGAGAAAGGGTTTGTTAAGGGATAATGCCGAGGTGCCCCCTTTGCCGTCGGGAGAGGGGGTAAACCGAGGGAGCCGGAGCGTTTCTTTGACTATCGCCGTAAAACATCGCGTCTTGTTGACGCTGTTCATGCTGTTGCTGCTGGCCGCGTTCGGCTTGCCGTTCCTCAGTTATGCCCCCAATCGCCTGTTGTCGGGCAAAAGCCTCTCCTTGTTCTCCCTGCTGCACGGCCCGGCGCTGTGGTTGCTGTTGCCGCTGGCGGCATTGGCGATCCTCAGCCTGTTGCCGCCGACGCGGGGCGGGCGCTGCTGGCGGCGCTGGCCGCCTGCGGGGTGCTGACGCTGGCGTTCTGGATCAGCGGGCAGGCCGCCGGGCGTCTGGCGCAGGAGGGATCGCGCCTGGCGCGCACCTCCTGGGGCAGCGGCTGCTGGTTGACCATGGCGCTGAGCCTGCTGATCGCCGCCGACGCCATGGCGCGTCTCACCGCGTCGCACCTGCGGCGGATGCTCGGCAACGCGCTGGTGCTGGTGCCGCCGGCGCTGCTGCTGTTCGGCCATCAGCTCGATCAGCTGTCGCTGCTGAAGGAGTACCATAATCGGCAGGAGGTGTTTGACGCCGCGTTGCTGCAGCACCTGACCATTCTGCTGGCGACGATGGCGCCGGCGCTGGCGATCGGTGTGCCGCTCGGGGTGCTGTGTTTTCGTTCCGAGCGCTGGCAGCGGCCGATCTTCTCCGTGTTGAACATTATCCAGACCGTGCCGTCGATCGCGCTGTTCGGCCTGCTGATCGCGCCGCTGGCGGGGTTGGCGGTGGCGGTGCCCTGGCTGGCGGAACACGGCGTCAGCGGTATCGGCATGGCGCCGGCGATCGTGGCGCTGGTGCTGTACGCGCTGTTGCCGCTGGTGCGCAGCGTGGTGGCGGGGCTGCAAAGCGTGCCGGCCGGCGTGATTGAGTCCGCCACCGGCATGGGGTTGACGCGCGGGCAGATCTTCCTGCGCGTGCAGCTGCCGTTGGCGCTGCCGCTGTTCCTGACCGGCGTGCGCATTCTGGCGGTGCAGACCGTCGGCATGGCGGTGGTGGCGGCGCTGATCGGCGCCGGCGGTTTTGGCGCCATCGTATTTCAGGGGCTGCTCAGCAGCGCGCTGGATCTGGTTTTGCTGGGGGTGATCCCGGTGGTCATGATGGCGGTCATCGTCGATTCGCTGTTTAAATTTTGGGTTTCAATCCTGGACGTATCGCGCCGATGATTCACTTTGAGCAAGTCAGCAAAATTTTTCAGGGCAAGCCGGCGGTGGACGATCTCACGCTGCACATCGCCGAGGGCGAATTCACCGTGTTGATCGGCACCTCGGGTTCCGGCAAGTCCACGACGTTAAAAATGATCAATCGCCTGATCGAACACGATCGGGGCAAGATTCTCTTTGCCGGCGAAGAGATCCAGTCGTTCAAACCGCAGGATCTGCGGCGGCGCATGGGCTATGCGATCCAATCGATCGGCCTGTTTCCGCACTGGACGGTTGAGGAGAACATCGCCACCGTGCCGCAGCTGCTGAAATGGCCGCGCGCGCGCATTCGCGATCGGGTGACCGAACTGTTGGAGCTGCTGCATTTGGAGCCGGATCTGTTTCGCCGCCGCTATCCGCACCAGCTGTCCGGCGGGCAGCAGCAGCGGGTGGGGGTGGCGCGCGCATTGGCTGCCGATCCCGAGGTGTTGCTGATGGACGAACCGTTCGGCGCGCTGGATCCGGTCACCCGTGCGGCGCTGCAGGCGGAGATCGCGCGCATCCATCAGCTCTCCGGCCGCACTATCGTGCTGGTGACGCACGACATCGACGAAGCGCTGGGCCTGGCGGATCGTCTGGTGCTGCTCGATCAGGGGCGGGTGGTGCAACAGGGCACGCCGCTGACGCTGTTGACCGCCCCGGCCAACGATTTCGTGCGTGATTTCTTCGGGCGCAGCGATCGCGGCATCAAGCTGCTGTCGCTGGGGACGGTGGCGGAGCGGGTGCGACCCGGTGTCGCCGGGGGCGAGCCGATCGCCGCCGCCATGAGCCTGCGCGAGGCGCTGTCGGTGTTTGTGGCGCGCGGCAGCGACTGTCTGCCGGTGGTGGATGAACGGGGCGAAGCGTTGGGGGTGTTGCACTTCAACGATCTGATCGCCGGGCAGGCGCTGTCATGAGCGGGCGCATCGGGCGCCTGCTGCGCGATCCTTTGCCCTGGACGCTGGCGCTGCTGTTGGCGCTGGTGTTCGGCATGGATCATCTGCGCGGCCTGTTCGCCGCCTGGTTCCCCGATCTGGAGCGGCCCATTTACCAGCAGGACAGCTTTATCGCGCTGGTGGGGGCGCACCTGTCGCTGGTGGCGATCTCCAGCCTGATCGCGGTGGCTCTCGGCGTGGCGGCAGGCGTGGCCGTGACCCGACGCAGCGGCCGGGAGTTTCGTTCGCTGGTGGAAACGGTGGTGGCGGTGGGGCAGACCTTCCCGCCGGTGGCGGTGCTGGCGGTAGCGGTGCCGGTGATGGGCTTCAGCGAACAGCCGGCGATCATTGCGCTGGTATTGTACGGCCTGCTGCCGATCCTGCAGGGCACGCTGGCGGGCATCGAATCGGTGCCGCCTGCCACGCGCGAGATCGCCCGCGGCGTGGGGATGAGTGCCTGGCAAATTCTGTGGCGGGTTGAACTGCCGCTGGCGGCGCCGGTGATCGTCGCCGGGATCCGCACCTCGGTGATCATCAACATCGGCACGGCGGCCATCGCTTCCACCGTCGGCACCAAGACGCTCGGTTCGCCGATCATCATCGGCCTGAGCGGCTTTAACACCGCCTATGTGATCCAGGGCGCGGCGGTTGTGGCGTTGTTGGCTATTATCACCGATATGCTGTTCGAACGTTGGGTGCGTTATCTCACCGCCTGGCGTCAGCAGACGCTGGCGACCACTCCGGCGGGGTAAGGGGGAAATGATGCAGGTGTCTCTACCGATGTACGGCGTTGGCCGGGAGCAGGCCGAATCCTTCTGGCAGGTGTTGCGCGACAAGCTGCTGCGGCTGGGGTTGCCGGCGGCGCCGGAACGGCTCAGCTGGCCGGACGATCTGGCGCAGCACTGGCGACGCGAGGATCTCTTGCTCAGCCAAACCTGCGGTTATCCGTTGGTCAGCAGTCTGCCGCAGGTACAGTTGATCGGCACCTATCATTATCGGGTGGAAGGGTGCGACGGGCCGAATTACCGCAGCTGGCTGGTGGTGCGCGCGGACGACCCCGGCGAGCGGCTGGCGGATTTTCGCGGCCGAACGGCGGCGTATAACAGCACCGATTCCCAGTCTGGCTACAACGGCCTGCGCGCGCTGATCGCGCCGCTGGCGCAGGACGGGAAATTCTTCGGTGCGGCTATCGCCTCCGGCGCGCATTATCAGTCGCTGCAGCTGATCCGCAGCGGGCAGGCGGATATCGCCGCCATCGATTCGATCAGCATGGAACTGCTGCGCCGCGCACAGCCGCAGGCGTTGGAGGGGCTAAAAATCATCGGCCGCACGGCGGCGGTGCCGGGCCTGCCGCTGATCAGCGCAGCCGGCACGCCGCCGGAACAGGTGGAAATCCTGCGCGCCGGCGCCCGAGCGATGCTGGATGAGGCGGTCAGCGACCGCCTGCTGATCGGCGATTTCAGCCTGGTGCCGCGTTCGGCCTACCAGATTATCACCGTGCTGGAACAGCAGGCCGCCACGCAGGGCGTGACGGCGCTCTAGCCGCCGTTACAGCAGGCCGCCGCCGTCGATGTCGATCACGCTGCCGGTGACGAAGCCATTCTCCATCGCCAGCAGATAACCCGCCGCGACGTCGGCCGCCTGCCCGACCCTACCGACCGGCAGGCTGACGCCAACCCGTTCGAACAGCGCCTGACGCTGTGCGGCGCTCATGCCGTCGTAGGCTTCGGTGGCGGTGATGCCGGGGCTGACTACGTTCACCCGCCGCGGCGCCAGCTCCTTCGCCAGCTGTTTGCCGACCGCTTCCAGCGCGGCGTTGATGGCGGTTTTGACCAACTGACCGCCGAGGTATTTGCGCGACAGCTGGCCGGAGGTCAGGGTGATCGAGCCCTGCGGCGCCAGCGTCGGCAGCGCCGCCTGCACCGCGCGCAAACTTCCCCAGAATTTGACGTTGAAGTCGGCCTGCGCCTGTTCAAGGACGGTCTCCGCCAGCGGCTTCGCGTCCACCAACGGCCCGGCGGTGATCACCAAATGGTCGAAAGCGCCGACGGCGGCGAACAGCGCGCGTAGCGACGCGTCATCGGTCAGATCGGCCTGCATCAGGCGCAGCGCGTCGTTCTTCTCCCCGGCGTGAGGGAGACGACGCGAAGCCAGCACCACTTCAGCGCCGCGCGCCGCCGCCGCGTAGGCCACCGCGGCGCCAATGCCGCTGGTGCCGCCCAGGATCACCAGCTTTTGTCGTTTCAGGGGGGAGTCAGGAATCGTCATGTTAAGGCCTCTTTTTAGGTAAGTTTCAACGGGATCTATCTTTCCTGATTGAAAATGAGGAAAAAAGCCCGCCTAATAGCAAACACTTGTAAATTAATATTAATAATTGATTGGGCTAAAAAGAGAGGGAGCAGATGACCTCATTTGTCGATCTCGAGGTGTTTGTCCGCACGGTGGACGGCGGCAGTTTTTCCGCCGCGGCGCGCGCGCTGGATATCACGCCGGCGGCGGCCAGCATTGCGGTGAAAAGGCTGGAGCAGCAGTTGGGCGCGCGGCTGCTGGTGCGCTCCACCCGCAGCCTGAGGCTGACGGAGGAGGGGGCGCGCTATCTCGACAGCGCGCGCCTGGCGCTGGGGGCGTTGGCCGAAGGAGAGCAGGCGATCCGCGAGAAGCATCAGGGGCTGTCCGGGGTGCTGCAGATTTCCGCGCCGTCGGATTTTGGCCGCAATCTGCTGCTCGGCTGGCTGGACGAGTTTCGGCAACAGCATCCCCACATTCAGCTGCAGCTTCTGATCAACGATCGGCAGGCGGATCTGTTCCGCGAACCGGTGGATGTGGCGTTGCGCTTCGGGCCGCTGGCCGACTCTTCGCTGGTGGCGCTGCCGATCCTGCCGCAGCATCGGCGGCTGATCTGCGCCAGCCCGGATTATCTGCGGCGGCATGGCGCGCCGCAAACGCCGGCCGATCTGGTTCGGCACAGCATTCTGGTGTATCAGCCCAGCGGCAAACGGCAGGTGGAATGGCGGCTGTGGCGCGGTGAGGAGCTGGTCGAGCTGCCGCTGAACGGCAGCTATTTTACCGATGACGGTGAGGTCGCGCGGCGATGGGCGCTGGCCGGGCACGGCGTGGTGCGCAAGTCGGCGATCGACGTGGCGGCGGATATTCGCGCCGGGCGGTTGATGCAGCTGTTACCGGAATGGCGCAGCGACGCGGTGCCGATCAGTTTGGTCTGCCCGCATCGTTCGCAGGTGTCGGAGCGCGTCAGGCAACTGCAGCGCTTTTTACAGCAGCGCTGCCAGCGCTGGATGGACGATCACTTGGCCTGAAGAGTTTCGGTTTGCGCCGGCGTAGCGGCGGTATCCCCGGCAGGCGCGCTTTCTTCGTGCGGGGTGGTGGAACGGGTGTAGATGTTCAGCCCGGCGAGGAATACGCCGCCCAGAGAACCGAAGGCGCACAGGGCGATGACGATGACGAACGCTTTTTTCAGCATAGGAATAATTTCGCAGGTTGCTTGGAACAGCGGGAATTATAGCCCCTTCGCCGGGTGAAACAAGAATCGTTTTTAACGGCGGCCCGCAGACCGCCCTTTGTGATCATCGCCGTTCGCAGTCGATGGCCTGCACGTTGGCCGGGCGGGCGAACAGGTATTTTCCCAGCGTCACCAGCACCACCGCCGCCACGATGATCACCAGCGCCAGCCACTCGCGCGGCGCCAGCGATTCGCCGGCAAAACCGATGCCGAGCAGCACCGCCACCACCGGATTGACGTAGGCGTAACTGGTGGCGACCGCCGGGCGCACATTCTTCAACAAGAACATATAGGCGCTGATCGCCAGCATCGAACCGAAGACGATCAGATAGCCCAGCGCCAGAAAGCCGCCGGTGCTCGGCATCTGAGTGAGGCGCTCGCCGCTCAGCTGGCTGGCTGCCAATAACACCACGCCGGCGACCAGCATCTCCGCCGCGCCGGCCATCGGCCCGGCCGGCAGCGAGATGCGCGATCCCAACACCGACCCAAAGGCCCAGCTGGCCGAAGCCAGCAAAATCAGCAGCGCGCCGGTCGGGTTGCCCACCAGGTTGTTGCCGGTGTTGAGCAGCACGATGCCCACCAACCCGAGCGCGATGCCGGCCCATTCCAGCTTGGTGTTGCGCATGCCCCACAGCAGGCTGAAGCAGAGGGTGAACAGCGGCACCGTCGCCACCATCACCGCGGCGATGCCGGATGGCACATGTTGGTGTTCCGCCACCGTCACCAGGCCGTTGCCCACCGCCAGCAGCAGAATGCCGATGGCGCCGGCGGCCAGCCACTGCTTCAGCGTCGGCAGCGCGTGGCCGCGCCAGGCCAGGAAACTGAACAGCACGATACCGGCTGTCAGAAAGCGAATGCCGGCCATCATCAGCGGCGGCCACTGCGCGACGCCGAGGCGAATGACGAAATAGGTGGAACCCCAAACGATATATAACGTGAACAACGCCCCGATCAACGGCAGGACGCTACGGCTTTGTTGGCTAAGCATAGGATTGTATTTTGCGGGAATGATTATTATTAGAACGCTCAGTAAACCCGATCGGGCAACCGATAAGCAATGGCCTTCGGCATTATTTTTCCGGCTGCTGAAAGCCGTTCAATGGCCTTGCTGTTTCCACTGCAGCCAGCTGACGGCCGGCAGGTAAATCGACCAGCCGACGGCCAGCAGCAGCAGCATGAACTCGGGCGGCACGCCGGGCAACAAGGCGTCCAGCTTCCAGGACACGGCGTAGGCGAAGGGGCCGACGGCGGCGCCCAACACCGCCAGCGGCCAGGGGGCCGCTCTGACCACGTCCAGCAACCAATACCACCAGCAACCGAAGCCGATCCACAGCGCGATGGTCCAGAGCGGCAGGCCGTGTTGCCCGCTGTAGTGCAGCACGCCGCTGTAGCTCCACAGCCCATCCATGCCGATACCGCCGAGGGCGGCCAGGGCCGCGCCTTTGCGGCGGGCGGCAGGGGTAAAGATCAGCGCCAGCGCCGCGCCGGCCAGCAGTATGCCGTTGAGCCGATCGCGAGTCAGCAGCGCCAGCAGCCAGCAAACGCCCAGTCCCAGCGTCGCCAGCCAGAATCCGGCATGCGGCTTCTTCATCGTTCAACTCCCGTGGGGTTACTCTGCCGCTGCGCTAAGCGCCGACGGATTTGCCAGAGCGGGCGCGAGGCCCGCTGTTTGCCTGAATGTTCGTTAGTTCAACCTTAGAAGGGAAGGTGCGGGGTGCACAAGCAGAATAATCTGTACCGGTTGAAAACGTGGGCAAAAACCGGTGTTACAGGCGGGAAATCCGGTAGGCGCAGCGGCGCGAGCCGGCCAGAATGTGTTCGGCGCGCTCCACCTGCGCCTGCAGCACTTCGGTGAAGATGCTTAATTCCGCCCGGCAGAAGCCCTGGCAGACGGTGGCGGCGGCGCAGATCGGGCAGTGGTTTTCCACCAGCAGATAGGAACCGTCCTCCTCCTGGCGCCATTCGGCCATATACCCTTCGCGGCAGCGGATCTCGGTCAGGCGCGCCACGCGTTCGCGCAGCTCGGTGGCGCCGATCATCGCCTGCTTGTAGTTGATGCGGTTTTCCTGTTCGCGGGTCTCGATCAGCACGTCGATCGCCTGTTCGCCCAACTTGTCGCGCACGGTGCGCAGCAGTTGCACCGTCAGATCCGCATGGGTATCGGGAAAGCGCGCGTTCCCGGCAGAGGTCAAATGCCACAGCTGCACCGGGCGGCCCACGCCGCGCGTTTCCGCCACCGCTTCGACCAACCCCTCTTTCGCCAGCTTGACGAACTGCTGGCGGGCCGCCTCACCGGTGGTGCCGAGCACCTTTCCTGCGTCAGAAGCTAGCTGCGGGCCGCGGGTTTTCAATAACGTCAGCAAGCGGTCACTGACCGATTGTGCGGTGCTGCCGCTATTTTCCAAGTTTATTCTTGACATATTTCTCCGCCTCGCCCTAACTTATTCCAAGATAACTCTTGTTAAATTTAACGCAATCTTATGACCAACTCAATGCCATTCCTCTGAAAACAGGACGACAACCGTGATAACCCATGACGACAGCCGCTGGAGCGACCTTTTCTCCGGCAAAAATGCGGCCAGTGCGATTGCGCTTTCGCTCGGCGTGGCGCTGCATGCCATCAATATTCTGGTCGCCACCACCATTCTGCCCTCGGTGGTGCAGGATATCGGCGGGCTGGATCTCTATGCCTGGAACACCACGCTGTTCGTGGTGGCGTCGATCCTCGGCTCCGCGCTGTCGGCCCGGTTGCTCAGCGGCTATGGCGCACGCAGCGCCTATCTGGTGGCTTCGCTGTTCTTTATCGTCGGGGCGGCGCTGTGCGCGCTGGCGCCGAGCATGCCGGTGATGCTGATCGGCCGCACGGTGCAGGGCTTCGGCGGCGGGCTAATCTTTGCGCTCTCCTACGCGATGATCAACCTGGTGTTCGAGCAGCGATTGTGGCCGCGCGCCATGGCGCTTATCTCGGCGATGTGGGGCATCGCCACCCTGGTGGGGCCGGCGGTGGGCGGCATTTTTGCCGAGCTGCACGCCTGGCGTTGGGCCTTCGGCATTCTGCTGCCGATCATGGCGCTGTACGCGGCGTTTACCTTCCTGATCCTGCCCAAGGGCAAGGCGCAGCAGGCGGCCGCGCCGTTGCCGACGGCGCAACTGCTGTTGCTGACCGTGGCGGTGCTGGTGGTGTCCGCCGGCAGCCTGGCGCACAGCGTCTGGATCAATCTGGCGGGCATCGCGCTTTCGCTGGTGCTGATGGCCTGGCTGATGAAGCGCGAGGCGCACGCACGCGCGCGTCTGTTGCCGCATGGCTCGCTGCGGCGCGGCTCATCGTTGGCGGCGCTCTATATTACGGTCTCGTTGCTGGTGATCGGCATGACCAGCGAAATCTTCGTGCCCTATTTTCTGCAGCTGTTGCACGGCCAGTCGCCGCTGATCTCCGGCTATATCGCCGCCACCATGGCCGCCGGTTGGACGTTGTCCGAAATCCTCAGCTCCGGCTGGCGCGGGGCGGGCATTCGCCGGGCGATCGTCAGCGGGCCGCTGTTCGTGCTGGTGGGCCTGCTGGCGCTGGCGATCCTGATGCCGACGCCCTCCGGCGGTGGCTGGCAGGCGCTGACGCCGATCGTCATCGCGTTGTCGCTGGTGGGGTTCGGCATCGGCTTCGGTTGGCCGCATCTGTTGACGCGCATTTTGCAGGTGGCGCCTGAAGCGGACAAAGATATCGCCGGCGCTTCAATTACCACGGTGCAGCTGTTCGCCACCGCATTCGGCGCGGCGCTGGCCGGGATGATCGCCAACCTGGCGGGGCTGAACGATCCGGGCGGCGCGGCGGGCGCGGCATCGGCGGCGCGTTGGCTGTTCCTGGCGTTCGCGCTGGCGCCGCTGCTGGCGGTATTCAGCGCCTGGCGCTGCGCGGCGATCGCGCCGCCGGGCGCCGAGACGGGCAATTTTGTACAAACTCCGCCCTCGCGCGAGTGCTAGAACGCTTCTCCTCATTCGGCGATGTTTGCGGTGATCCTGGCGTTCTTCCTGCGCGATATTTTTTAAAATCCGCTTGCTATATCTCTTATTTGAGATTATTTCTCTTATATGGGATTTTAAAGCGGAGTGTGAGCGGTGGATAACGGTTTGGACAATGCCGATCTGAGGTTGGCGCAGCGGCTGGCGGATTTGCGCCAGCAGCGGGCGTGGTCGCTGGAGGAATTGGCGCAGCGCACCGGTCTTAGCCGGGCGACGCTCTCGCGGGTGGAGCGCGCCGAGACCAGCCCGACGGCGTCGTTGCTGAACCGGCTGTGCGCCGCCTACGGGTTGACCATGTCGCGCCTGTTGAGCGAAATCGAAGACGAGCCGCCGGAGCTGCTGCGGTCGCAGCAGCAACCGGTGTGGGTCGATCGCGCCAGCGGTTTTCACCGTCGCTCCGTTTCCCCGCCCGCTGCGCTGTATAAGGCCGAGTTTATCGAAGTCCGGCTTGATGCCGGCGCGCAGATCGATTACGACCTGCCGTCGATTCCGGCGCTGGAACATCACCTCTGGTTGCTGTCCGGGCAGTTGGAATTGACCCTGGAAGGGCGCGTTTTCCGGCTGTCGGCCGGCGACTGCCTGCGCTACCGCCTGTTCGGTGCCTCCCGTTTCCATGTCCCCGGCGATGAGCCGGCTCATTACACGCTCGTTATCTGTAGGCCATAGCCATGATTGAATTGCAACAGTGGGATGCCGCTGCGGCGCAAAGCGCCATTGCCGACTTGGCCGAGATGCTGCACGCCAGCGTGGCGCACGGCGCCAGCATCGGTTTTGTCATGCCCTTTACGCAGGAACAGGCGCAGGCATTTTGGCAGGGGGTGCTGCCGGCTCTGGCGCGGGGAGAGCGTGCGATGCTGGTGGCGCTCGCGAACGGCCGACCGGTCGGCACCGTGCAACTGCTGCTGGCGATGCCGGACAACGGCCGCCACCGAGCGGAAGTGGTCAAGCTGATGGTGCACCCGCAGGCGCGGCGGCAGGGCGTTGCCCGGCTGTTGATGCAGGAAGTGCAGGCGCTGGCGGCGCGTCATCGCCGCAGCCTGTTGGTGCTGGATACCCTGAGCGGCAGCGCGGCGCAGGGGCTGTACCGCCAATTGGGGTTCGAGGCGGCGGGCGACATCCCGCAATACGCCCGCGCCAGCGACGGCGGGGCGTTGGAGGCCACCTGCTATATGTACAAACTGCTGTGAGGGTTAGCGCCCGCGCCAGGCTTTGAGCGCCTGTTGGCGCACCTGCAGCTTCTGTTGCGGCGTCAGCTTGTTGTAGTCGCGAGCCAGGCCGCTCTCCCAATCGCCGTACAGCGGGTTGGGCAGCACGATGAATTCGGTGCCGAATTTGTTCTGGTTCTCGCTGACAAACGCCCGGCGCTGCGCATTATCTTGGTGGTAGGTCGCGGCGCCGAAGTCGTTCAGGTTGTCGCCCGCGTACACCACGATGTCATAGCCGGCTTGTTTGATGGCGTCGAAGCGCGCCTGCTTATTGGACGTGTCGGTACTGAGCAAGACGGTTTTATCCGACATGCCGGTGAAACCGAGCTTCTGCATGTTGGCCACCGTGGCGGCGTATTCGCTCTGCTTGCGGTTCGAGACGTAGAACATCGTCCCCTGGTGGGCGTTAACGTAGCGGGCGAACGACACTGCCCCCGGCACCGCGCCGGCCTGTTCGGCCTGCGTCCATTGGGCCCAGGTGGCGCCGTCATACGGCTGGCCCTGCTGCGCCTGCCAGGCGGAGTAGGCGCTGTTGTCCAGCATGGTTTCATCCAGATCGACCACCACCGCCTTTTTGCGGCCCGGCGCGGCCCTGGCCCGATCGAAGGCGCGTTGCGCGCTGTTGAACGCTTGGTGGGCCAGCGCCTGGTATTCACCGGACTGTTGGAACCAGTTCACCGCCAGCACCGACTGATCCGCCAGCCGCTGCTGGGCCTGGGCGTCGGTGTGCGGCGGCTGCGCGCAACCGGCCAACGTCAGCAGCGCGACGCCAACCGCCGCGCCGAGGGTGAGTTTCCTTGCCTGTTTTCCTGCCATCGTTATCTCTCTCGGTTTTATTTTTGTGGGCTGTCCAGCAGCATATCCATCTCGAACTGGCGCAGGGGATCCTGCCGCCAGCCAAGATGCGTAAAGAAGGGGGCGGCCACCTCGGGCACAAAAACGTTGGCGGTCAGCGGCAAAGGGGCGAACTGCGCTTGCAGGGCGGCCAGCAAGGCGCGGGCATGCCCCTGACCGCGGTGCTGCGGCGGCACGTAGATCAGGCGCAGCCAGCAGTGCTCGGCGCCGGGCATCACCACGGCGTAGGCCTGACGATTGAGCGTATAGGCTTGCGGTGTGCCCGGCAGCTTGAACAGCGATTCGGGAGCGATCAACCAGGGCAGATCGGTGGCGCCTTCCGCCGTCAGGCGATGGCTGACGGTCAGCGGATCGACCGCCTGCAGCGCCGCCGTGCCTGGCGGCACTTCCGCCGGCGCCTGATGGCCGGTCAGGGTGCGCACGATGCGCAGCCCGGCGCGGTGGTACAGCGCCAGCGCGGCTTCGTTGCCTTCGATCACCTCCAGCGACAGCCGACGGTCGCCGCGCTGACGGGCATCCGCCACCACGCGCTGCATCAGCGCCTTGCCCAGCCCCTGGCCGCGCATCTCGGGGCGTACGGAAAAGGCCGCCACCCGGCTGTGCCGGCCGCGGCGGGCGATCAGCGCCACCGCCACCGGTTCATGGCGGTGGGTGACGATCAGGCTGTCGTTCAGGCTGAGATCTTCGGCGCCGAAGCGGGCGGCGAAGGTCGGCCCGTCGAGCACGAAACGCACGATGTAGTTTTCAAAACAGTGGTTGAGGATGTTGGCCAGTTCGTCGCTGCTGTAGCGCAAGGCGTTGTGGTAGTCGAAGCGTCCGTCGTTATGCATGGCTGATTCCGCTCGGGGGAAAGCTATACATGTAGACCCGTTTGTTTTGCAAGGCAAGCGGGGGGATTCGCCGGCGGGGAAAATAAAAACAAAAAAGCCGGACGCAGCCGCCCGGCGAAATAAAACTCTGGGTATCAAGTGACGCTAAAGTTTGCAGTGGTGGTTATTCATTCATCACATCAGAACTGGTAGGTCAGGGCGACAACAACGACGTCGTCGTTTTTCAGACCCAGCTTGTTGTCGTCATCAAGCTGGTTGATTTTATATTCGACATAAGTGGACATGTTTTTGTTGAAGTAATAGGTCGCCGCCACGTCGAAATATTTCACCAGATCGACGTCGCCGATGCCTTCAATATCTTTGCCTTTCTGCTGAACGTAACCCAGCGATGGTCGCAGACCGAAGTCGAACTGATATTGCGCGACCAATTCAATCCCTTCCGCTTTATTGGCGAAGCCGCTAACGGAGGTCGAGTTATTATTGATGGTGGCGGTGCCGGAAATAGGCGCGATATTGCGGCTCTGCGAATAAGTCGCGGCCAGGTAGACATTGTTGTTGTCGTATTTCAGACCGCCGGCCCAGATATCGGCCTTGTCGCCTTTACCGAAGGTGCCCGCCTTTTGCGTGGCGGTGCGGTTGGAAGAGGCATAGGCGGCGCCCACGCTCAGGCCGTCAATGATTTCATAGCTGGAGGAGAGACCCCAGCCGTCGCCGTTCGCCTTGCTGGCGGAGCGGCCGTCGTTTTCGTTCTTGCCCTGGTACTGCACGGCAAATTTCAGGCCGTCAACCAGACCGAAGAAGTTGTTATTACGGTAGGTGGCGACGCCATTGGTACGGCCGTTCATAAAGTTGTCGGTCTTGATATAAGCATCGTCGCCGAATTCAGGGATCATATCCGTCCAGGCGCCAACGTCGTAAATGATGCCGTAGTTGCGACCGTAGTCGAAGGAGCCGAGGTCCTTATATTTCAGACCGGCGAAGCCCAGACGCGTTTTGGTGTCTTTGGTGCCGTCGGATTCAGAATGGTTGGCGGCGATCTGATATTCCCACTGGCCATAGCCGGTCAGCATATCGTTAATCTGAGTCGCGCCTTTAAAGCCGATACGGACGTAGGTTTTATCACCATCATTGCCGGCATCATCAGAGAAATAATGCAGGGCTTTCACACGGCCGTAAAAATCGAGTTTGTTGCCGTCTTTATTGTAGATTTCTGCTGCCTGTGCCGCTTGCGCAAGTAAAAGTGCCGGAATAATAACGGCCAGAAGATTACGTTTCATGGGTTACCCTGCTTTATTCGATTGAAAGACGCTTATCATCAGTTGCATTGCTGTTTTACTGTGCCGCCTGATTGTTGGCGGCGGAGAATTTTTACCGTAGTAATGTGATCTATTTATGACAAAAAATTCATTTTCATGTCGAACGATTAAAAAAGTCGCGCAAAGGGTGAATTTTTTCTTCAGCCGATGGTCGGCGGCTGGTCTACAGTTACCGATACCTTGTTCCGCTGCGGGAGGAATCATGCACGATACTTATACTTTGTTCGGTACGCAGGGCTGCGGTTCGACCATCGTGGCCGCCGCGTTGGCGTTGACCGCTTTCCCCTGGGGCTATGAGGAGGTGGATTACACGCAGGACGGCCCGGAGCGCGATCGCCTGTTGGCGCTGAACCCGCTGGGTCAGGTGCCCACCTTAGTGCTGCCCAATGACGAAGTGATGACGGAGAGTGCGGCGATTATCCTGCTGCTGCACGATCGCGCACCGCATGCCGAGCTGGCGCCGCCCGGCGGTTCGCCGTTGTTGCCGCGTTTTCTGCGCTGGCTGCTGTTCATCAACGCGGAGATTTACCCCACTTTCACCTATGCCGACCATCCGCAGCGCTGGCAGCCGCAGGCGGCAGGGGCGGAACAGCTGAAAAACGCGGTAATGGATTATCGCGAGCGTTTATTGCGGCAGTTGAACGCCGCCGCAGGGGGGGCTGGCCCGTGGTTTCTCGGCAAGAGCTTCAGCGCGTTGGATCTGTACGTGGCGGTAATGTGCAACTGGCGGCCGGGCCGCGCGTGGTTCCGGCAACACTGCCCGCGACTGTACGCCATTGCCGAACGGGTGGAGCGGCGGCCGGAGCTGAATGCGCTGCTGAGCGCCCATTTCGACGGCGTTGCCTCGCTGGAACCGTGAAATCGCCCCGCCGCCTGGCGGGGAACCATCCCGTTTTTCTGAACTGAGAGTGCCGAAAATCCCGATTTTCACTCGCCTCGGCGGCGGGTAGCGTAAGGCTATCCGCAACTGACAGGAGAGTGTGATGCCATCAAAATCCCAGGCCGGGCAACAGGCGTTCGGCGATATCGCCCCCAAGCTGGCGCAGCTCAGCGACAGCGTCTTGTTTGACGATGTCTGGCAGCGGCCAGAGCTGAGCCCGCGCGAGCGCAGCCTGATCACCGTCGCCGCGCTGGTGGCGCTCAACCGCGTGGAACAGCTGCCGTTTCATCTGCAGCTGGCGCAGCGCAATGGCGTGGCGCATCAGCAACTGGCGGAGCTCATCACCCACCTGGCGTTTTACGCCGGCTGGCCCGCGGCGGCGTCGGCCGTGGCGCGCTTGCGCGAGCTGGAACCGGAGGCGCCCCATGCCGTTTAGCCGCATCGCCCTGCATCAGGGCAAGTCCGCCGACTATCTGCAAACCTTGTCCGACAGCCTGCATCAGGCGCTGGTGGAGGCGTTCGACGTGCCGCCGGCAGACAGGTTTCAGGCGATCGATCAATACCGCCCCGGCGAGCTTATCTACGATCGCGACTATCTCGGCGGGCCGCGCAGCGCGGATTTCGTGCTGTTTTACATCACCGCCGGGCGGCCGCGCGACAGCGACACCAAGCGGCGCTTCTACGGGCGGCTGGCGGCGCTGCTGGCGGAAAACCTGCGGCTGAACCCCGAGGATGTGATGGTGGTGATCGCCACCACCCAGTTGGACGAGTGGTCATTCGGCGGCGGGCGCGCCTCAATGATCGATCCGCAGACGTAACTCGGGCTGACGTCGTCGGCGGTCTGTGGGACAATAGCGCCATCATTTCGTTTAGATAAGAGTTGAATGGCGCTCTCCTCCGCAGTTAAAGATCAGATTGGCCAGTGGTACAAAGCCCTGCAGCAGCAAATACCGGATTTTATTTCCCGCGCGCCCCAGCGCCAGATGATCGCCGAGGTGGCCAAGACGCTGGCCGGCGACTACCCGCGCCATCTGGCGATCGAGGCGCCGACCGGCGTCGGCAAAACGCTGTCTTACCTGATCCCGGGCATCACCGTCGGGCGGGCGGAGAGCAAGCCGCTGGTGGTGAGCACCGCCAACGTGGCGCTGCAGGATCAGATTTACAGCAAGGATTTGCCGCTGCTGAAGAAGATTATCCCCGATCTGAAATTTACCGGCGCCTTTGGCCGCGGGCGTTACGTCTGCCCGCGCAACCTGGCGGCGATGAGCACCGACGTCAGTCAACAGGGCGATCTGACGCTGTTCCTCGACGACGAGCTGGCGCCGTCCAGCGGCGAAGAGCAGGCGCTGTGCCAGAAACTGACCAAGGCGCTGGCCCGCTTTGAGTGGGACGGGCTGCGCGATCACTATCAGCAAAGCATCGACGATCCGCTGTGGGCCAAGCTGAGCACCGACAAGGCCAACTGTCTGGGGCGCAACTGTCACTACATTCGCGAATGCCCGTTCTATATCGCCCGCAAAGAGATCGAGAGCGCCGACGTGGTGGTGGCCAACCACGCGCTGGTGATGGCGGCGCTGGAGACGGAATCGGTGCTGCCGAACCCGAAAGAGTTGCTGCTGGTGCTGGACGAAGGCCACCATTTGCCGGAGGTGGCGCGCGACGCGCTGGAGATCGACGGGGAAATCACCGCGCTGTCGACCAACCTGCAGCTGGACATGATCGTGCGCCAGGTCGAACAGTGCATGACGCAGTACCGGCCGAAGAATCCGCCGGGGCTGGCCAACAGCGAACGGCTGAAAAACCATTGTGAGGAGCTGCGCGAACTGGTGCAGATCTTCGAGCATCAGGTCAGCGCCTACCTGTCTGGCGACAGCGTGGCGGCCGAGCATCGTTTTGAAATGGGCGAGCTGCCGGCGGAGATGGTGGAGAGCTGCGCGCGGCTGTTTAAACTGACCGATGCGCTGCGCGGGCTGGCGGAGTTCGTGCTTAACGATCTCACTGAGCAGACCGGCAAGCACGACATCATGCGCCTGCACCGCGCCATCCTGCAGATGAGCCGCACGCTGGGCTATCTGGAAGCGATGAGCAAGCTGTGGCGGCTGGCGGCGCTCGACAAGTCGTCCAATGCGCCGATCTCCAAATGGGTCACGCGCGAACTGCGCGATAACGTCACCCATCTGTATTTGCACTGCGTCGGCATCCGCGTCAGCGATCAGCTGGAGAAGCTGCTGTGGCGCAAGGTGCCGCACGTGGTGGTCACCTCGGCCACGCTGCGTTCACTGAACAGCTTCGCGCGTTTGCAGGAGATGAGCGGGCTGAGCGAGAAGGCCGGCGATCGCTTCGAAACGCTCTCTTCGCCGTTCAATCACGTCGAACAGGGCAAGATTGTTATTCCGCAGATGCGCTACGAACCGGCGCTCGCCAACGAGGCGGAGCACCTCGAGGAAATGGCGCGGTTTTTCCGCGCCGAGCAGGCGAGCGGCAAGCACAAAGGCATGCTGATCCTGTTCAGCAGCCACCGGGCGATGCAGACTTTCCTCAGCTACGTGACCGATCTGCGGCTGATGCTGCTGGTACAGGGTGACCAGCCGCGCTACCGGCTGGTGGAAGAGCACCGCAAGCGGGTGGAGAAGGGCGTCGCCAGCGTGCTGGTGGGGCTGCAATCGTTCGCCGAAGGGCTGGATCTGAAAGGCGAACTGCTGACCCAGGTGCACATTCACAAAATCGCGTTCCCGCCGATCGACAGCCCGGTGATCATCACCGAAGGCGAGTGGCTGAAATCGCTGAAGCGCTATCCGTTCGAAGTGCAGAGCCTGCCGAGCGCCTCGTTCAACCTGATCCAGCAGGTCGGCCGTCTGATCCGCAGCAACCAATGCTACGGCGAGATCGTGATCTACGATCGCCGGTTGCTGACCAAAAATTACGGTTCGCGGCTGTTGGCGTCGCTGCCGGTGTTTCCGATCGAGCAGCGCGGGGTACCGGAGGCCGACAAGGCGCATCTGGCGGCGTTGAAATCCGCCGCCGACGCGGCCAAAAAAGAGAAGAAGCGCGGCAACCCGTTCGCCCGCAAGCGGCGGCGTTAATCAGAGCAGCGGCGGCAGGCGGCGCTTGACCGGCGTGGTTTTCACGATCGAGGTGTTGCTCTGCGCATGCTCGGCCAGCCGATCGAGGGTGTGGTCGAGCTGTTCCATCGAGTGCGCCACCAGCCGCACGATAAAGCAGTCTTCGCCGGTCACCTTATCGCATTCGACCACTTCCGGGATCGCCTGAATCAGCTGCTCGACCTTCTTCAGCATGCCCGGCAGCGGCTTGATGCGCACCAGCGATTCGAAGGCGTAGCCCACCGCCTGCAGATTGACGTTCAGGGTATAGCCCTGGATCACGCCGTTTTCCTCCAGCCGCCGCAGTCTTTCCGACGTGCTTGGCGACGACAGGCCCACCTGCGCGCTCAGCGTCTTCAACGATGCGCGCGCATCGTCCGCCAGAATGGTCAGGATTTGGCGATCGATATCATCCATAACGCCTCCGTTAGGTATTTTCATTATTATAACTGCGAGAAAAAGGCAGTTAAGCATATCTGCCTTTTTTATGCTATGGAAAGCCGCCCTGCGAAGCCGCAAGCTATGTCTCTGGGCAAGCTTCGAGGAACGCAGAATGAATGCAGAGATAAAACGCGGATCGCTGGAGATGGCGGCGGCGATGTTGATTTCCGGCTCTATTGGCTGGTTTGTGTTGATGTCCGGCCAGCCGGTTATCAACGTGGTGTTTTGGCGCTGCGCGGTAGGCGCGCTGACGCTGCTGGCGGTGTGCGGCGTATTGGGGCAGCTGCGACGCGATGCGCTGACGCGCGCCACGCTGCTGCTGGCGATCGCCGGCGGCGTCGCGCTGGTGATCAACTGGCTGCTGCTGTTCGCCGCCTATTCCTATGCGTCTATCTCCATCGCTACCGCGGTGTACAACACCCAGCCGTTTATGCTGGTGGGGCTGGGGGCGCTGTTTCTGGGGGAACGGCTGACCGCCCGCAAGCTGCTGTGGCTGGGGCTGGCGTTCGGCGGCATGATGCTGGTGGTGCTGGCGCAGCCGCGGCAGGCGGGGGAGCAGAGTCATTATCTGGCGGGCATCGCGCTGGCGCTCGGCGCGGCGTTTTTCTACGCCCTGATGGCGCTGGCGGCCAAGCGGCTGAAGGGCACGCCGCCGCATCTTATTGCGCTGATCCAGGTGACGGTGGGGGCGGTGATGCTGTTGCCGCTGGTGGATTTCCACGTTTCGGCCAGCGTGGGGCAGTGGGGGATGTTGGCGACGCTCGGCGTGCTGCACACCGGCCTGATGTACGTGTTGATGTACGGCGCCCTGCAGAAGCTGCCCACCAATCTGATCGGCTCGCTGTCGTTCATCTACCCGATCGCCGCCATGCTGGTGGATCGCCTGGCGTTTGGTCACCGGCTGTCTGTGTGGCAGCTGCTGGGCGCGGCGATCATCCTGCTGGCGGCGGCGGGCATGAACCTGCTGGGCGAGCGGCGAGCGCGGCTGCTGCCGGCCTCGGACGGCCGGCGCGCCGGCTGATGCTCAGCGCGGTTTTTTCAGCCGGCGCCATAAAGTGGTGCGGCTGATCCCGAGCAACCGGGCGGCGGCGGCGTGGTCGCCTCCGCACCGCGCCAGGGCTTCGTGGGCGGAGACGGGCGCCGCCTGCGTCTCGGGCGGCGGCGCCACCGCCAGCTCCGGCAGCAGCCACTGCAGGGTCTCGCCGCTCGGCGCAGCGCCGGTGCTCAGCATCAGCGCCACCCGCTCCATCATGTTGCGCAGCTCGCGCAGGTTGCCGGGCCAGGCGTAATGACTCAGCGCGGCGTAGCAGCCGGCCAGGGCGGTGCGCAGCGGCTCCGTCAGCGGCACGTCGAGCGCCGCCAGCGACTGTTTCAGAAAGTGTTCCGCCAGCATCGCAATATCGTCGCCACGCGCCCGCAACGGCGGCAGCTGCAGCCGCAGGGCGCTCAGACGGTAAAACAGATCGGCGCGAAAATCGCCCTGTTGAATCGCCTGCTCCAGGCGATTGTGGGTGGCGCTGATAACGCGAAAATCGACCGTTACCGGCTGTTGCCCGCCGACCCGGGTGATGGTTTTCTCTTCCAGCGCGCGCAACAATCGGGTTTGCAGGTGCAGCGGCATTTCGCCGATCTCATCCAGAAACAGGGTGCCGCCGTTGGCGGTTTCCAACAGCCCGCGTCGGCCGCCGCGCCGTGAGCCGGTGAAGGCGCCTTCCTCATAGCCAAACAGCTCCGCCTCCAGCAGCGATTCGGCGATGGCGCCGCAGTTGATGGCGACGAACGGCGGCGTCGCGCCGCGCCGGGAAAAGTATTCGCGGTGGATCGCCTGCGCCGCCAGCTCTTTGCCGGTGCCGGTTTCGCCTTCGATCAACACCGCCGCCGGCGATCGGGCGTACAGCATGATGGTGCGCCGGGTCTGCTCCATCTGCGGGGAATCGCCCTGTAAATCGCTCAGCCCATAGCGCGGTTGCAGGGTATTGCGCGCGGCGTAGTCGCCGCCGCGTTTGGTGCCGCCCAGCATCAGGCGCGTCACGTCCAGCGCGTCGCTGAAGGCGGCGCGCAGGGTGGCGGCGGAATAGAGAAAAATGGCGGTGAGCCCGGCCTCTTCCGCCAGATCGCTGATGAGGCCGGCGCCGACCACCGCCTGAATGCCGGCGGCTTTCAGCTCGGCGATCTGGCCGCGCGCGTCCTCTTCGGTGACGTAGCTGCGCTGCTCCAGCGGCAGATCGAAGGTTTGCTGGAACTCCAGCAGCGCGGGCAGCGGCGTTTTGTAGGTGATGACGCCGATTCGATCGGCGGTTCTGCGCGCCTTGCTCAGCGCCTGCAGCAGATCGAAGCCGCCGGGTTTGACCAAAATGACCGGCACCGACAGGCGGCTTTTCAGGTAGGCGCCGTTGGAGCCGGCGGCGATGATGGCGTCGCAAGGCTCGGTCGCCAGGCGAGCGCGGATATGCTGCACCGCCTCCTCAAAGCCGAGGCGGATCGGGGTGATGACCGCCAGATGGTCGAACTCGAGGCTGATATCCCGGAACAGATCGAACAGGCGGGTGATGGAGACGGTCCAGATCACCGGTTTGTCCGGCGTGCGGGACGGCGTGATGTGATCGCTCATGGTGGGTTACCGAATGAAAGTGGCTGCATTAGGTGTAGCCTTGTTTCAGTCATGTTTCAAATATGCCGAGTGAAACCGCGATTGAAACGTTAACTGAAACGTTTTTTATCGCCTGGTCTGCCCAATGGCGACGCGAATTTTATAACTCACTTATTTTTATCGCTTTTAATTTTTTCCTCGCCAAAGTGCAACCTGGCCCGCCCCTTGCTCTGTCTGTTCCATCTAGCTAATCGGAGAGAACGTCATGACGCTGCGCTCACCCGGGCTCGCCTTTCGTCAGGCCCTGAGTAAAGAGAAACCCCTGCAAATCGCCGGCGCGATCAACGCCAACCATGCCCTGCTGGCCCAGCGGGCGGGGTTCCAGGCCATCTATCTCTCCGGCGGCGGCGTGGCGGCCGGTTCGCTGGGGCTGCCGGACCTGGGCATTTCGACGCTGGACGATGTGTTGACCGATATTCGCCGTATCACCGACGTCTGCCCGCTGCCGCTGCTGGTGGATGTCGACAGCGGTTTCGGCGCATCGGCGTTCAACGTCGCCCGCACGGTGCGCTCGGTGAGCAAGGCCGGGGCGGCGGCGCTGCATATCGAAGATCAGGTTGGCGCCAAGCGCTGCGGCCATCGGCCCAATAAGGCCATCGTTTCCACCGAAGAGATGGTGGATCGCATCAAGGCGGCGGTGGATGCGCGCAGCGATCCTGACTTCGTGATCATGGCGCGCACCGATGCGCTGGCGGTGGAGGGGCTGGAGGCGGCCATCGAGCGCGCTCAGGCTTACGTGGCGGCCGGGGCCGACATGCTGTTCCCGGAAGCGATCACCGAACTGGGCATGTACCGCCGCTTCGCCGAAGCGACGCAGGTGCCGATCCTCGCCAACATCACCGAATTCGGCGCGACGCCGCTGTTCACCACCGACGAGCTGCGCAGCGCCCGGGTGGATATGGCGCTGTATCCGCTGTCGGCCTTCCGGGCGATGAATCGGGCGGCGGAGCGGGTGTACCGCGCCCTGCGCGAAGAGGGCACGCAGAAAAGCGTCATCGACACCATGCAGACCCGCAACGAGCTGTATGAAAGCATCAACTACTATTTGTTCGAAGAGAAACTCGACGCTCTGTTCGCTCGCCAACGCGACGAATAAGCGCCATTCACGCAGAAGCCAAATGAGGACAGTATGAGCCAAGCGATCCCCCCGCAAAGCCCGACTGGCGTTAAGCCGAAAAAATCCGTGGCGTTATCCGGCGTGCCCGCCGGGAATACCGCGCTGTGTTCCGTAGGACGCAGCGGCAACGATCTGCACTATCGCGGTTACGACATTCTCGATCTCGCGCGCCACTGCGAGTTTGAAGAGGTCGCCCATCTGCTGATCCACGGCAAGTTGCCCAACCGCGACGAGCTGCAGGCCTATAAACACCGTCTCAAAGCGCTGCGCGGCCTGCCCGCCAGCGTGCGCACGGTGCTGGAGGCGCTGCCGGCGGCGTCTCACCCGATGGACGTGATGCGCACCGGCGTTTCGGCCCTCGGCTGCACCCTGCCGGAAAAAGAACAGCACGGCGCAGCCGGCGCGCGCGACATCGCCGATCGGCTGCTGGCGTCGTTGGGATCGATGCTGCTCTATTGGTATCACTACAGCCACAACGGCGAGCGCATTCAGCCGGAGACCGACGACGATTCCATCGGCGGCCACTTCCTGCACCTGCTGCACGGCGCAGCGCCTTCCGCCAGCTGGGAACAGGCAATGCATGCGTCACTGATCCTGTACGCCGAGCATGAGTTCAACGCCTCGACCTTCGCCGGCCGGGTGATCGCCGGCACCGGATCCGACGTCTATTCGGCGATCGTCGGCGCCATTGGCGCGCTGCGCGGGCCGAAGCACGGCGGCGCCAACGAGGTATCGCTGGAGATCCAGCAACGCTATGAAACGCCGGACGAAGCGGAAGCCGACATTCGCCGCCGCATCGACAACAAAGAGGTGGTGATCGGCTTCGGACACCCGGTGTACACCGTCTCCGATCCACGCCATCAGGTGATCAAAGAGATCGCGCTGCGCCTGTCGCAGGATGCGGGCGCGATGAAGCTGTATGACATCGCCGACCGGCTGGAAAGCGTGATGCGCGACACCAAAAACATGTTCCCCAACCTTGACTGGTTCTCGGCGGTGTCTTACCACCAGCTGGGGGTGCCTACCGAAATGTTCACGCCGCTGTTTGTCATGGCGCGGGTGAGCGGCTGGTCGGCGCACATCATCGAGCAACGGCAGGACAACAAAATCATTCGCCCGTCCGCCAACTATACCGGGCCGGAAGCGCGGGCGTTCGTACCGCTGGATCAGCGCTGAGCGCCGATCGTTATCGTGTCGTTTTCACTATGGAGCCTTTGGAAATCATGATGCTTGAGTCTGCCAACACCGGCCGTCCGCCGTTCGATCGCGAAATGGTCGATATCGTCGATTATGTGATGAAAGAGGCCGTCGATACCCCGGCGGCGTACCGCACCGCTCACTATTGCCTGCTCGATACCCTCGGCTGCGGGCTGGAGGCGCTGAGTTACCCGGCCTGCAAGAAACTGATGGGGCCGGTGGTGCCGGGCGCCGAGGTGCTGAACGGCAGCCGGGTGCCGGGCACCCGTTTCCAGCTGGATCCGGTGCAGGCGGCGTTCAATATCGGCGCCATGATCCGCTGGCTCGATTTCAACGACACCTGGCTGGCGGCGGAGTGGGGCCACCCGTCGGACAACCTGGGCGGGATCCTGGCGGTGGCCGATTGGCTCTCTCGCCAGGCGGTGGCGGCGGGCAAAGCGCCGCTGACCATGCGGCAGGTGCTGATCGCCATGATCAAGGCGCACGAGATCCAGGGCTGCCTGGCGCTGGAAAACGCCTTCAACCGGGTGGGGTTGGATCACGTGCTGCTGGTGAAGGTGGCGTCCACCGCGGTGGTGGCGCAGCTGCTCGGCCTGAGCCGCGAGGCGATCCTGAACGCGGTATCGCTGGCGTGGGTGGACGGGCAGTCGCTGCGTACTTATCGCCATGCGCCGAACGCCGGCACCCGCAAATCCTGGGCGGCGGGGGATGCGACCGCCCGCGCGGTGCGGCTGGCGCTGATGGCCGCCACCGGCGAGATGGGTTATCCCTCGGCGCTCACGGCGCCGACCTGGGGATTCTACGACGTCTCGTTCAACGGCGAACCTTTCCGCTTCCAGCGGCCGTACGGCGCGTATGTGATGGAGAACGTGCTGTTTAAAATTTCGTTCCCGGCGGAGTTCCATGCCCAGACCGCCGTGGAGGCGGCCATGACGCTGCACCGCCAGATGCTGGCCGCCGGCAAAACCGCCGCCGATATCGCCAGGGTGAGCATCCGCACCCACGAGGCCTGCCTGCGCATTATCGACAAGCAGGGGCCGCTGGATAATCCGGCGGATCGCGATCACTGCATTCAGTATATGGTGGCGATCCCGCTGCTGTTCGGCCGGCTGACGGCGGCCGATTACGAGGATCGGGTGGCCGAGGATCCGCGCATCGACGCATTGCGCGGCAAGATCCACTGCCATGAAGATCCCGCCTTCACGCGCGATTATCACGATCCGGAAAAACGCTCGATCGCCAATGCGCTGACGGTGGAGTTCACCGACGGCAGCCGCCTGGATGAGGTGGCGGTGGAGTACCCTATCGGCCATGCGCGGCGGCGCGAAGCGGGCATCCCGCTGCTGATCGAGAAGTTCAAAACCAATCTGGCGCGCCAGTTCCCGGCCCAGCAGCAGCAGCGCATTCTCGAGGTGTCGCTGGATCGGCAGCGGCTGGCGCAGATGCCGGTCAACGAGTACCTCGATTTGTGGGTGATCTGACGCGAGCGGCGCTGACAAGCCACGTCGGCGTCGCTATGATGGAGGCTCCATCCCCGTCCGTCTTCTTATCAGGTGATTCATGATTGATGCCGCAACGCTGTTGTTGTTTTCCGGCGCCTGCGTGGCGCTGGCGCTGACCCCCGGCCCGGATATGCTGCTGATCGCTTCGCGCAGCGTCAGCCAGGGGCGGCGCGCCGGTTTCGCTTCGCTGGCGGGCATTCAGCTCGGCACTTACTGCCACGCGCTGGCGGCGGCGCTGGGGTTGTCGCAACTGTTCGTCGCGGTGCCGCTGGCTTACGATGCGGTGAGAATGTTGGGCGCGGCCTATCTGCTCTATCTGGCGTGGAAAACGCTGCGATCCGGCAGCAGTCTGCAGGCTTCCGCCGGGTTGCAGGCGGTGCCGACCGCGCGCATTTTCCGTCAGGGATTGTTCACCAACATCCTCAACCCGAAGATGGCGCTGTTCGTGCTGGCGCTGTTTCCGCAGTTTATCGATCCGCGCGCCGGCTCGGTGGTAGTGCAGATGCTGGCGCTGGCGACGGTGCTGAATCTGGTCGGCTTGCTGATTAACGGCGGGGTGATCCTGGCGGTCAGCGGCATGAAAAGCCGTTTCGCCGGCCGTCGCTTCAGCGCCCGCTGGCCGAACTACCTGCTGAGCGGCGTGTTCGCCGGGCTGGCCTGCAAACTCATTTTCGACAGCCGTCGTTAATCCTCGCGCAGCAGCGCTTCAAACGCCGCGCTGGCCGGTTCGTCCGGCAGCGCGCTGTACATCACCAGCCGCAGATGGTTCTCTTCGTCGACGATGAAAGAGGCGTGGTCAAAGGTGACCGGGCCGATCTCCGGGAGGGTGAAGCTGCGCCGCCCCTGGCAACGTCCGTGAATATCATGCTGCCGCCAGAGCTGGCGGAACTGCGGCGATACCTGCTCCAGCGCCTGTACCCGTTGGCGCATCACCTCATCCTCCGGCGCACGGGCGTAGTCGCGGCGGAAGCTGGCCAGGATTTGCGGCGCCTGCGCCCGCCACTCCAGCAGGCGCGCATTGAGCTGCGGATCGGCAAACAGCATCCACAACATGTTGCGCTCTTGCGCCGGGCGCTCGCCGATGGCGAACAGCCGCTGCGCCGCCGGATTCCAGGCGATGATGTCCCAACTGAGGTTCATGACGTAGGCCGGCCGCAGCGTCAGGTCGTCCAGCAGGCGCCGCACCAACGGCGAAACCTGGCACCACTGATGGCCGACCGGCACCGGCGGGCGCTGATGCGCCAATAAAAACAGGTGGTAGCGGCCGGCGGCATCGAGCTGCAGCACCCGCGCCAGATTTTCCAAAAACGTCACCGACGCATTGATTTCCCTGCCTTGCTCCAGCCAGGTGTACCAGGTGAGGCCGACGCCGGCCAGCGCCGCCACCTCCTCGCGCCGCAAGCCCGGCGTGCGGCGGCGGCTGCCGCTGCCGCTCGGCAAGCCGACTGCCTCCGGCGACAGTTGTTCTCGCTTTTGCCGCAGAAAATCCCCCAGTTCGTGGCGGGTGCGTTCGAGGGTGCGTGGGGGCATGTCGACCGTCCTGTTGCTGTCAGTAATAGTATAAATGGCTATATAGTAACAGTTTAAACGCTATTCCATACTGCGACCATCATAATCTCTGGAGGTGGTATGGAACATTTATTATCTGTTGAACGGCGGGGATTGCCCGGCCTGCCGGTGCTGCTGTTGGGCGGCTTCGTCACGGTGTTCGATCTGTTTGTGGTCAACGTGGCGGCGCCGGTGATCCAGCAACAGTTCGCCGCCGATTTCGCCGGTATCGGTTTGATCGTCGCCGGTTATGAACTGGCGTTTGGGGTGCTGTTGATCGCCGGTGGGCGTCTGGGCGATCGCTTCGGGCGTCGGCGTCTGTTCAGCCTCGGCATGCTGGGATTCACGCTGAGCTCCCTGTTGTGCGGGCTGGCGGGATCGCTCAGCCTGTTGATCGCCGCGCGTATCCTGCAGGGGGCGGCGGCGGCGCTGTTGTTCCCGCAAATTTACGCCTTGATGCGGGTGCTGTACGCGCCGCAACAGCGGCGGCGCGCCTTCGCCTGGCTGGGCATGACGCTGGGGTTGGCGGCAATCTTCGGCCAGATCCTCGGCGGATTTATCATCGAGGCCAACCTGTTCGGCAGCGGCTGGCGCATGATCTTTTTGATCAATTTGCCTATCGGCGCGCTGGCGCTGTGGGCGGCGCGGCGCATTCCCGAATCGCGAGTGGCGCAGGCGCAGCGGCTGGACGGCGTTGGCCTGTGGCTGGCGGCGGCCGGCCTGTCGCTGTTGCTGCTGCCGTTGCTGGAAGGCCCGGCGCGCGGTTGGCCGTGGTGGATCGCGCCGATGTTGGCATTGGCGTTGCTGACGCTGTGGGGCTTCCTGCGTTGGGAGCGCCGCCTGGCGCAGCGCGGTGATGATGCGGTGCTCGATCCGGCGCTGTTCCGCCAGGCGGGCTTCGCGCCGGGCATGGCGGTGGTGCTGGCGATTTATGCCACCGCCTCCTCGTTTTTCTTGTGCTTCGCGCTGCTGCTGCAGGCGGGGGCGGGGCTGACGCCTTTTCAGGCGGGCAGCCTGTTCGCCCCGGCCAGCGCGGCCTTTATGCTGGCCTCGATGCTGGCGCCCCGGCTGACGTTGCGTTGGGGCAACGGCGTGCTGAGCGCGGGCGTGGCGATTTACGCCGCCGGGTTGGCGCTATTGATGGCGCAGGCGCTGTGGGGCGGGGCGCTGGCGCATCCGCTGCGGCTGCTGCCGGGGTTGGTCGTGCTGGGATTCGGCCAGGCGTTGAGCATGACGCCGCTGCTGAATCTGGTGCTCGGTTTGGCGCCGGAGCGGCAGGCGGGCATGGCGGCGGGTCTGGTGGCCACCGTGCAGCAGGTGGGGGGCGCGCTGGGTATCGTGGTCAGCGGCGTCGGTTTTGTGCCGCTGTTGGCGAGCGGCGGCGCGGCGGAACGCTATGCCCAGGCCTTTGCCGGTGCGATGCTCTGTAATTTGGTGGCGATGGGCGTCGCCCTGATCTTGTTAAACCGGATCACTCGAAATACTCAGAAAGCGGATCTTAAGTAGGCCGCCGGCGGGTGCTTTACTGTCGTCATTATGAGAGAGCGATAAGGAGCCACACTGATGTTTCAGCCCGCCGCATTTCGCGAAGACGATCTGGATGCCCAACTGGCGTTGGTGCGCGCCCACCCGCTGGGGCTGTTGGTCAGCCACGGCGAGCAGGGATTGACGGCCGATCCGCTGCCGTTTCTGGCCGATGTCGAACAGGGGCAGATCCGGCTGCGGGCACACCTGTCGCGCGCCAACGAGCACTGGCGACGGTTGCAACAGGCGGCGGAATGTCTGGTGATTTTTCAGGGCCAGGGGGGCTATGTGTCGCCCGGCTGGTACCCGAGCAAGCGCCAGACCGGCAAGGTGGTGCCGACCTGGAATTACAGCGTGGTGCAACTGCATGGCGTGCCGACGGTGACGGACGACCCGGCCTGGCTGCGCCGCCAACTGATCGATCTCACTGCGCAGCAGGAAGGGCGGCGTCCTGAACCCTGGCGGCTCGAGGATGCGCCGGCCAACTACATCGCCGCACAGCTTAAAGGCATCGTCGGCATTGAGATCGCCGTCACCCGGCGCGAAGGCAAATGGAAAATGAGCCAAAACCGCAGCGCCGAGGATGCCGGCGGGGTGATCGCCGGGCTGCGCGAGGGCGATGAAGCGCAGCAGCGACTGGCGGCGGAGGTTGAGCGGCGGCGCGGATAGGGTATGCTAACCGAAGAGTGAGCTGAGGGAACCTTCGGATGGATTACACCAAAATTATCAAAGAAATAGGCCGCGGCAAAAACCATGCGCGCGACCTGGACCGACAGACCGCCTTTGAGCTGTATCAGGCGATGCTGGCCGGGGAGGTCCCCGAGCTGGAGTTGGGCGGCATTCTGATCGCGCTGCGTATCAAGGGCGAAGCCGAAGAAGAGATGCTGGGTTTTTACCAGGCGATGCAACAGCAGGTCTTGCCGTTGCAGGCGCCGCAGGGGAGGCCATTACCGGTGGTGCTGCCGAGCTACAACGGCGCGCGCAAGCAGGCCAACCTGACGCCGCTGCTGGCGCTGCTGCTGGCGAAAGTGGGCCTGCCGGTGGTGGTGCACGGCGTGCTGGACGACAGCACCCGCGTGACCAGCGCCGAGATTTTCCGCGCGCTTGGGCTGCCGTGGTCGGAACAGGCCGCTCACGCCCAACAGCGTCTCGATAACGGCGAGGCGGTATTCATGCCGGTTTCCACGCTGTCGGCGCCGCTGGCGCGGCAGCTCGGGTTGCGTTGGCGCATGGGAGTGCGCAACAGCGCCCATACGCTGGCCAAGCTGGCGACGCCGTTTGGCGAACAGGATGCGCTGCGCCTCGCCAGCGTCTCACATCCGGAGTATGTTGGCCGAGTGGCGTCGTTTTTCCGCCAGATCGGCGCCCGCGGGCTGTTGATGCACGGCACCGAAGGCGAAGCCTACGCCAACCCGCTGCGCTGCCCGCAGATTCACCATATCGTCGGCGGCGAACAGCGCGTATTGCTGGAGCGCACCTTGCAGGATGAAACGCCGGCATTGCCGGCGGCGAAAGACGCGGCAACCACCGCGCGCTGGACCGAGCGCTGCCTGGCGGGCGAGGTGGCGATCCCGCAGGCCATCCAGCGGCAGGTCGCCTGTTGCCTGGTGGCCGCCGGCGAGAGCGAGACGCTGGAGCAGGGGCTGAAACGCCTGCATCAGGCCTGAGCGCGACTATACTGGGATATTTCCTCATCGGCTGAGAAGGACGGTTATGCAACAGGCTCTCGATTACTTCAATCAATTGAACCAGGATTACCTCGACGTACACCGCGCCAAAGAAGAGCTGTTCTGGCAAAACTACATGGGCACCGGCGGTGAAGACGTCTCGGCGCGCTTTTCCGCCGCCGAAAGCGCCTATAAGCGCTTCGTCGCCGAACCGCGCCGGCTCGGGGAGATCCGCACTCTGCTGGCCGGGCTGGAGGCGTTGCCGCAGGAGGCGCAGCGCGATGCGCTGATCCACGGCCTGCAGGGTTGGCTGCGCTTTTTCGACTGCAACGCCATCGAAGATCCTCAGGCGCAGGCGCTGTTGGATCAGATCATCCACGCCGAATCCGATCTCTACTCGCGCCGCAAGGGCTATCAGGTCACCCATCTGAACGCCGACGGCCGACGCGTGGCGGCTTCGCTCGGCGAGCTGTTGACCAATCAGGCGACCAACCCGAACGAAGACTATCGCCGCAGCTCGCAGCAGGCGCTGCGCGATCTGGAGCAATGGCTGCTGCATAACGGCCTGCCGGAGCTGATTGGCCTGCGCAACCGCTTTGCGCGCCAGATGGGCTATCGCAACTATTTCGACTACAAGGTGAACAAAACCGAGCGCATGACGCCGGAGCAGCTGTTCGCCATTCTGGATCGTTTCGAGCGGGAAACCCGCGAGGCCAACGCGCGCAGCCTGCAGCAGCTGGCGGCCGAGAAGGGCAGCCAGGCGCTGGAGCCATGGAACGTCCGCTTCGCCAGCGCCGGCGACGTCACCCGCCAACTGGATCCTTACTTCCCGTTTTCCCGTTCGTTGGAACGCTGGGTCGACAGCTTCAAACGCCTGCACATCGGTTTTGGCGGCGCGGAGATGAATCTCGATCTGCTGGTGCGCAAAGGCAAGTATGAGAACGGCTTCATGCACGGCCCGGTGCCGCCGTTTGTACGCCAGGGGGAATGGGTGCCCGCGCGCATCAACTTCACCAGCCTGGCGCAGCCGGGGCAGGTGGGCAGCGGCGCTTACGGGCTAAACACCCTGTTCCACGAGGGCGGCCATGCGGCGCACTTCGCCAACATTCGCCAGAATGCGCCGTGCTTCTCGCAGGAGTTCCCGCCGACTTCGATGGCCTATGCCGAAACCCAGTCGATGTTCTGCGACAGCCTGCTGGACGACGCCGATTGGCTGAAACGCTATGCGAAAAACGCCGCCGGCGAAGCGGTGCCCGATGCGCTGATCGAAGCCGGCATCGCGGCGCGCCAGCCGATGCGCGCGTTCAACGAACGCCATATCCTGCTGGTGCCGTACTTCGAGTGGGCGCTGTATCAGTGGGATGACGAGCAGCGCACGCCGGAAGCCATCACCGCGCTGGCGCGTGAGGTTGAGCAGAAGATCCTCGGCATCAGCGGCAGCCCGCGCCCGACGTTGGCGATCCCGCACCTGCTGTCGCTGGAGTCCGCCTGTTCCTATCAGGGTTATTTGCTGGCGATGATGGCGGTGGAGCAAACCCGTCACTTCTTCCTGCAGCGCGACGGTTATCTGACGGACAACCCGGCCATTGGCCCGGATCTGGCGCAACACTACTGGTTGCCGGGCAACAGCGTCAGCCACGACGACACGCTGCGCAGCCTGACCGGCGAAGGGTTTAATCCGGACTATCTGGCGCAGGCCTGCAACCAGACGGTGGCGCAGGCGTGGCATGAGGCGCAGCAGACGATGGCCGCCGCCGCTGCACGCCCGCAGCCGCCGGCGGATTTCGATTTGCAGGCGCATATTCGGGTGGTGGATGGCGAGACGGTATTGGCAGACAACGCCGACGGTGACGAACGGATGTGCCGCGGCTTCGCTGCGGCGATAGAGGCGCGTTTGGTTTAAGGCTGACAGTAAAATCCACGCGGAAGCGTGGATTTTATTTAATGGTTAAAACCAGGCGTGATTTTATTCGAAATAGACGTCGGGATTATCGGCCAAAGACACGAAGCTCTTGGTGTTTCTATCCAGCGTGCGAATTTCGCCGCTTTCGATATCGTACACCCAGCCGTGCAGGCGCAGCCCGCTGTTGCGCAGACCCACCGCCACAGAAGGGTGGGTTTTGATATTATTTAGCTGAGCTATAACGTTCTCTTCCACCATAGCGTTAACTTTGTCTGTTTCGCTATGCCACGTTTTCTTCTCGACCACCGCTTTTGCCGCATCGGCATAGTGCAGCCAGTGAGCTACCGCAGGCATGGGGTCGAGGCACTGGCAGGACGCGATAGCCTTCATGGCGCCGCAGTTCGAGTGGCCACAAATCACGATATCGGTAACTCCCAACGCCACCACTGCATACTCGATGGTGGCAGAGACGCCGCCCGGCTCCGGGCCGAAGGAAGGGACGATGTTGCCGGCGTTACGGATAACGAAAAGCTGCCCAGGTTCTTGCTGTGTGACCAGCTCGGGCACTAAACGGCTGTCAGAGCATGAGATAAACAGCGCTTTGGGATTTTGGCTGGAGGCAAGGCTGCGGAACAGTTCCTTGCGCTGCGGGAAAATCTCTTTCTGGAAACTGAGGAAACCTTCAATGATATGTTGCATACAACGCTCTCTGCATCTGTAGTCTGCGTAACATGATAATCATCCTCTCCCGTTAGTCCAGCTATGGGCAGGTAAAAAAATGTGTGTGCAAACCCCACTGAATACAGGGGTTCTGCCTGTTGGTGACAGAATTTTCCGGCTCGTTTACGCGTGGGGTGCGGACAAAGCGGACGGCAAAAAACTCGCTGTCGTACCCATTCAGCGCTGACGCACGCGAACATAAAAAAAGCCCGCCGGGGTGATAGCCGGCGGGCTTTTTGACGTCTGGGGCGGCGATTATTTGTAGATAACCGCGGTGGCGTGCATCAGGTTATTGCCGCTGGTGGAGGTGATGGTGAAAGCCTTGGCGCCCGCCGCATCGGCTTTGGCGGCCAACTGGGATTTCAAGCTGCTCAGGTCGGTCGCGCCGCTGGCGACGATCACGCCGGCTTTTTCGAATTGGGCGGCATCCTGCGCGCTGACGTGTTCAGCGGCGAAAGTGGTGAAAGAAACGGTAGCTAGGGCGATAGCGGCAGCAAAAGTTTTGATGGTTTTCATGTTGGTCATTCCTGTCAAAGTGAATTAGGGAGAAAGGGTGTTGCCTTTCGATGGGAAGATTATTGCGCAGTGACAGGCGGGATGAAATCGGAGAGTGTTGATAGTTTTGTTCAGATTTTTTGATTGTTAATCCCCCGTTTACATCCGAGATAAACGGGGGGAGACGATCAGCGCGTCGGGCGCGTCAGGTCGAACCGGTGCTGTTCCGAAATGCCGTAGTAGGCGCTCGGGCCGCCGGCGCGCAGGATCGGTTCGGCGGCGGCGGTCTGGTAAACGCCGTGTTCATCCAGCAGCGCCGGATCGAGATGCACCGCCACCACTTCGCCCAACACTAGCCAGGTCTCCACCTGTTCCCCTGCGGCGGTTTGCAGCTGAATGCATTGGGTCAGGCGGCATTCGAAGTTCACCGGGCTTTCGGCCACGCGCTCGGCTTTGACCCGGCGCCCGGGCAGCGGCGTGACGCCGGCGAAGGCGAATTCGTCCTCACCGCGCGGCAGGTTGATGGAACTGTTGTTCATCGCTTCCGCCAACGGGCGCGTCGCCAGGTTCCAGACGAACTCGCCGGTTTCCACGATATTCGCCACGCTGTCTTTCCAGCCGGTGCTGGCGAAACCGATGATTGGCGGGCGGTAGTTGAAGCAGTTGAAAAAGCTGTAGGGCGCCAGATTACGCAAGCCGGCGGTGCTGCGGGAAGAGATCCAGCCGATGGGGCGCGGGCCGACGATGGCGTTCAGCGGATCGTGCGGCAGGCCGTGGCCGGCGGCGGGTTCATAATAATAACGAGATTCACGGCTCATGGGGGCCCCTGTGGCAATCGATGAAGCTTTCATTGTGCCGGGTTTCCCGCCGCTGCGCCATTCCGGGCCGGATGTGTTATCTTACGCGCCGGAAATACCTTCAAGAGAGCCCGTCACGGTGGAAAAAAAGAAAACCTTCCCGCAGCAGAAAAGCGGCCTGCATCCGCGCAACCGTCATCGTTCGCGCTACGACTTCCCGGCGCTGATCGCCAGCTGCCCGGCGTTGGCGCCGTTCGTAAAACCGAACGCCTGGGGCGATGTCTCGGTGGACTTCGCCGATCCGGCGGCGGTGAAAATGCTCAACCGTGCGTTGCTGCAACACTTTTACGGCATCGAACACTGGGATATTCCGGCTGATTACCTGTGCCCGCCGATCCCCGGCCGCGCCGACTATCTGCACCACCTGGCGGATCTGCTGGCGACCAGCAACGGCGGCGAGATCCCGCGCGGCAAGGGCGTGGCTATCCTCGACGTCGGCGTCGGCGCCAACTGCATTTACCCGATCGTCGGCCTGCGCGAATACGGCTGGCGTTTCACCGGCTCCGAAATCGATCCGGTGTCGCTGAACGCCGCCAAAATGATCGTCGAGATGAACCCGACGCTGCGCAACAGCGTGCGTCTGCGGCTGCAAAAACAGCCTGAGCTGATTTTTAGCGGCATCATCGGCGCGGCCGAGAAATTCGACGCCACCTTGTGCAACCCGCCGTTCCACGCGTCCGAGCAGGAAGCGCGCGCCAGCACCCGCCGCAAGCTGCATAAACTGGGCAAAGGGGAAGTGGCCGACAAGCCGGTGCAAAACTTCGGCGGCAAGAACAACGAGCTGTGGTGCGAAGGCGGCGAAGAAGCCTTTGTGCGCAAGATGGTGGAAGAGAGCGTCAGCAAGGCCAACAACTGCTTGTGGTTCACCTCGCTTATCTCGAAAAACACCACGTTGCCGGCCATCTACCATGCGCTGAAAGTGGCGGGGGCGGCCGAGGTGCGCACCGTCGAGATGGCGCAAGGGCAGAAGATCAGCCGCTTCGTCGCCTGGACCTTCCACGACGCCGAGCAACAGGCCGCCTGGGCAGCCGAACGCTGGCGCTAGGTCTTCAGGTGCTTCGGTATGGGAGCAAAGTCCCATACCGAGGATCGGTTTTCCCCGTTTTATTGACTTATCGCATCAGCATTTCTTAACTGTAGTCATACCTATAAAAACCCCTCCAGGCAGTGTGCAATGTCTCTCTTCGCGATGTAGGAGACAGGCCGCGGCGCAGCCATGCCGCGAACTTAGTCCATTACACTGACGGGATTTATTATGATTCCTTTAGCTACGCAACAAGAGGTCGGCGCCTTAATCATCGGCATTTTCGGGCGTTTGCCGACGGCGGCGGAAATCGATTACTACGACAGCGCATTTGATATCGGCAGCCAGCCGCCCGCCTATATGGCCAGCATTTTAATGAGCCAACCCGATGCCGGTTGGATGAGCGGCCAAAGCGAATACGACATTCTCAGCCAGGTTTATTTCTCCGTTTACAATACCGCTCCCGATCCGGATTACATCAATGCCTTACTGCAACAGGGGCATTTCAACAGCGCTGTCGCCAGCGTCGTCATCGACCTCTTCAACTATCTGGGGGACGATCCGGTGATGCTGGCGCAGCGTGATGCGCTCGATCAGCGCATTGCTGAAGGTTTGTACCCCGGCACGGCCGCCGATGCCGCCGGCGGAAGCGGCGACGCGCAGGCGATGTTTTATCTGCTGCGAGCGCCCTGGCAGACCGATGAAATTGCGCATGACGGCAAGCTGCTCAATCAGGGGGGCGATCTGGCTGGGTTGGCGCAGAGCAAGATTGCCACCCTGCCGCTTAACGATCTTTCCGATCATGACTTCATTTTGCATCTGTTCGCACAGGGATTCGAACGGCCGCCGACGGCGCCTGAACTGGCCGCTTACCAGCAACGGCTGGCGGAAGGCGCGACGCGCGGCGATCTGCTGGTGGATATGATCGCGCAGTTGCGCGGGGTGGTGGCGCCGGAAGATGCGGCGGCTCAACAGCATTTCAATGCGGCGGGCCAGGAATATTCACCGGGCGAACTGCCGGCGACCGAGTATCTGGAGCAGATAGCGGCGCTGTTCCGTGCATTGCCCGAGCGGGCGGTGGACAGCGTCTCGCTGGACAATTGGAGCAAAACGCTGGCCTCCGGCACCTTGAGCTATACCGAATTGGTCTCGGCCCTTCTGGCGACGCCGGAATTTCAGGCGCAGATCGGTGGTTTGCAGGGGGACGACTTTATTCAGCACGTCTATCAGGCGGTGCATGGCCGGGCGGCGGATGAACAGCAGTTGGAACACTATCGGGCGTTGGGCGGCGACAAGGCACTGGTCACGCAGGCGGTGATCGCCGATCTGATCAATGCGCCGCCGGCAGGTGACGTTCAGTATGAACAGTGGATGTTCGCGCGCGATGTCGGCGCCAGCCTGGCGTATAAAACGACTGCTTCTCTCGCCACCAGCGAGGGCGGCGGCAACGCGTCGGGTACGGTGAATACGCATGCTCACCATACGCTGAGCAATGCGGAAACCGCCGTGCTGTTCAGGGTGTTCCTGGATGCTGACGCGGACGTTACGGTTGACCTGAGCTATGCCTCGCAGCTTTCTTACCTGATCGTCAATGGCGACGCTGCGGCGGATATCCGGCTGCATAATAACCCTGCGGCTCGGTATGGGGTGGAGATGACGGTAAACAATGCCAATGTGACATTGCATGGCACCCATGGCGACGATCGGGTGCAGCTCACTTCGCAGGCCGATCTCGCCGCCGCCCAAGGGCACTTTTCTCTGAACAACGGCAATGACAGCCTACTGTGGGGAGGCAATGCCGATGGCGGCGCCAATCATGTGGGGTGGATATTCAGCGCCGATGGCGGTGACGGGCACGATATTTTGTCCGCCAACCTGATCGTCAAAATGACCTCGACGCTCGATCTTTTTGGCGTGCGCATCAGTACGGTGAGCAGCAATGCCGCCAATTTCAGTCATTTCGAACAGATAGATATGGCGGGTTACATCGGCCAGGCGGAAGCTACGCTGACGCAAATCGGTTGGAACGGTTACAGCACGAAAGCGCTGGCGACGAGCGCTCATGTGTTTGACTACGGGGTGCTGAGCGGCAACGCCACCGTAGAGGGAACGGACGGAGGGACGGTCGTGCAGAGCCGGGCGGCGCAGGCGCTTGGCCGTGAGGGATTGTTGCTGTCCGGGTGGGCGGATAACGTCAAGGTGATCAACGCCAATGCCGATGCGGCGCGCCTTGAAATCAGCGGCATCGGTGATCATGCGGACAGCCGGCTGGAGATAGCCTTCCTTGAGAATGCCACCGATCGTTTCGACCTGTTGTTCTCCGGGCGCGGTAATGCCGGCTCATTGGCGCTTGACTCGCATGGCGATGAAAATCCATTGACATTGGTTGCCATTAACACCGGCGGCTGGGGAAATGGCGCCTTGACGCTTACGGGGCAAAATGATCAGGTGCAAGACATTACGTTGTCCGGCGGCGCGAATTTCAACCTGACGCTAACGGAGGGGTACACTCAGGTCCGCCAGGTTGACGCTTCGGCCTTTGCCGGTAATGGGTTCACCCTGACGTCCTCTCATGGCGGCAGCGGTGACGGCACGATCATTCAAATGTTGGGCTTGCTGCCGTTAAGTGGTGGCGCGCAGGCCAAATTGGCGCCGCTGCTGGAAGATCTTGGGCTACAGGGCGAACAGCTGTTGGTCAAAGGCGGAGGAGGCAGCGATCAATTTAACGTGCAGGGAGACACGACGATCGTCGCCGGCGCAGGGAAAAGCCACGTTACGCTGCAGAGCAGCACGGCGGCGTCAGGCGTGACGTTAAAAGACTTTTCGCTGACGCAGGGCAGCATCGACGATGTGCTTTCAGGTCTGCGGATCGCTCAGGGGGCCGGCGGCGGGAAGCTGGCGGATTATGGCGTCAGCGATGCGCAAGGCGTGGAGGCGAGAATCGGCGCCCTGACGGCCGAACAGGGCAGCAGCGCCAGCCAGCTGTTGGCCGCGTTGCTCGATCTCGGTCAGCCTGGAGCATTGAGCGCCAAGGTCGGGGTCAGCAGCGTTCTCGGCGAGCAAAACAGCAGCTACCTCATTGTCGATAACAATGATGACCACCGTCTGGATGCCGCGGACAGCGTCATCCTGCTCTTGGGGCAGGACCATCAAAGTTTGCTCAATGAACTGCGCTATGTGCCGGAAATCATGCTCAACGGCACGGTGGTCGAGCCGGAGCCGCTGGTCGCGTAAGAGGCGATGTGTTAGCTCAACGGCGCCGGTTATCCTGCCGGCGCCGACAAAAATCCGCATTTTACCTTTCAATTTTCATCACTTACGTTATTCTCATTACGCATTTAATAATAAAAATCTTAGGTTATTGGTTTATTTAAATTCGAATAATTACTTTACTGAATAAATAAATTTAATCCGGTTAAGAGCAATAACCAGAAGGTTCGGCGCTGCCCGTACCTTCCGCGATGGCACGTCTGCGTGTGGGCGCGGCATGTGGCCAGACAAAATAAGAAAAGCGCCATCATCTGCCACAAGGACTACACCCTATGCTGTTACGATTCAGTCAGTTAACTACCCACAAAGGCGCCGAACTGAGCGCGATAGAACACGCCGTTCCCATGATTGTATTCTCGCCCGACGGCACGGTATTGCGCGCCAACGATCTCTTTCTCAGCACGCTCGGATTTCAACGCGATGACGTGATAGGCCGGCATCACCGTATTTTCTGCGATCCTAATTATGTCGCCAGCCCGTTATATCGCGAACATTGGGAGACGCTGAATAAAGGGCAACCCATCACGGACACGATAAAGCGCATCGCGAAAAACGGCGAGGCGGTGTGGCTGCAGGGCACCTATGCGCCGGTGCTGAATAAACAGGGTAAGGTGGTGGAAATCGTCAAGATCGCCAGCGAAGTGACCGAGCGAGTGACCCAGGCGCAGGAACACCGCAGCCTGCTGGCGGCGCTGAATCGCTCGATGGCGATGATTTCTTTCACGCCGCAGGGCGACATTGTCAGCGCCAACGACAATATGCTGGCGCTGATGGGCTATCGGCTGGATGAGGCGTGCGGGCAGTCGCATGCGGTGCTGTGCCCGCCGGCGTTCGCCGCTTCCGACGACTATCGGCGGCACTGGCAGCGCCTGGCGCGCGGCGAGTTCATCACCGGGCGTTTTGAGCGCGTCAACCGGCGCGGCGAACGGGTCTGGCTGGAGGCCAGCTATAACCCGATCCTCGACAACGACGGCCAGGTGGTGAAAGTGGTGAAGATCGCCCAGGACATCACCCGGTTGATGCAACAGCAGCAGCACGAAGAAGAGATGGTGCGCAACGCGCATCATCTGTCGCTCGATACCGACCGGCAGGCGGCGCAGGGCGCGGTCATCGTGCAGCAGGCGGTGAAGGGCATGCAGCAGGTCGAAGCGGCGGCGCGCGAAACGTCGGACGTGGTCACCGAGCTTGGCAAGTGCTCTCAGCAGATCGGCACCATCGTCGAAGCCATTCGTAAAATTGCCTCGCAAACCAATCTGCTGGCGATTAACGCCTCCATTGAAGCCGCCCATGCCGGTGAGCACGGGCGCGGTTTTGCGGTGGTGGCCAACGAGGTGCGCACGCTGGCGGAACAGTCGCGCAAGGCGGCGACCGAGATCGAACGCATGACCAAGTCTATCCAGCAAGGCGTGGCGGCGGCGATCGCCGGTATGGCGACCTGCGTGGAACAGGCCGGCGGCGGTGTGGCATTGACCCATGACGCCGGAGAAGTGATCAACCAGGTCAACATCGGCATGCATGACGTCGTGAAACTGATGCAGGCGTTTACGTCGGTGAAGCAGGGCGACGCGCTGCACTGAGTTTGCCGGGCACCGCCCCTGAAAGCGGGGCGGCGTTTGTCTCTTCCCACCGATCTCTGCGCCGTTGAGCCGCGGTTCAATTTTACCGGCCTATGCTATTCTTAAATATGAACGAACGTTCGTTCATATTTATTCGATGGCGCCAGGCGCCCCCCTTCACCGTTTCGGGAGCTGCCGATGGGAAACCGAGAAAAGATTGTCGACGCTGCGCTGCACAGCTTTACCCATAAGGGATTTCACCAGACCAGCATGCGGGATATCGCCCAGGCGGCGGGCGTCAGCGTGGGCAACCTCTATAACCATTTTTCCGGCAAGGAGGCGCTGATCGGCGAGATCGCGCTGCTGGAAAACGGCGTATTCGCCGAGTTCGCCGCCGCATTGCTGGCCGAGAAAAAGCGGCCGAAACAGGCGCTGTCGGCTTTTTTCACCGCCTATCACGCTTTTGTCGCCGAACCGGACAATGTGCAACTGTCGGCGGAAATTGTGGCTGAAGTGGCGCGCAACCCGGCATTGGCCGAGCCGTTCAGCGCCAACCAGCGGCAGTTGATTGAGGCGCTGGCGACGACGATCGCCGAGGCTCAGCAAATCGGCGAGATCGCGCCGGCGATAGCGCCCTTGCCGCTCGCGCAGCTGGTGCTGGACGTGATCGAAAGCCAGGCCTGGCGGCAGGCTATCTTCGCGTCGCCTTCGCCGGAGGCGATCACGCCGGTGCGGCTGTTGGAGCAACTGCTCTACCGCCAACTCTAGTCGAGGTTGATATGTTGCACATTGAGCCTTATCGCGACGCTGACCGTCTGCAAACGGCGGCGTTGATCTACGCCGCGTTCTGCGACAAATTCCAGCGCGCGCGCCATCTGAGCGCCCGCCTTCAGTGGCGTCTGTTCTATCGGCTGTGGAGTTGGAAGCAAAGCGGCAGCCGGGAGCGCAGCTTCGTGGTGAAACAGGATGAACAGGTGGTGGCGGCCTTTGCCCTGAATGCCATCGATGGCGAGAACCGCGCCGGGCTGCGTCCGCGCGCCTTGCCGATTTGGCGGCTGTGTCGCCGCTATGGCTGGCTGAACGTTTGGCGCATGTATCTGCAAATTGCGGTGTTGCAGCACACCCCGGCGGCCGATGAGCTGTATCTTTCCTACCTGGCGGTGGCCGAGAGTCAGCGTGGCAAAGGGGTGGGCAGGCGACTGCTGCAGTGGATGAATGACTACGCCGCCGAACAAGGCGCAGGCCGGCGCCTGAGCCTGCACGTCAGCCGGCGCAACGTCGATGCGCAGCGTCTGTATCAGCGCTGCGGTTTTCAGGTGCGGCGCGAAGAACATTACGCCTCGCTGGGCTTGCTGTTCGGCCAGGCCGACTGGGTGTTGATGGAGAAACGCAGCGGGGAGGCGACGTGCGCAGAATAGGGCTGTTCATCGTGGCGCTGCTCCTGCCGGCGCTCGGCTGGGTGATTTACGTCAACGACTTTCGCTTTGTCACCGAACCGGTGGTGGTGACCGCCGGCGGCAATCGGCTGACCGGCACGCTGGTGCTGCCGGAGCATGCGCCGGTGAAGCCCGGCGTGGTGGTGTTCGTGCACGGCGATGGGCCGGCCAACGCCAGCCGCGACGAAGGCTATTACGGCATTTGGGAGACGATGGCGCAGCAGGGCTATGCGGTTTTAGCCTTCGATAAGCCGGGCGTGGGCGGCTCCGGCGGCAACTGGCTGCATCAGACCATGGCGGATCGCGCGCGGGAAACCGCCGATATCATCGACTGGGCCCGGCAGGACGGGCGCTTCGATGCGCGCTGCGTGGGGCTGTGGGGCACCAGCCAGGCGGGGTGGGTGATGCCGGAGGTGGCGCGTTTGCGCCCCGACATCGCGTTTACGCTGGCGGTGGCGCCGGCGATCAACTGGCTGCGGCAGGGGCGCTACAACACCCGGGCGGCGATGGTGGCGGCAGGGGACGATGAAGCGTCGATCGCCGCGCGCGAGGCGCACTGGCGCCACATCCAAACGCTGCTCGAACAGCCGGACGGCTACGAACAGTACCGCCGTGAGTTTGGCGCCGCCGCTGCATTGAGCGCCGACCGCTGGCGCTTTATCCGCGCCAACATGGCCAGCGACGCGACGGCGGGATTGCGGTATTTCGTCACGCCGGTGCACCTGATCCTGGGGGGGCGCGACGTCAACGTGGACGCGGACGAAACCGAGCGCGTGTATCGGCAAACGATCCCGGCCTCGCTGCTGACGGTGACGCGCATCGACGAGGCCGATCATGTGATGGTCAAGCCGCTGTTCGCCCGCCATCCGTGGCTGATCAACGTGGTGGGCCTGTTTGCCCCGCGCTCGGTGCAATACGACGCCTACCGGCAGGATGTGGCGGCCTTCCTGGCCGCTCAGCCCTGCGGGCGCGGGCGCTAACCTCAGATCGCCGCGGGCGGCGCCTGCTCGTCATGCGGCTGCGGTGCGCGGGAAATCTGCATCGCCTGCTGCGGCATGCCGATGCCGGCCCGATCGAAATGGATTTTCACCAGCCGGTCGAGGGCGTATTGCACCACCCACTGTTTCAGCGCCTGCGTGCGCACCGTCACGCGGGTGGTGAACGAGCGATCGCCCAGCGCCACCACGCCGTTGAAGACCGGCTCGCCAATCAGGAAATGCTTCACCTGTTCATCCTGCTTCAGCGCCTCGATGGCCTGATGCAGCACCTCATTGACCCGATCGATGTCCTCGTCGCGGCTGACGGTGTAATTGGCGCGGTATACCCCGAACTCACGCGCATAGTTGGCCAGCGTGGTGATCGAAGAGTACGGCACGATGTGATAGACGCCGTAGTCGTCGCGCAGGCCGATCGAGCGGATGGTCATGCGCTCCACGGTGCCGGTGATGCCGCTGACGGTGACGTACTCGCCGGTGTTCATGCCGTTTTCGAACTGGATGAACACGCCGGTAATCACGTCTTTCACCAGCGTCTGGGCGCCGAAGCTGATGGCCAGCCCCAGCGCGCCGGCACCCGCCAGCAGCGGCGCGATGTTCAGTCCGATCTGCGACAGCACGATCATCACGGTGATGGTGCTGATAACGATAGCCAACACGTTGCGAAACAGCGTCAGCAGCGTGCGTTCGCGCGCGCTCGGCCGCACGCCGTTGCTCAGCTCCAGCGCCAGGCGGTGCTCGATGATGCTGGCCATCAGCGTCCAGCTGAACACGGCGATCAACAGGATCAGCAGAATATGCACCAGCCCGCCGAGCGTCCGCTGGCCATTTTCGCTGCCCGCCCATTGATACAGGTTGATCAGATGCCAGGCATCGAGCAGAAACAGCGTCACTGCCAGCACCACCATCACCCGCAGTATCTTCAACCCGTTGGGGATGTAAGAGTTGATGCGCCGCTCGAGCATCGGATAGCGCAGATTGACGTCGGTCGGCAGCGAAATGCGGCGGAAAATCCAGCGGGTCAGCATGCCGGACAGCAGCGCGCCGACGCCGACCACCAACAGGCTTTTCACCGTGGCGCTCATCATAAAGCGCAGGCTGTTGCCGATGTCGAACTGGGACAGCACGAACAACACCAGAAAATAGGCGATCGCCAACAGATGCCAGACATGCCCCAGCCCGCGCAGGATCACGCTGAAAAACGCCATCGACCGTTCGGCCAGCAGGTTGATCTGTTGCTGTATCGGTTTGCGGTTGTGCAGGATCAGCCAAATGGCGTACAGCGTCAGCGCCAGCATCACCACCAGGTTGACGGCGGCGGCGGCCGAATAGCTGATCTGCACCGCCACCACCGGCACCACCACCATCAGGCCATAGCCGATCAGGCCGCTGAGCCAGGCGAGGCGGGTGTTCCAATAGCGCGCGCTCCGATCGCTGAAGGGGAATGGGCGCAGATAGTCGAAGCTGGGGGCGAAAATCAGCCGCAGCACCGCCTTGAAAAATTCAATCACCGCGAAGGCGCTGAGAAACAGGGTCTGCAGCCGCAGGATGGTGGCGCTGTCGGCGTGGACGTGGCGGGCAAACAGGTTGCCTGCCGCCAGCGCCAGCAGCAGCACTAGCAGATCGATGGCGAAAGCGCCGAGAATGGCGGCGGGGCGCTTATACCACGGGCCGCGCTGCAGCCTGGCGTTGTGCCCCCAACTGCCCATGCGCTTGTACAGCGGCGCGATCAGCCGCCGGATCAGGTGGAACAGCGCAAAGGTGACCGCCACCGTCAGCAGAAAGTAGCCCAGCGCGCGGAAAAAGCCGGCGGGATTGAAAACGCGCTTCGGGCCGGAGTCGATCAGCTTTTGCAGCGCGCCGAGCTTTTGGTTAAAGGTGCCGATGCCTTCCTGCGCCAGCGAGTTCAGGCTGTCGCTCAGCGTAGCGGGCGTCGATTCCTCCGGCGTTGCCGGCGCGGCGGCGGGGGCGTCGCCGGCGGTCTGTTTCAGGTGGTTAATGAGTTCCGCGCGCGCTTTGTCGTCTTGCAGCAGCTCAGCCAGCGCGGCGTAGGCGGCTTTCTGTTGCTCGCTCTTGTCGGCGGGCGCGGGCGGCGCATTTTGCGCCAGCGCCGGTGGTGCGAAGACGTTCAGGGTCAACAGCAGCAGCAGGAAAAGCAGGTGTTCTCGCAGATGAGAACCTCGTCGGGAGTCTGCGTTTGGCGGCATGGTTCCTCTCTTTGGCGTTCTGTGATCGGCGGATGTAAAAGCAATACGATGAAAAACAATCAATATAGTAGGAAAGGTGGCGCGACGGGGCGTGGGAGAGCGTGCGGAATGAAAGCGGCGGGCGCGTGCAACGCCCGCCGTGAAACCGCCAGGATCAGGACACGTGCTGCAGGAATTCCTGCAGACGCGGGCTTGGCGGATGGTTGATCAGATCGTGCGGGTTGCCGTCTTCGGCAATCCGGCCCTTGTCGATAAAGATCAGGCGCGACGCCACTTTTTCGGCAAAGCCGACTTCATGGGTAACGATGACCATCGTCATGCCTTCCTCGGCCAGATCCTGCATCACCTTCAGCACTTCGTGGCGCAGCTCCGGATCGAGCGCGGAGGTCGGCTCGTCGAACAGCATCATTTTCGGCTTCACCGCCAGCGCGCGCGCGATCGCCACGCGCTGCTGCTGGCCGCCCGACAGCTCGGACGGGTAGTGGTGGGCGCGCTCCGCCAGACCGACCTTGGCCAGCAGCTCGCGCGCCAGCTTTTCCGCATCGGACTTCTTCGCGCCGCGCACGCGGATCGGGCCGAAGGCGACGTTTTCCAGCGCCGTCAGGTGCGGGAACAGGTAGAACTGCTGGAATACCATACCGGCTTCCTGGCGGATCAACCGATCGTCCACTTTCGGATCGTTGGCTTTCAGGCCATCGACGATCAGATCGCCGCTGGTCACCTCTTCCAGCTTGTTGATGCAGCGCAGCAGGGTGGATTTGCCGGAGCCGGACGGCCCGATGATCACCACCACTTCGCCTTTGTCGATCTTCAAATCGATGTTGTGCAGCACCTGGGTTTGGCCAAAATGCTTGGAGACGTTTTTAAATTCAATCACAGGATTTTCATCCTTCTTTCCAGACGACGCAGCACGAAGCTCAGCACCAGGGTAATAATCAGGTAGATAACCGCCACGGCGCTCCAGATTTCCAGCGCGCGGAAGTTACCGGCAATAATTTCCTGACCCTGACGGGTCAGCTCCGCCACGCCGATCACGATGAACAGCGAGGTATCTTTGATGCTGATGATCCACTGGTTGCCCAGCGGCGGCAGCATGCGGCGCAGCGCCAGCGGCATAATGACGTAGCGGATGGTTTCGCGGCGCGACAGGCCGAGCGCCAGCCCGGCTTCGCGGAAACCGTTATGGATAGACAGCACCGCGCCGCGGGTGATTTCCGCGATGTAGGCGCCGGAGTTGATCATGATGGTCACCACCGCCGCGGTGAACGGATCGATGCGCAAATCGGTGAACGCCATCGGCAGGGCGAAGTAGATGAACATCACCTGCACCACGATCGGCGTGCCGCGGATCACTTCGATAAACACCAACGCGATGTGGTTGGCGATCCATCCGCCGTAGGTGCGGGCAAAGCCGGCGACGAGGCCGATGATCAGGCCGCCAATCAGACCGAGGACCGAAATCCACAGGGTCATTTTGGCGCCCTCTAACAAGATAGGAATGGCGGGCCAGATGGCGCTCCAGTCGAACTGCATGATATTTCTCCCGGTGATCCCAAACGTGGGTATCAGATACAACGAAGCGCAGGGGGTTAAGCGACCCCCTGTGCTTAAGTTAATAGCGTGCCAAGTTCACCGCTTACTTAGGTTCGGTGCCGAACCACTTCTTGTAGATTTCGTTATAGGTGCCGTTCTCACGCAGGGTTTTCAGCGCGCCGTTCACCTTCTCGCGCAGCGCATCGCTGCCTTTAGGGAAGGCGATGCCATACTGCTGCGCTTCCAGCGAATCGCCGACGGTTTTGAACTTGCCGGCGCCGGCCGTTTTGATGAAGTATAGGATGTTTGGCGTGTCGTGCAGCACCGCGTCGGCGCGCTTGGTGCCCAGTTCCATATAAGCGTTGTCAATGTTCGGGAACTGACGCAGATCCTTGGTTTTGATGTGCTGCTTGGCGTAATCCACCGAGCCGGTGCCGCTCTTCACCGCCACCACTTTACCATTCAGATCGTCGATGCCTTTCACGCTGTTGTTGTCGGCATTGACCATGACCAGCAGGCCGCTCTTGTAGTAACCGTCCGAGAAGTCGATGGCTTTCTTGCGCTCATCGGTGATGGTTATGCCGGCCAGCGCCAGATCGACGTTTTTGGTCTGCAGCGCCGGAATGATGCCGCCGAAGTCCATCGGTTTCAGGGTGTAGTCCAGCTTCAGCTCTTTGGCGACGGCGGCCCACAGGTCGATGTCGAAGCCGACATATTTGTCGCCTTGCTTGAACTCAAAAGGAACGAAAGCGGTGTCGGTGGCGACCACCAGTTTGTCTGCTGCGTGGGAACTTACGGCAAAGGCCAGGGAGAGTGCGGCCAGGGAGACTTTAAAAATCGACTTCATGAGAGGAATTCCTGTACAGGTTGCGGATTACCCATTTTTTATATTGCAGTTGGTACCATGAAAAAATCGTGCCATGTTTTCAACTACTATAAAAACAAAGAGTTACTGCGTGATGTTGTGCCGTGACGGCGAATAGTTATGGTTGTGCACCACAATGAGGCACCGAAATGGTGCGTAAGAATTATCTTGGTGCACGAGGCTATCATTAACCAAATTTTGGCTGTGAAACAACCGTTCTTTAACGTTTTTGCTTCAATATTGATAACTAACTCTAACTTTCATGATGCACTGACGGTGCAAGCGTGACTGCGAGAGGGGAAAAAGGGGAGCAGATGATAATGCTAGCGCAACTGGCTGTCTTTGCTGCCGCGCCGGTTGTACAGGCTGGTGGCCGCGTGTTTTTTGTCTTGTTCGGCCTGGCAGGCGACGCAAAAACGCACCCCCTTCAGCGCCTGGCGGCGCGCCTCGGGGATCGGTTCTCCGCATTCCTGGCAATAGCGTTCGCTCTCGCCATGCCCGAGCGCATCACGCGCGCGCTGCACCGCATCGTCGACGGTGGAATCAATTTGATCTTGTACGGCGCCGTCCGCCGCCCAGCCGCTGGCCATCATCACCTCCTGACAAGGGAAACCTACCGTTTAATATGGGCCGTTTTTTGCACAATTCAACGGCCGCACAAAAGAAAACAGGCCGGGCGAAGCCCAGCCTGTTCTGCCCGGCACGACGGGCGGTCTGCAACGCGTTGCGGCGTTATTCGATGTTGGATTCGATGAACCACAGGAACTTGTCCAGATCGCGCGAGGCGGCGGTGAACATATCGGCGGTGTCTTCGTCTTCCACTTCGGTAATGGCTTTACGGATGTCGTTCGCTACCGCGCCATAGCGATCGGCCAGCGCTTTCAGGTGTTCTTGCACGCTGTGGATATTGGTCGGATAGCTTTTCAGCGGCGTGCGATCGTTCACCACCTGTACGGTGCCCAGCGCCACGCCGCCCAGCTGCACCACGCGCTCGGCGAAGGTGTCCTGGTGCTCGATGATGGCGGTGCGGAAGCCGTCCAGCATTTCATGAACCGCGATAAAGTTCGCGCCACGCATGTTCCAGTGCGCCTGTTTGGTGATCAACGAAAGATCGATGAATTGCACGACCTGGTGGTTCAGCGCCTTGATGGCGGCCAGTTTGATTTTTTCGTCCAGATCGTTACGGGTATACAGCAGATCAGAAGATTTCGTTTTCACCAGTTTAGCGGTACTCATATCAGATATCCTCTTGATTAGTCGTTGTCCTATTTCGTTACGGGATCAATTATAGCAGGGCTGTTTATTTTTGCCGGACGAAAATGGCTATTGTACAAATAGGGTTAGCCTACGGATAATGGGTCTGGTTGAATTTTTATTTAATGCAATAGCATGAAAAATATAATTATTTGTCATTTACTGATTTGTTATTTATGGCTGTGAAAATTTACCTTGGTTATTTTATTTTTTCGCCTGCGGGTTTCGGCTAAATATCCGCTTTGTTATCGTGGTGTTAATTTCTCATCCATTCATATTGATAGCGGTAATTGATGCCGCTACAGTAGGGTAATTATCCTCTCTCTTTATAGGGCGAATAATGAAAATTAACGTCGTCGGCACCAGCGGCAGCGGTAAAAGCACCCTGGCGCGTCAACTGGCGGAACGGCTTGGCGTGCCCTATATCGAGATGGACAGGCTGTATTGGCGGCCTGAATGGCAGGGAACGCCCGATGATGAGTTCCTGGCGCGGCTTGAACAGACGCTGGCCGAAGCGGGGGATGGCTGGGTGCTGGACGGCAATTACAGCCGCACGCAGCCGGTCAAGTGGCGCGAGGTCGATTATATTCTGTGGCTGGACTACGGTTTCGGCCGCACGTTGTGGCAGGCCGTGCGCCGCGCGTGCCGACGCGCGGCCGGCAAAAGCGAGCTGTGGCCGGGCACCGGCAATCGGGAAAGCTTCCGCCGTTCTTTCTTCAGCCGCGAGTCGATCGTGCTTTGGACGATCCGCACTTACTCGAAGAACCGGCGAAAATACCTGGCGGAGATGGCTCGTCCCGACGCCGGGCGCCGTTTCGTGCGCCTGCGTTCACCCCGCCAGGCCGCCGATTTTCTACGGGCGCTGCTGCAGGTTCACAGCAGCAGACGGTGATGGATCCTCACCACCGCTTTCTTGATGTGCTGCGGCCGCTGCCACACGCAGCCGGTCTTGTGCGGTTCCATCTGGAAAAAGAGGGCGAACATGCCGTGCGTCATGTGCAGCGTTTGCGGGTGGCGTTTGATGTCCAGCAGCAGCAGATCGCTATTCTCCGTGTGGGGTTGTTCGCGATGCCCATTGCCCGCCAGGCCGTATTCGATGCGCTCTTCACCGCTGATCAGCAGATGCAGCGCGATGTATTCCTGATGCATTTCGGCGCGCTTTTCCGCCGCCGGCGCGGTGGTCAGCGTCATCACGTCCATAAAGATGTTGTCGCCGTCGATCGGGTGATGCCCCAGCGCCAGTTCTGGCAGGTCGCATCGGCGCAATTCGGTCAGGGTTGAAACCAGCGCCGGCGCGAGTCCGCGGCCGAAGCGTGGGTTGAACAGGCTGTTGTGAATCACTGTTATTCTCCATGTGAGCGAAAGTCCAAAGAGCCTGCGATACAGGCTAAGGGGAAGTATGCCGACTTGTCACGAGGAAAACAGTTAACCCGCCTGCATTCCGACGTTGCGGTCTGCAGGCGAGTCGGGTCATCAGGAAAGGCTTTCGAGGCGAGGTTTGGGGCGAATGGTGAGGGCGGAGCCCATGGAGGCGGCGATGATCGCCGCCAGCGCCAGCCATTGCACGCCGCTCAGGTGTTCGCCGAGGAACAGCATGCCGGATAACGCCGCCATCGCCGGTTCCAGGCTCATCAAGGTGCCGAAGGTGCGCGCCGGAATTTTGGGCAGCGCGATGATCTCCAGCGAATAAGGCAGCGCGGTGGAGAGGATCGCCACCGCCAGCGCTATCGGCAGAATCTCAACGTTGAACAGCACGCTGCCGGTTTGCCAGGCGCCGATCGGGCAGAACACCAACGCGGCGATCAGCGAGCCGAGCGCCACCGTGCCGGGGCCGTGATCGCCGCCGGCCTTCTGGCCGAAGATGATATACACCGCCCAGCAGGCGCCGGCGCCGAGTGCGCAGGCGGCACCCAACGGGTCGATTCCGCCTACGTCGTGACCAAGCGGCAGCAGGAACCACAGCCCGGCGATCGCCAACGCCACCCAAAGGAAGTCAATCGGCCGCCGCGACGAGAACATGGCCACCGCCAGCGGGCCGGTAAACTCCAGCGCCACGGCGATGCCGAGCGGCACGGTGCGCAACGACAGGTAGAACAGGTAGTTCATCGCGCCGAGCGACAGGCCGTAAATCAACAGCGGCAAGCGGCTGCCGGCGACGATGCGCATACGCCACGGGCGGAAGATAATGAACAGAATCAGGGTGCCGATGAAAAGACGCAGCGTCGTAATGCCTTCCGCGCCCACGATCGGGAACAGGCTTTTGGCTAACGAGGCACCGCTTTGGATAGACACCATGGCGATGATTAACAGACAGATGGGCAGCAGCGCGGAGGGCGCTCTGCCGGAAGTAGATAACGACATCCTTAACGGGCCTTTTTTGCGCCGTTCCTCAGCCTTGAGAAAACGGTCGAAACGGGGATGCGAGCAGTGTAAATGAAATGGCGAAAATCTGTCTGAGAAAAGCGCGCATCGCGGTGAAATCCGCCGATCCTCGGATGAGATGTGGCGGATTTGGTCAAAAAGTGCGCTTTTTCTTAAGAATTATCTGGATATTAAATTGGTGATTTTTGTCACAGAAAGCCGTAGAATACGGCCGAAAATAGAGCGAAAAGAAGCAGATACACTGTTCTTGAAATCTTCTGTTACACGATATAAAGCATTAGACACTCATTTCAAGGCAGAGTTTCACGCTAATTTTTGTTATATTTTCAAAGCATGAACAAATGGATGTACTTAATAATAAAACGCGTTTGAGGTGGTTATGAAAAAAATTGCATGTCTTTCCGCAGTAGCAGCTTGCGTATTAGCAGTTAGCGCAGGTACCGCATTCGCTGGTCAGAGCACCGTATCCGCTGGCTATGCGCAGGGTGATCTCCAAGGCGTTGCTAACAAGGCCAACGGTTTCAACCTGAAATACCGTTACGAGTTCGACAACAACCCACTGGGTGTGATCGGCTCCTTCACCCACCTGGAAAAAAATCGTTCTGAAAGCGGTTTCTACAAGAAATCTCAGTACGATTCTATCACCGCAGGTCCAGCTTACCGCTTCAACGACTGGGCGAGCATCTACGGTGTGATCGGTGTTGGCTACGGCAAAAACATCGACAACGCCCAGGCTGGCGGTAACAAAGGTGGCAACAGCGACTACGGCTTCACCTACGGTGCAGGTCTGCAGTTCAACCCAATCGAAAACGTTGCCCTGGACGTTGGCTACGAGCAGAGCCGCATCCGCAGCGTGGACGTTGGCAGCTGGAACGTTGGCGTAGGCTACCGCTTCTAAGATTTCTTCATGCCTGCGGGCGTGAATGCGCGGCACAGGTTGCCGCGCGGATAAAAAATCCGCCTTCGGGCGGATTTTTTTTATCTGTCATTAGCCGCTGCGCCCCGTAGGCTGCGTCGAAAAGCGCGCGCTGCGGGCATCGCGCTCATAGCCTTGCGGTTCGGTCAGTAAACCGTACAGCTCGGGGCGGCGTCCGTAAATCCAGCGGCGTCCGGTACTGAGCGGGATCAGCGTCAGATCGAGATCGGCACTGACCAGCCGGTCTTCCGCCGCCCAGGTCTCCGCTACGATGCGGCCGTAGGGATCGAGGATCATCGCATTGCCTGTGCGTACCTCATCGTCATCGCGGCCCACGCCGTTGCTGAATAACAAAAACAGCCCGTTGTCATGAGCGCGCGAGGGCAGCCAGCGCATCAGCCAGCCGCGGCCGTGTTCGCCGCGAAAGGCGGCCTCTATCGCCTGCGGATCTTCCGCTCGCCGCTGCCACAGCGCCTGTGGGATCGGCTTCATGCCGTGCGGGCTGCGCGAATGGGTGCCGCCGGTCTGGTGCGGGGCCATCAACACCTCCGCGCCCAGCAGCGCCGTCGCGCGCACATTCTCCACCAGATTGTTGTCCCAACAGATCAATACGCCCACGCGCACGCCCCAGGGAGTGTCGAACACCGTATAGCGATCGCCGCTAGCGATAGCCGGGTGTTCGAAGGCGTGCAGTTTACGGTGCACATGCAGCGCGCCGTCCGGCAGGCATACGGCGTAGGCGTTGTAGCAACGGCCGTCGTCGCCCAGTTCGATCAGCCCGACGCCGATCGCCATATTGTAACGCTCAGCCAGCGGGCGAATGCGCGCCAGCGAAGGGCTGGACGCGATCGGTTCCGCCAGCGCCCGCACTTCGGCGGCGGACAGATGGCGCACGTGCCAATAGCCGGTGATACACATTTCCGGGAAGGCCAGCAGCTGTACCTGCTGCTCGGCCGCCTGAGCGATAAAGCGCTCGATAGTCGACAGGTTGTAATTCTTATCGTTGGCGCGATGCTGGAATTGCACCGTGGCGGCGCGTAATGAGATGGTCATGGTGTCTCTCCGATTAGGGTCTGCGTTGATTACAGCAGGTGGTTTGATTACTGTATAATCAATTAAATTCCCTATTCGATAACCTAATGGAATGGATATAAAACAACTGCGCGCCCTGGTGGCGCTGGCTGAACAGGGCAACTATCGGCAGGCGGCGAGCCGGCTATGCATCAGCCAACCGGCGCTGAGCAAGCAAATTCAGGCGCTGGAAACCCAGCTCGGCGTTCGAGTGTTCGAGCGTGGCCGACAGGGGGCGGTGCTCACCGCCGGCGGGCAGCGGCTCTACCCGGAAGCGCAGGCGCTGGTGGAGCAGTACCAGCAGTTTCAGCGGCGCGCGCGGCGGGTGGCGCTCGGGGAAGCGGGGCGGCTGGCGCTGGGGTTTGGCCTTTCCAGCTTTCATCTGGCGCCGCAGCTGGTGGCAGCCTTTCGCCAACGGTTTCCCGAGGTGGCGATCGGCCTGGAGGACTTGCCGTCGGAACGCCAGTATCAGCTGTTGCTGCAGGGAGAGTTGCAGGCGGGGTTCGTGCGCTTGCCGGTCAATACGCCGCTGTGCGGCGTGGCATTGCTGAGCGATCGGTTGGTGCTGGCCGCGCCGGGCGCGCTGGCGCTGCGCGCCGACGATCTGATGGCGCGTTTCAATCAGCTGCCGCTGTTGCAGTTGACTCCCAAACGCGGGCGCGGGCTCAGCGATCAGTCGCTGCGGTTTATCGCCGCCCACCGGTTGACGCCGAACGTGGTGCAGCAGGCCGGCGATATCCAGACGTTGCTGGCGCTGGTTGCCGCCGGCGTCGGTGTCGCGCTGCTGCCGCACAGCATCACGCATATCGCGCCGGCCGGCATCGACATTTTACCGCTGAGCGGCGAGGAGACGGAGTGGCAGGTCGGTATCGCCTGGGATCCGCAGCGCGCCGATGCGCTGCGGGACAACTTCATTCAGACGGCGTTGGCGGCGCAACGCACTTAGGCATTCAAAGCGGGCAATGCATCACGACGATCGGGCTCTGGTGATACTCGCTGCGGTGGCTTTCGCTAAAGCCGACTTTTTTCGCCAGCGCCAGCGAAGCCTGGTTTTCCGGTGAGATGATGCAGACGGTTTGCTTGCCAGGCAGGTGCGTTTTACCCCAGGCCAGCGCCGCCCGCAGCGCCTCGGTGGCGTAGCCTTTGCCGTGCGCCGAGCTCACCAGCGTCCAGCCCATTTCCGGCGCGTCGAGCGCCGGGGTGATGTCGCGCAGGAAGTTGGAGAAGCCGATGCTGCCGAGATACTCGCCGCTCTGTTTGTCACGCACCGCCCAATACCCGTATCCCAACAGCGCCCAGTGGCCGACGTAGCGCATCAGGCGCCCCCAGGAGTCTTCCCGGTCGCGCGGCGTGCCGCCGATATAGCGCACCACCAGCGGATCGGCCCACAGCGCGGCCAGCGAGTCGAAGTCGTCCAGCGTGTGCGCGTCCAGCCGCAGGCGTTCGGTGATAAGCGTTGGCGCGGTGTTGATTACGGTCATGTTGCTGCTCCTGCACAGGGTGAAAGGCGATGAAAAACAACGGCGTTCAGTATGCCAGAGAAATCACACCGCCAGCCACAACAGCCAGGTGAACAGAAAGCCGCTCAGGCCGAGCAGGGTGGTCAGCACCGTCCAGGTCTTCAGGCCATCGGCCACCGACAGCCCCAGATAGCGCGTGACGATCCAAAAACCGGAGTCGTTGACGTGGGAAAGCCCCAGCCCGCCAAAACAGGTCGCCAGCGTCACCAGCACCAGCTGCAGCTGATTCAACCCGCTGACCGCTTCCGACAACAGGCCGCCGGTGGTCAGGATCGCCACGGTGGCGGAACCCTGCGAAGCGCGCAGCGCCAGCGAAATGATAAACGCGGCGGGCACCAGCGGCAGGCCGATGGCCGTCAGCACTTCCGCCAGCGCCTTGCCGACGCCGGATTCCACCAGCACCTTGCCGAACACGCCGCCCGCGCCGGTCACCAGGATCACCACCGCGGCGGTCGGCAGCGCGGCGCCCATTACGTCACCGGTGTGTTGCAGGCTCCAGCCGCGGCGCAGCGCCAGGAAGTAGAAGGCCAGCAGCAGGGCTATCATCAGCGCCACCGCCGGCGACCCCAGCAGCGACAGCGCATCGCGCAGCGCCGAGCCTGCCGGCAACAGCGTGGCGGAGACGGTGCCGAGCATGATGATGGCGATCGGGATGACGATCAGCGCCGCCACCAGGCCAGCGCCGGGCGGGTTGATGCGATCGCTGAGCGGCGCTCGCCCTTCCGGCCGCGGCTCCGGCGCCGCCAGCTGCAGCTGTTCCAGCACCTCTATCGATAACGGATAGGTTTTGCGGTTGAGGTAGTTGGCGGCGAAATAGCCGATCGCGCCGACCGGAATACAGATCGCGAGGCCGATGATGGTCAGCCAACCGATGTCGGCGTTGAGCAGGCCGGCGGCGGCGACCGGGCCGGGGTGCGGCGGCAGCGCGACGTGTACCGTCAACATCACGCCGGCCATCGGCAGGCCGAACTTCAGCGGCGACACTTTGGCGACCTTGGCGAAGCCGTAAATAATCGGCGCCAGAATGATAAAGCCGACATCGAAGAAGACCGGAATGCCGAGGATAAATGCGGCGAGGGTCAGCGCGGCGACGGTATGTTTCGGCCCCAGCCCCTGGCTGAAACGTTGCGCCAGCGACTCGGCGCCGCCCGAGTGTTCGATCATGCGCCCGAGCATCGCCCCCAGACCGATGATGATGGTTACCGAGCCGAGCACGCCGCCCATCCCGGCGGTCATCACTTTCATCACTTCACCGGTCGGAATGCCGCTGGCCAACGCCACCAGCAGACTGACCACCAACAGCGCGACAAAGGGTTGCACCTTCGCCTTAATCACCATCAATAACAGCAGCACCACGCCGAGTACGGCAATCAGCAACAGCAGAGAGGTAGACATGAAAAAAGCCTTTCGTTGGGTAAGCGTTGGGCACCGCGATCGCCGCGTGGCGATACGGGTGCGTTTCATTGTTATAAAATCGTTTTCCTGGTGTCGGCGTGCGACGTTAGCGGTAAGGCTTCAGCCAGCCGAGCCCGGCGGCGGTGTCGCCGCGCGGCCGGTATTCGCAACCTATCCAGCCCTGATAGCCGAGCGCATCCAGCCTGTCGAACAGCCATGGGTAATTCAGTTCGCCCTCGTCCGGTTCGTGACGATCCGGCACCGAGGCTATCTGGATATGCGCGTAGCGCCCGGCCAGCGTCTCCAGCAGCCCGCTGATATTGCCGCCCACTAACTGCGCGTGGAAAAAGTCGAACTGAATGAACACGTTCGGTCTCTCGATCGCCGTCACCACCTCCGCCGCCTGATGTTGACTGGCGAACAGGTAGTCGGGCTTGACCGGTGGGCTGAGCGCTTCGATCAGCACCTTGACGCCGTGCGGGGCGAAGGCGTCGGCGGCATAGCGCGCATTGGCGATAAAGGTGTCGAGATAACGTTGCCGATCCGCGCCCGCGGGCACCACGCCGGCCATCAGGTGCACGCAGGGACAGGAAAGGGCGATGGCGTAGGCCAGCGCGCGATCGATATCAGCGCGCGCATCTTGCTCGCGGCCCGGCAGCGCCGCCAACCCCCATTCGCCGGCGGCGACATCGCCGGGCGCGGTATTGAACAGCACCTGTTGCAGGCCGTGCTCGCGCAGCTTTTCGGCCAACAGCTCAGCGGGATGCTCGTAAGGGAACAGGAATTCCACCGCGCTGAAGCCTTGTTCGGCAGCGGCAGCGAAGCGCTCGAGGAACGGCACTTCGTTAAACATCATCGATAAATTGGCGGCAAATTTAGGCATGGGTCAGCTCCGTAATTCGGCAATTTCATCATCGGTCAAATAGCGGATCGGACGATCGCCGAGGGTGAAGATCAGCCGCGCCGCATCTTCCATCTCTTCGGTATTGTCCGCCGCCGCTCGCAGGTCTTTACCGGTCACCACCGGCCCGTGGTTGGCCAGTAAAAAGGCGCGGTGGGCCGGCGCCAGGCGCGCCAGATCCTGCGCCAGCCTTTCGTCGCCAGGGCGATAGTAGGGCACCACCGGCACCTTGCCGACGCGCATCACCACATAGGGGGTGAACGGTTTGATGGCGTTGTCGACGTCCAGCCCTTGCAGGCAAGAGAGCGCCGTGAGGTAGGTGCAATGCAGGTGCACCACCGCTTTGCATTCCGGATTGTTCAGATACAGCGCTCGGTGAAAGCTGATCTCTTTCGACGGCTTGTCGCCGGACAGCCAGTCGCCGTTCAGGCTCACTTTAGACAGGCGATCGGCCTGCAGCTCGCCCAGGCAAGAGCCGGTCGGCGTCGCCAGCAGCGCGCCGTCCGGCAGCAACAGCGAGAGGTTGCCGGCGGAACCAGTGGCGTAACCGCGTTGAAAAAACGAGGCGCCGAGACGCACCATCTCTTCGCGCGCTTGCTGTTCGGTCGTCATGCTCATACTGGAAACTCCGTTTGCGCGCGCGAGAAGAAGGCTTCATCGCCAAAATTGCCTGATTTCAGCGCCAGGGAAATCGCCCGATCGCTGGCGCGCACCCAGGGAACGCCGGGAGAAATACCGGGGCCAATATGGAAGCCGCGAATGCCCAGCGCCTGCGTGACCACGCCGGAGGTTTCGCCGCCGGCGACGATAAAGCGGCTGAATCCCAACCGGTGCAGTTGCACCACCAATTCGGCGAACAGCGCTTCCACCGCCTCGCTGGCGGCGCCACCGTGCTGCCGTTGCGTTTGCTGCAGCGCTTCCGGCGGCGCAGTGGCGTAGATCAGCGGGGCAAGCGCCTCCCCGGCGTGATGCTGCGCCCAGTGCGCCAACTCGGCGGCGTAGGCGGCGCGTGCCTGTGGTTCGAGGCAACGGCCGATATCGATGGCCTGCGCCGAAGCGCGCTCGCGGTAGTGCGCCACCTGCCGGTTAGTCATCACAGAACACGAGCCCGACAGCACTGCTGCCTTTTCCCCCTGCGGCGCGCCGGCTGCCTCTGCCGAACGAGCGCCGCTTTGCGCCCATTGCCGCGCCAGACCGATCGCCAGGCCCGAACCGCCGGTCACCAGCTTCATCGTTTTCAACGCTTCACCCTGAATGAGCAGATGCCGCTCGTTGAGCGTATCCAGCACCGCGTAGCGCACGCCTTCCTGCGCCAATTGGCGCAGCTTCTCGCTGACCGCCTCGGCGCCGCGATCCATTTCCGCCGCCGTCACCAGCCCGCAGCGCCCGGCGGCCTGGGATTCCATCAGGCGCAGCAGGTTGCTGTCGGTCATCGGCGTGACCGGGTGATGACGCATGCCGGATTCAGACAGCAGCTGTTCCCCGACGAACAGGTGGCCCTGATAGACCGTGCGGCCGTTTACCGGCAACGCCGGTGAGACAACCGTGAAATTTTCCCCCAGCGCAGTGAGCAGGGCGTCGGTCACCGGGCCGATATTGCCCTGTGCGGTGCTGTCGAAAGTGGAGCAGTATTTGAAGTAGAACTGGCGGCAGCCCTGTTTTTGCAACCAGGCCAGGGCTTGCAACGACAGTTCGACCGCCTGTTCTGCCGGGCAGGAACGCGATTTCAGGCTGATGACCGCCGCCTGTGCGTTTACCTGCGTTTCGTCCTGCGGCACGCCGTTCAGCTGCACCGTCGGCAGGCCGTTTTGCACCAGAAAACTGGCGATGTCGGTCGCGCCGGTAAAGTCATCCGCGATTACGCCAAGCAGCATCAGAGCGCCTCCTTTTTTTGCGGCAGATCGATGCCGGCAAAGATTTTGATTACCGCACTGTCGTCTTCTTTACCGTAACCGGCGTTGCTGGCGGCGGTAAACATGGTGAAAGCGGTGGAGGCCAGCGGCAGCGGGAAGTGCAGCGCCCTGGCGGTATCCGCCACCAGCCCCAGATCCTTGACGAAGATATCCACCGCCGATTTGGGCGTATAGTCGCCGTCGACCACGTGGCGCATGCGATTTTCGAACATCCAGGAGTTGCCGGCGGCGTGGGTGACCACGTCGTACATCACGTCCAGCGGGATGCCGGCGCGGGCGGCCAACGCCATGGCTTCCGCTCCGGCGGCGATGTGCACGCCGGCCAACAGCTGGTGGATGATTTTTACCGTCGCGCCCAGACCGATGGTCTCGCCGATGCGATAAACCTTGCCGGCGATGGCGTCCAGCACGGGTTGCAGACGCTCGAAGGTGGCGTCGGCGCCGGCGGCCATCACCGTCATCTGGCCTTCCTCCGCCTTGGCCGCTCCGCCGGAAACCGGCGCGTCCGGCATCGGTAGCCCGTAGTCCAGCAGCCGTTGCTCGATCTGTTTGGCGTCATCGGCGGAAATGGTCGAAGAGACCATCACCGCAGTGCCTGGCTTGAGCTTTGGCGCCAGGCCTTGTTCGCCGAACAGGATCTGTTTCACTTGGACGGCGTTCACCACCAGCAGCAGCACGGCGTCCAACTCGGCCGCGAAGTCGCACGCGCTGGTAGACGCTTGTTGCGCGCCGGCCTGCTGCAGCGTCGCCAGCGCCTGCGGATTCAGGTCCGCCCCGTAGGTGGCCAATCCGGCGCGAAGGCACGAACGCGCCGCGCCCATGCCCATCGCGCCCAGTCCGATGATGCAGACGGCATAATTCCCTGGGTGTGTCATACTGCACTCCTGTTAATTTTAGTGATAATTTGTTTTGTTGTGTTAAATGTAAGCGCTTGACGACGGTTTATCCGCGATCGATATCACAATAATTAACAATATGTGAAACGGATTTTTCGTCTGATTTCTGGCCTGAATTAACATTACTATTCTGTTTTTAAATAAGTTTATGTTTACCTGGCCTAACTGCGTGCGCCGTCACGCCGCGAAAAATTAGGGCTATCGGCGAACGAAAATTGACGTAAAATCACAATTATTATCACCGCAGCAACGAGAGGGAACCGTGATACCTGTAGAACGCCATCAACAAATTCTTGCGCTGGTATCCGAACGCGGCGTCGTCAGCATTGCCGAGCTGACCGAACGGCTGGGGGTGTCGCACATGACGATCCGCCGTGATTTGCAAAAACTGGAGGAACAGGGCTCGGTGCAGTCGGTCTCGGGCGGCGTGCAGGCGCCCGAGCGGGTGGCGAGCGAACCTTCGCACCAGGCCAAAGAGGGGATGTTCGGCCGGCAGAAAATCGCCATTGGCCGGCTGGCGGCGCGGCAAATTCCCGCCAACAGCTGTATCTATCTGGATGCCGGCACCACCACGCTGGCGCTGGCGAAACAGATCGGTGAACGTGACGATTTGACGGTAGTGACCAACGACTTTGTCATCGCCGGCTTCCTGATCGAACACAGCCAGTGCCGAATCATCCACACCGGCGGCACCGTGTGCCGGGAAAACCGCTCCTGCGTCGGCGAAGCGGCGGCGCAGGCGCTGCGCGGTCTGTTTATCGATCTGGCGTTCATCTCCGCCTCTTCGTGGAGCATGCGCGGCCTGTCGACGCCGAACGAAGACAAGGTGATGGTGAAGAAGGCCATCGTCGAGGCCAGCCGCCGCCGCATTCTGCTCAGCGATACGTCCAAATACGGCAAGGTCGCGACTTACCTGGCGCTGCCGATCGCCGCCTTTGACGCCGTCATTACCGACGAGGGGTTGCCCGCCGCCGCGCGGGAGGCCATTGAGCACGCGGGGATTGCATTGCTGACGGCGGGAGAAGAGGAATAAGAACGAAGCGGGATCAGGATGAAAGTTCGGTATCGATGCCACGTGCGGGCGGTTCACTGGCTTCAACGCCGCCGCGTTCACGCCATTCGCGGCGCCTTTGTTCCCACCACTCTTCGTGGAAAGCTTGCATCTCTTTCAGGCGCTGTTCCTTAACGTGCTGCTGGTAAGTGTGGGATGCTATGGGGGTTACGCGGGATTTCGATGACATAGAGGCCGTCCTTTATAAACTCTATTTTGTATAAATAATGCCCTTTGTGGGCGTATTTTTTCAACAATAAATCATAAATTTTAGCTAATGCTGGCCTTAACGGTGCGCTTAAGATGAGCCTGGCATGATACTGATAGGCAAACTTGAGAAGGGTTTCCCCGATGCCAACTACGAATAAGCGTTCGCGTTGGAAAAGGGTATAACGCATTGCGGTATAGGTATCGAAAGCTGAGCGCCGATGCCTGTTTGCGTCGCTCAACGCCTTAACATCATAAAACTCCAGAGAGAAAGCATTATTGAGGAGAGCAGTGTCCACATACACTGGGGCAAACCAATGGTGCATGTTTTGCCCAATTTTCTTGAAATCCAAATGATAGATGGCCGATTTACCATCACCTTTTCTGACAGCAATCTGATATCTGTATGTGTCTGCTATTCCAGTGTGTGACTCCCTCACATCAATCTCCATGATAAAATCCTTTTTACTATTATTTTTCCTATAGTTATCCCCTTTGTGACGAACTGATTATTAACCGCGACGGAGAGGCTCCTCCAGCCGCCGATGAGGCTTATGCGCAGCGCCGCGCAAAACTAAATACCGCTGAACCAGTTGTAGCCCTGATCTTCCCAATAGCCGCCCGGATTGACGTCGCTGACGAAGATCGCGGCGATATGTTTGGCGTTTTTGAACCCCAACTTGGTTGGCACGCGCAGCCGCAGCGGGTAGCCATAGTCCGCCGGCAGCGCCTTGCCGCCGAAATCCAGCGCCAGGATGGTCTGCGGGTGCAGCGCGGTGGCCATGTCGAGGCTGGAGTAGTAACGATCGGCGCATTTGAAGCCGACGTAACCGGCATTCAGATCCGCGCCGACGTGCTGCAGAAAGGTGCGCAGCGGCACGCCGCCCCATTGGCCAATGGCGCTCCAGCCCTCAATGCAGATCAGGCGCGTGATCTGGCTTTGCTGCGGCAGCCGCTGCAGCTGTTCCAGCGTCCAGGGCGCTTTTTTCTCCACTTTCCCCGCGACCTCAAGCCGATAGCCGGCGAGATCGATCTCGGGGACGTTATATTCCGGGTAAAACGCGTTGAAGGGGAAAGGGTGGGTGATCTGGTCCGGCCGATAAGTTTGCGCCAGCCGCTGGCCGCTGAACAGCCAGGCCTGCACCCGGTCGTTCCAGCGCGACATGGCCCACAGCACCTTATCCACCCGATCGCCGTCTTGCAGGTTGCAACCGGTAAGCATGGCGATGCCGCCCAGCGTCAGGCCGGAACGCAGCATCAGGCGGCGCTGCAGATTGACCAACTGCTTTTTTTGGTCCGGTTCCAGTTTTGGCGCGGTTGCCCGCGGTTTTTTCTCATTCATGTTTGCCACCCGTTATCATCGCCCACAGCGTTTTGGGCACGACGATCACCATGAAGACGTGGATCGCCACGAACAGACCGATGCCGGCCATGGCGAAGAAATGCACGTAGCGCGCGAAATCGAAGCCGCCAAACAGGGCGACCAATCCCTGCAGCTGAACCGGCTTCCAAATCGCCAGGCCGGACAGTACCAGCAATAGGCCCAGCGCCAGTACGCCGAGGTACATCAGTTTCTGAATGGCGTTATAGTGGCCATGCCGGTGGCGCAGGCGCAGCGTCAACGCCAGCCAGATATCCTGCCGCAGCGCGCCGATACGAAGCGGCAACAGATCGCGGCGAAAATGACCGCTGAACAGGCTCCACAGCAGATAGCAGACGGCGTTGAGCGCCAATAGCCACATCACCGCCAAATGCCAACCAATCGCGCCGCCCAGCCAACCGCCCAGCGTCATCTGCGGCGGAAAGCGGAAATCGAACAGCGGCGAGGCGTTGTAGATTTCCCAACCGCTCATGAACATGCACACCATGGCGAACAGATTGATCCAATGAGTGATGCGAACCGGCCAGCGATGCACCGGCGGCGACGCGTTGGTCTTCATGGCATTCCTCCGGTTACATCGGCGGCACGGTGCCGTCTTTGCCGGCGGAAATGCGGGTGGCGATGCGCTCGCCCTTTTCGTTGGCGGCGGAGAACAGCACGATGTGCACGCCCGGTTTCAGCAGGCTCAGATCGCCCGGATCCAGCGTCACGATCGGCACGTCTTCCGGCACGACGACGGTTTTCTGCTGGTTGCCGTAGGTGACGGTCAGGGTGCGGCCGTTGGATTTCACCAGTTTGCCGACGGTGCCGTTGGTCATGGTGTCCACTTTGCCGTCGGCGGATTCCCAGGCCGAGTGCCCTTCGCCGGTGCCGCGCAGGCTGGCGGCGAACACATGCACCTCCAACGCCTTGAGCGTGCCGTCCGGCTGCGGCACGGCGGCGGTGCCGATGAAGCTGTCCGGTTTGATATCGTCCAGCGTGGCTTTGGAAACGCTGAGCACTTTGGTCTGATCGTTCAGCTTGACGCTGAGGGTCTCGCCCTTGCGATCGGTCAGCTGCAGATTGCCGTCGGCAACCTGGCTGATGGTGCCGCGCAGCGGCGCAATCACCTTGCCCGGCGGTTGGGCGGCGGCGGCCAAGCCGCTGGACAGCAGCAAGGTGGATAACAGTAAACCGGCTATACGATGACGGGTAATCATAACGTTCTCCTGAAATGAGTTTGCCGGTTAAGCATGGTTGAGCCATTGGGTCAGCGCCATGGCCGTTTGATGACATTAATGTCATCAAGTTTGTCCGCCGAAGCTGCTAGTATTTTTGCAGACGTAACGAGGTGGCGAGCATGCGAATACTGGTAGTTGAAGACGATATCGGCACAGGGGATTACCTGAAGAAAGGGCTGGGGGAAGCGGGCTACGGCGTCGATTTGGCGCGCACCGGCACCGACGGGCTGTTTCGCGCGTTGGAGCAGGACTACGATGCGATCGTGCTCGACGTGATGCTGCCGGGGCTGGACGGCTGGCAGATCATCGAGGTATTGCGCAAGAAAAGCGACGTGCCGATCCTGTTTCTCACCGCCCGCGATGGCGTACAGGATCGCATCCACGGTCTGGAGCTGGGCGCGGACGACTATCTTATCAAACCCTTTTCCTTTACCGAGCTGGTGCTGCGTTTGCGCACCTTGCTGCGCCGCGGGCCGGCGCGCGAAGCCGATCATTACGCCATCGCCGATCTGCAGTTGGACGTGCTGCGCCGCCGGGCGGTGCGCCAGGATCAGGTGATCCCGTTGACCAACAAGGAGTTCATGCTGCTGCATCTGCTGGTGCGGCGCGAAGGCGAAGTGCTGTCGCGCACGCAGATCGCCTCCCAGGTGTGGGACATGAATTTCGACAGCGACACTAATGTGGTTGATGTGGCGATCAAACGCCTGCGCGCCAAAATCGACCGGCCGTTCGACGTCAAGCTGATCCACAGCGTGCGCGGCATCGGCTATGTTTGCGAGCCGCGCCCGTGAACGCCCGCGCTTCACGTCGGCCGGTGTCGCTGACGCTGCGCACCGCCATGCTGTTCGCGCTGGTGGCCGCCTGCGTGGTGAGCGGGGCGGGCTGGTATCTGTTCGGCGCCATGCGTCAGGAAATGACGCTCCGCAGCGATCTGCAGGTGACCGGGCGCGTAGAGTATTTCCGCCATTTATTGGGGCAGCGCTTTCCTTTGGCGCGCCTGACGGCTAATAACGGCCTGTTCGAAAATATGCTGGGCAATGAACAGGATGTGTTGATTTTCCAAATGCCGGGGCAAAAACCGCTCATCAATGTGAATCCGGCCAGGGTGGCCCTGCCGCCGATCGCGCCGACGCCGCCCGAACAGGCGCAGACGCTGGCCGCCGTGCGCGGCGGGGAAACGGCGCAGAGGGTGCCGCTGCGCGCGGCGTCGGCAATGGTGCGCCTGGAAGACGGCAGTTTGCTGCAGATTTCCGCCGCGCACGTGATGGTCAACGAACAGAAAATGCTGGCGCGTTACCTGTGGCGCATTGTCGCGGCGGTCATTGTGGCTTTCCTGCTGATTGCGCTGCTGGGCTATGGGGTCATGCGCCGCGGATTGCGGCCGCTATGGCGCATGGCGGCGCAGGCGTCGGAGATCGCGCCCAATACATTGTCGACGCGCCTCAGTGAACAGGGGGCGCCGAAGGAGTTACAGCAATTGACCCGGGCGTTTAATGCGATGCTCGATCGGTTGAATGAAGGCTATCAGCGGCTGACGCAGTTTTCCGCCGATCTGGCCCATGAGATCCGCACCCCGGTGGGCGCGTTGATGGGCCAGTGTCAGGTGGCGCTGTATCAACCCCGCAGCGTGGAGGAGTACGAAACCCTATTGTCGAACAATATGGATGAGCTGGAGCGTATTTCGCGCATGGTGGAAAACATCCTGTTTCTGGCGCGCGCCGGTGAGGCGCAGTCCGCGCTGAACTACAGTCGTCTGGATGTGGCGGCCGAGCTGCGGCGGGTGGCGGATTACTTCGAAGGGCTGGCGGAAGAACGCGGCATCGCGCTGAACTGCGAAGGGGAAGGCGAGCTGAAGGCGGACGCGATGTTGTTCCAGCGGGCGCTGAGCAATCTGGTGGCCAATGCGGTGCGCTATGCCGATGAAAACAGCCTGATCGTATTGCGGGCTGAACGGCGCGCCGATGCCTGGTGGGTGCAGGTCATCAATCAGGGGCCGCCGATCGCGCCGGCACAGCTGGAAAAACTGTTCGATCGTTTCTACCGCGCCGATCCCGCGCGCAGCGCCGGCAGCCATGCCAGCGGCCTCGGGCTGTCTATCGTGCGCGCCATCATGACGCTGCACGGCGGTGAGGTGCGCGCCGAATGTACCGGGCGCGCGTCTGCCGCCAGCCTCATTTTCAGCCTGTGGTTCCCGTTAGCGCAATAACCGTTAAGCCGGATTAACGCGGCGGAATGGCAAAGCGGAAGCAGGCGCCGCTTTGCGGTTGTTCGATCAGCTGAATATCGCTGTCGTGCAGCTGCAGAATGCGCCGCACGATCATTAACCCCAGCCCGCCCGCAGGGCGCCGGGCGCCGCTCAGGACAGACGGCCGCACGAACAGATCGGCGCGCAACGTCTGCGGAATGCCGGGGCCGCTGTCGCTGACCTGCACCATCACCCGATCTTCCTGCCGCCACAGCCGCACGCCGATGTCGCCGCCGGGCGGCGTATGGCGAATGGCGTTGTCCAGCAGATTGGTCAACACCCGCTCAATCATGCTGAGATCGGCGAATACCGGCGGAATGCCGGGAGCAATATCGGCGTGCAGCCGCTGATTACGCGCCTCCGCCGCCAGCTCGAACTTTTGGAACACGTCCTGCAACAGCTCGCTGAGGGAGAAGGGCTCTTTCTGCGGTTTCACCACGCCGTATTCCAGCCGCGCCAGCTCGAACAGCTCCTGCGCCAGCTTGCCCACTTTGCGGCTCTGCGCCAGGGCGATCTCCAGATAGCGGCGCCGATCGGCGTCGCTCAGGGTGGCGGCCTTGACCGACAGCGTTTCCAGATAGCCGTGCAGCGAGGTGAGCGGGGTGCGCAGATCGTGCGAGACGTTGGCGATGAATTCGCGCCGCAGCCGATCCTGTTGCGCCAGCGTTTGCCACTGTTCGGCGAGACGCTGCGCCATGCGGTGAAAGGCCTGTTGCAGCTGGCTGACCTCGTCGCGCCCGGCCGGCGCCGCCGGCAGCGCCGCGTAGGCCTGCACCGCCTCGATGCCGCCGCTGTCCAGCGCATTGACCTGGCGGGTCAGGCGCCGGATGGGGCGAGTGACCCAGTAAAACGCGAAACCGCCGGCCAGCAGGCTGAACAGCACCATTACTCCGGAGGTCCACAGCGCCATCCTGGCCGCCGAATTGAACTGGGCGTTGCTGGCCAGCGCCGTGTACTCCTCACCGAGCAAGACCACATACAGGTAACCTTCGATCCGGCCGTCGACCTTCAGCGGCGCAACGCTGAACACCTTGCGCCCGTCCGCGCTGCGCGGATCGTCGCCGTACACCGGCATCTGCGCACCATCGAGCAGCGCCTGCAGCGGCGCCAGCGCGACCCGCTGCCGCTTCAGATGCCCGGCCGGCGCGGCGTTGCCGATAATCGTGCCCTGTTTGTCGAGCAGGTAAACCTCAACGCTGGGATTCACCGCCATCAGTTGGTCGAACAGGGTATGCACCGCCTGCGGCTCCGGCCCGTTCACCCCCAGCAGCGGATTGCTGTCGGCGATATGCTGCGCCAGGTTGCCGGACAGGCGCTGGATCACCGCCTGGCTGTACTGAGTATTGCTGCGCACCTGCATCCAACCGGAAAAGGCGCAGCCGATGACGATCAGCAGCGCGAAGATAATCGTGAGGCGTTGCGCTAACGTAAGGTTTTTCATGGCTCACTCTTGCGGCGCGGCCGCGAATTTATAGCCCATGCCCCACACCGTGAGGATGCGCTCGGGTTCCGCCGGATTGCGCTCAATCTTGATGCGCAGCCGGTTGATATGGGTGTTGACGGTGTGCTCATACCCTTCGTGCTGATAGCCCCAGACCTGATTCAACAGGCTGAGGCGCGAGAATACCTGGCCCGGGTGGCGGGCGAAAAAGTACAGCAGGTCGAATTCGCGCGGCGTCAGCTCGATCGGCTGTTGGTGCAGGCGCACCTCGCGGGCGATAGGATCGATGGTCAGATCGTTGAAGCTGAGCGCGCCGGCGTCCAGACGCAGGTTGCGGCTCATCGCCTCCTGGCGGCGAAACAGCGCCTTGACCCGCGCCACCAGCTCCAGCATGGAAAAAGGTTTGGCCAGATAGTCGTCGGCGCCCAGTTCCAGCCCCAGCACGCGGTGCACCTCGCTGGAGCGCGCGCTGGTGATGATGATCGGCGTGTAGCGCGTCATGGTGCGCGCCCGGCGGCAAATCTCCAATCCGTCGACGCCCGGCAACATCAGATCGAGGATGAGGGCGTCCCAGCCGCCCTGTTCCAGCATCGCCATGCCCTGATTGCCGTCGGCGGCGTGGCTGATGGCGTAACCCTCGTCACGCAGATGCAGCTGCAGCAGATCGGCGATGTCGCCGTCGTCTTCGACGATCAAAATTCGTTTTGGCTTGTCCATTCTCATTACCGCTGATTGCCCGATTCTCTCTGAAGTCTACACAACCGCCACCGGCGGAGTTATCACATTTTATTTAACTTTGCGTGAGGTCTTGGGGAACAAATCCGGGGAATACTGGGCTCATCGCATCGTTAGCTGGCAGGAATCGCTATGAGCTTCACCCTCACCCCGGAACAACGACAGACGGTACATCCTCTCTGGCTGCGGTTGACGCATTGGCTGAATGCGCTGGCGATGCTGATCATGGTCACCAGCGGCTGGCGCATCTATAACGCCTCGCCGCTGTTCAACTTCAGTTTTCTCAACGAGCTGACGCTTGGCGGCTGGCTGGGCGGCGCGCTGCAGTGGCACTTCGCCGGCATGTGGCTGTTTGGCGTCAACGGGTTGTGTTACCTGCTGCTGAACCTCGCCAGCGGGCGCTTCAAACGCAAATATTGGCCGCTCAGCCCGAAGCAGTTTCTCGCCGATGTCGGCGCGGCGCTGCGCGGCAGGCTGCAGCACGCCGACCTGCGCCACTACAACATGGTGCAGCGCGTGGCCTATCTGTCGGTGATGCTCCTCGGCGTGATAAGCGCGCTGTCCGGACTGGTGCTGTGGAAATCGGTGCAGTTTCCGCTGCTGCGCACGCTGCTCGGCGGCTATGAGGCGGCGCGATATATCCACTTTTTCGCCATGTCGGCGCTGGTGGCCTTCGTCGCGATCCATCTGGTGATGGTGGCGCTGGTGCCCCGCACGCTGCTGGCCATGCTGCGCGGACGTTAAGGAGTTCACGATGAAAAAGGATAAACCGATCATGACGATCGTTGAAGGGCAGGCGATCGTCAAAGAAGCGCAGCGCTTGTTGACCGCGTCGTCCCGCCGCCGCTTTCTGCGCAACGGCCTGACGCTGGGCGGCATCGCCATGCTCACCGGCTGCGATCTCAGCGGCAACGCCAACGTTGAACAGGCGCTGAGCCGCATTTCGCGCCTCAACGATCGGGTGCAGGGCTGGCTGTTCAACGGCGATCGCCTGGCGCCGGTCTACCCGGAATCGATGATCACCCGGCCATTCCCGTTCAACGCCTTTTACGCCGAGGAGGACGCGCCCGACATCAACGGCGACGACTATCGGCTGGAGGTGGCGGGGCTGGTGCAGGACAAGCGCGCCTGGAGCCTGCCGCAGCTGCACCAAATGGCGCAGGTCAGCCAGGTGACGCGTCATATTTGCGTCGAGGGTTGGAGCGCCATCGGCAAGTGGGGCGGCGTGCCGTTCGCCACCTTTCTTAAGGTAATCGGCGCGGATCTGAGCGCCCGCTACGTCAGCTTCAAATGCGCCGACGACTATTACACCAGCATCGATATGGCCACCGCGCTGCATCCGCAGACGATTATCGCGCTGACCTACGACGGCCAGATCTTGCCGCGCAAGTACGGCTACCCGATGAAGCTGCGCATGCCGACCAAGCTGGGTTACAAGAATCCGAAGCACATTCAGGTGATCGAGGTCACCAACCGCTTCCCGGGCGGTTACTGGGAAGACCAGGGCTACAACTGGTTTGGCGGCAGCTGAGGCGGCCGCCGGCCATTCTCCGGCACTCCGGTGCCTTTGACATGACGGAAGGAAATACCATGAAAAAGTTATTCGCAATGATGATGTGCAGCGCGCTGATGCTGGGTGTGGCCGGCGCCAACGCCGCCGATGGCATGAGCAAAGACGCGATGAAAAAGGACGGCATGAGCCAGATGTCGCACGACGGCATGAAGAAAGAGTGCATGGGCAAGGACTGCATGAAGAAAGACAAGATGGGCCAAGACGCCATGAAAAAGGATGGCATGGCGAAAGACGGTATGGCCAAAGACGGCATGAAGAAAGATGAGATGAAGAAGGATGCGATGGGGCACTAAGCCGCCGTACCCCGTGGCCGCAAGCGGCAGATCCGCTGCGGCTGCGGGCAACATAAGGAGAGAGGATGATGCTGGCGACATGGCTGCGGCGCTTTCAGCGCTCGAACGGGGACGTTATGTTTATGCGCGCGGCTTTGGTGGTGATTTTCGCCGCCTTCGGCTATGCCAAATGGTTTGATTACGAAGCGCAGGGGCTGGTGCCACTGATCGGCAACAGCCCACTGCTGAGCTGGATGCACCAGGCGTTCGGCATTCGCGGCGCCAGTTATGCGCTGGGCGTCGCCGAGTGGAGCTTCGGTTTGCTGCTGCTGGCGGGATTCTGGTCGCGGCGGTTGGGGTTGCTGGGGGCGATCGGATCGACGGTGACCTACCTGACCACGCTGACGCTGATCTTTTCCACGCCGGGCGCCTGGGAGCCCTCCGCCGGCGGTTTTCCCGCCATGGCCGGCGCCACCAGCTTTTTAATCAAGGATCTGGTGTTGTTGGCCGGCTCCCTGGTGCTGCTGAAAGCCGACTTGCCGGCCGAGCAGGCATAAAAAAGGGCGTAGCCTGGCTACGCCCTCTGGTTATTGATTGACCGTCACATATCCGGGAAGGTCAGGGTGCCCCCCGGCGCTTCGCGATGAATGTGCAGGAAGTTCAGGTGCTTCTCGTACTGGTCGAGAATATCGCCAATCACCTGTTCCTTGCTGTAGTCCATCAGGTCGTTGCCCTGGGTGCCTTCCATCAGGAAGGTTTCCAGCCGGTAGTAGTGCGACTTGCCGGAGCGGGCGCGGTAGGTGAAGCCCGGCACCGAGTAGCGCATCGGCCAGATCTGATAGATGAAGTTCTGTTCCTCGCCCAGGTGCACCAGCAGCTCCAGGTGGTTCAGGCGTTCGTCTTCGGTCGGCGGCACTTCGCTGAACTCCACTTTCGCGCCGCGCAACTCCAGCTCGCGCGCCACGTCCTGCATCGCCGGGCGGCAAACCTTATCCAACATTTTCTGCGTGTACTGCGTGCCCGGGTAGTTCATCACCCGCGACAGGCGCTGTTTCCAGTTGAGCACGTCGTGGCTGGAGACCGGCACCGGCGCCAGGGTGCTGAGCGCGCTGGCCTTGCGGTAGTCCTCCACCCGCAGCGATTTGTACAGCCCGGCCATCACGAAGAAGATCACGAAGCTGAACGGCAGACCCATGATCACCGTGGTTTTCTGCAGCGCCGGCACGCCGTCGGTCATCAGCATGCCGATGGTCAGCAGGCCGATGGCCACCGACCAGAAAATCCGCAGCCAGTTCGGCGCATCATTATTGATGTCGGCCAGGCGCGAGGTGAAGTTACCCAGCACCAGCGAGCCGGAGTCCGCCGAGGTGACGTAGAACAGCAGGCCGGTGATGGTGGCGACCGAGGCGCTGAAGGTGAAGCCGGGGTATTGCGCCAGCAGGCTGTAGAAGCCGCGCTCCGGGAACTGCATCACTTCCTGAGCAAACTCGGCGTTGCCGTGGATGATCTGGTACAGCGCGCTGTTGCCGAAGATAGACAGCCACAGCAGGGTGAACACGAACGGTATGATCAGCGTGCCGACCACGAACTGGCGAATGGTGCGCCCGCGCGAGATGCGCGCCAGGAACAGGCCGACGAACGGCGACCACGCCACCCACCAGGCCCAGAAGAACAGCGTCCAATTGTTCATCCACTCCACCGGCCGATCGAAGGCGAAGCTGTTGAGCGTCATGCCCATAAAGCGATTGACGTAATCGCCGACGTTGAGCACCAGCGCGTTGAGCAGGAACTCGGTGTCGCCGAAGAACAGCACGAACAGGATCAGGCCCAGCGCCAGCAGCACGTTCAGCTCGGACAGGATGCGGATGCCCTTGTTAACGCCCGAAGTCACCGAGATGGTGGCCATGATCACCGACAGCAGGATCAGCGAGCCCTGCACCGTCAGGTTTTCCGGGATCTCGAACAACACCTTGAGGCCGTAGTTGAGCTGCACCACGCCGATGCCCAGCGTGGTGGCGATGCCGAAGATGGTGCCTAGCACCGCGGCGATGTCCACGCTGTGGCCGATCGGGCCGTTGATGCGCTTACCGAAGATTGGGTACAGCGCCGAGCGGATGGTCAGCGGCAGATTGTAGCGATAGCTGAAGTAGCCGAGGGCGATGCCCATCAGCGCATACATCGACCAGCCGGTCAGGCCGTAGTGGAACAGCGTCCAGACCATGGCCTGGCGCGCGGCCTCCAGCGTTTGCGCGTCGCCTTCCGGCGGCATCATGTACTGGGTCACCGGCTCGGCGACCGAAAAGAACATCAGGTCGATGCCGATGCCGGCGGCGAACAGCATCGCCGCCCAGCTCATCAGGCTGAACTCCGGCTTGGACTGCTCCGGCCCGAGCTTGATGGAACCGAAGCGCGAGGCGGCGATAAACACCACGAACACGATGTACAGCGTCGCCGCCAGCAGGTAGTACCAACCGAAGGTGGTCGACACCCAATTCAGCGTGCGGGTGATCCACTGCCCGGAGAAGTCGGTGAAAAAGATGGTCATCAGCGAGAAGGCCAGGATCAGCCCCGCCGAGGTGAAGAAAACCACAGGGTTGAGGCGGTCCTGCTGCGGTTTGGAGGAGGTTTCGCGTGTTGTCATCGTCATCCTCTGAACTGAGTAAAATCGTGCCGCTCCGCATTTCGGGGCGCGTTGGCGCCGCCGAAAAACGGGCGAATGAAGGCGGCGACCATCCCCATCGGAATGGCCTGAGTAACGCCGCTTTCGCCTGTTGCCGAAGCACCGGAGCGCTTCGCGGTGGGAACCGCTTACAGCCACTGATTTTGGTCAGATTCGTTAATTACCTCACAAAAATCAGCCAGTTCCACAACCAGATAGTACAAATTTTTAACCAGGCGGCAATAAAATATATGCAATTTTTATTGAACGTTCAATCAAAAAAAAGTTTAATAGTCCGCATGATGACCTGAATCACGGGCGAAACGGCAGTGAAATTTGCCCGCTGAGATAAGGCCGAAGTCGGTTTTGTGAGAGTCGAAATATGCCAAAGGTAGGAATGCAGCCAATCAGAAGGCAGCAGTTGATTGATGCCACGCTCGCCGCGGTAAACGAAGTGGGAATGCATGACGCCACCATCGCGCAGATCGCGCGGCGGGCCGGCGTTTCCAACGGCATCATCAGCCATTATTTCAAGGACAAGAACGGCCTGCTGGAAGCCACGATGCGCTATCTGATCAGCCACCTGGGCGAGGCGGTGAAGCTGCGGTTGCAGGCGCTGACCGATAACAGCCCGGCGGCGCGGCTGCAGGCGATCGTCGCCGGCAACTTCGACGACAGCCAGATCAACAGCGCGGCGATGAAGACCTGGCTGGCCTTTTGGGCCAGCAGCCTGCACCAGCCGCAGCTCAACCGACTGCAACAGGTGAACGGCCGCCGGCTTTATTCCAACCTGTGCGCCGAGTTTCGCCGCGTCATGCCGCAGCCGCAGGCGCGGTTGGCGGCCAAGGGGCTGGCGGCGCTGATCGATGGGCTGTGGCTGCGCAGCGCGCTGCGCGGCTCCGCGTTCAATCAGGCGCAGGCGCTGGCGCTCACGACCGAATACATCACGTTCCAACTCCGGGGGCAAACGCTGCCCGGAGGATAACTCAAGGAGATCCTATGTCCCGTTTTGGCTTGCAGAAGCTCTATATTCATGGCGCCTATGTAGACAGCACCGCTGGAAAAACCTTCAACGCCATTAATCCGGCGAACGGCGAAGTTCTGGCTGAAGTCCAGTCCGCCGGCGCTGAAGACGTCGATCGTGCGGTGGCCAGCGCGGCCAGCGGGCAGAAGGTGTGGGCGGCGATGACGGCGATGGCGCGTTCGCGCATCCTGCGTCGCGCGGTGGATATTCTGCGCGAGCGCAACGATGAGCTGGCGGCGCTGGAAACGCTGGATACCGGTAAAGCGATGTCGGAAACCACCGCGGTGGACATCGTCACCGGCGCCGACGTGCTGGAGTACTACGCCGGCCTGATCCCGGCCATTGAAGGCGAGCAGATCCCGCTGCGCGATACCTCGTTCGTCTACACCCGCCGCGAACCGCTGGGCGTGGTGGCCGGCATCGGCGCCTGGAACTACCCGATTCAGATTGCGCTGTGGAAGTCCGCGCCGGCGCTGGCGGCGGGCAATGCGATGATTTTCAAACCGAGTGAAGTCACGTCGCTGACGGCGCTGAAGCTGGCGGAAATCTACACCGAAGCCGGCCTGCCGGACGGCGTGTTCAACGTGGTGACCGGCAGCGGGGCGGAAGTGGGGCAATATCTGACCGACCATCCGGGCATTGCCAAAGTCTCTTTCACCGGCGGGGTGAAAACCGGCAAGAAGGTGATGGCCAACGCGTCGGGTTCGACGCTGAAGGAAGTCACCATGGAGCTGGGCGGCAAGTCGCCGCTGATTATCTTCGACGACGCCGATCTGGATCGCGCCGCCGATATCGCCATGATGGCCAACTTCTACAGTTCCGGCCAGGTGTGCACCAACGGCACCCGCGTCTTTGTGCCGGCGGCGCTGCAGGCGCAGTTTGAGGCGAAAATTCTCGAGCGCGTGAAGCGCATTCGCCTCGGCGATCCGACCGATCCGCAAACCAACTTCGGGCCGCTGGTCAGCTTTGCGCACATGGAATCGGTGCTGCGCTTTATCGAGAGCGGCAAAAACAGCGGCGCGCGCCTGCTGTGCGGCGGCGAACGCGTCACCCACGGCGAATTCGGCAAGGGCGCTTACGTGGCGCCGACGGTATTCAGCGACTGCCGCGACGACATGGAAATCGTGCGCGAAGAGATCTTCGGGCCGGTGATGAGCATTCTCAGCTACCAGAGCGAAGAGGAAGTGGTGCGCCGTGCCAACGACACCACCTTCGGCCTGGCCGCGGGCGTGGTGACCCACGATCTGGCCCGCGCGCACCGCGTGATCCACCAGCTGGAAGCCGGCATTTGCTGGATCAACACCTGGGGCGAGTCGGCGGCGGAAATGCCGGTCGGCGGTTACAAGCAGTCCGGCGTCGGCCGCGAAAACGGCCTGACCACGCTGGAGCACTACACCCAGATCAAATCGGTGCAGGTTGAGCTGGGCGAATACGCCTCGGTATTTTAACTATCCCCGTCGTCTTTCGAGCCGCAGCCGGGTTGGCTGCGGCCGACACTCCCCGAGAGCCAAATACACCGCCTGTTGCGGATCCGCGTTTCGCGTTTTCGTCTCATGCAGGCCAATAAAGTAAGGAGATAATGAATGGAATTTGACTACATCATTATCGGTGCCGGTTCCGCCGGCAACGTGTTAGCCACCCGATTGACTGAAGACGCCGACGTCAGCGTCCTGCTGCTGGAAGCCGGCGGCCCGGATTACCGGATGGATTTCCGTACCCAGATGCCGGCCGCGCTGGCGTTTCCGCTGCAGGGCCGCCGCTATAACTGGGCGTATGAAACCGATCCTGAGCCGCACATGAACAACCGCCGGATGGAATGCGGCCGCGGCAAAGGTCTGGGCGGTTCGTCCCTGATCAACGGCATGTGTTACATTCGCGGCAACGCGATGGATTTCGACAACTGGGCCAAGGCGCCGGGTCTGGAAGACTGGACCTATCTGGACTGTCTGCCGTATTTCCGCAAGGCGGAAACGCGCGATATCGGCCCGAACGATTACCACGGCGGTGATGGCCCGGTGAGTGTCACCACGCCGAAGGCCGGTAACAACGAACTGTTCCACGCCATGGTGGAAGCCGGCGTGCAGGCGGGCTATCCGCGCACCGACGATCTGAACGGTTACCAGCAGGAAGGCTTCGGCCCGATGGATCGCACCGTGACGCCGAAGGGGCGCCGCGCCAGCACCGCCCGCGGTTATCTGGATCAGGCGCGTTCCCGGCCGAACCTGAAGATCGTCACCCATGCGCTGACCGACCATATCGTGTTCGACGGCAAGCGCGCAGTGGGCGTCAACTATCTGCAGGGCGACAGCAATCAGCTGACCCATGCCAAAGCGCGCCGCGAAGTGCTGCTGTGCGCCGGCGCCATCGCCTCGCCGCAAATTCTGCAGCGTTCGGGCGTCGGCCCGGCGGCGCTGCTGAAAAGTCTGGACATCAACGTGGTGCACGATCTGCCGGGGGTAGGGGAAAACCTGCAGGACCACCTGGAGATGTACCTGCAGTACGCCTGCAAGAAACCGGTGTCGCTGTACCCGGCGTTGCAATGGTTCAATCAGCCGAAGATCGGCGCGGAATGGCTGTTCAACGGCACCGGCGTCGGCGCCAGCAACCAGTTCGAGGCCGGTGGTTTCATCCGCAGCCGCGCAGAGTTTGCCTGGCCGAACATTCAGTATCACTTCCTGCCGGTGGCGATTAACTATAACGGCAGCAACGCGGTGAAAGAGCACGGCTTCCAGGCCCACGTCGGCTCGATGCGTTCGCCGAGCCGCGGCCGGGTGCAGGTGAAGTCGAAGGATCCGCGCCAGCACCCGAGCATTCTGTTCAACTACATGTCGACCGAACAGGATTGGCAGGAGTTCCGCGACGCTATCCGCATCACGCGCGAAATCATGGCGCAGCCGGCCCTGGACGAATACCGCGGCCGCGAGATCAGCCCAGGGCCGGAGGTGCAGACCGACGAGCAGCTGGACGCCTTCGTGCGTGAGCACGCCGAAACCGCCTTCCACCCGTCCTGCTCGTGCAAGATGGGCGAAGACGAGATGGCGGTGGTCGACGGCCAGGGCCGGGTGCACGGCATGGAAGGATTGCGGGTGGTGGATGCGTCAATCATGCCGCTGATCATCACCGGCAACCTGAACGCCACCACCATCATGATCGCCGAGAAGTTAGCCGACCGCATTCGCCAGCGCGCGCCGCTGCCGCGCAGCACTGCCGACTACTACGTCGCCGGCGATGCGCCGGTGCGCAAGCAGTAACCGACACGCCCTCTCGCCGTTGAGGGGGAGGGCCGCCGTAGCAAGCAACCCCTCTCCATATGCTCTTCCCCAAGGCGAGGGGGCAACTCTCTTTTATCCCTTATCCCATCATGCCGCCGGCAGCGAGATCGCCTGATCGAAACTGGTGGGCGTCGCCATGCGCCACATGCGGGCGTAGAACTCGCTTTTGATCTCCGGCTGCAGCAGCGCGCCCGGCTCCAGGTAATAATAGATATCGGCGTATACCTTGATCTCGGTCGGCGTGATGCGGCGCAGCATATGGTGCGAGGTCAGCTGCTCCGGGCGGCTGACGCCGGCCGCCGCCAGCATGTCCGCCAGCGCTTTCACCGTATTCTGATGGAAGTGGTAGACGCGTTCCGCCTTGTTCGGCACCACCAGCGCCTTTTGCCGCAGCGGATCTTGCGTCGCTACGCCGGTCGGGCAGTGGTTGGTGTGGCAGCTTTGCGACTGGATGCAGCCTACGGCGAACATAAAGCCGCGCGCCGAATTCACCCAGTCGGCGCCGAGCACCAGCACGCTGGCGATGTCAAAGGCGCTGATGATCTTGCCGCTGGCGCCAATCTTGATTTGGTCGCGCAGGCCGCAGCCCACCAGCGTGTTATGCACGAACAGCAGCCCTTCGCGCAGCGGCATGCCCATATAGTTGGAGAGTTCGAGCGGCGCGGCGCCAGTGCCGCCCTCCTTGCCGTCCACCACGATGAAATCCGGCAGGATGCGGGTGTGCAGCATCGCCTTGACGATGGCGACGAACTCCCACGGGTGGCCGATGCACAGCTTGAAACCGACCGGTTTGCCGCCTGACAGCTCGCGCAGCTGTTGGATAAATTGCATCATTTCCAGCGGGGTGGTGAAGGCGCTGTGCGAGGCCGGCGAGATGCAATCCACGCCTTCCGGCACGCCGCGGGTGGCGGCGATTTCCGCATCTACCTTCTTCGCCGGCAGAATGCCGCCGTGGCCGGGTTTAGCGCCCTGGCTGAGCTTGATTTCAATCATTTTCACCTGCGGGCTTTGCGCCTGTTCGGCAAAGCGGCGCGGATCGAAATGGCCGTCGGCGGTGCGGCAGCCGAAATAGCCGCTGCCCAGCTCCCACACCAGATCGCCGTTGTTTTCGCGGTGATAGCGGCTGATGCTGCCCTCACCGGTGTCGTGGTAGAAGTTACCCTTGGCCGCGCCGAGGTTGAGCGCGCGGATGGCGTTGGCGGAGAGCGCGCCGAAGCTCATGGCCGAAATGTTGAAGATCGACGCGGAGTAGGGCTGGCGGCAGTCGGCGCCGCCGATGGTGATACGGAAACTGGTTGGGTCGGCGGCTTCCACCGGCCGCATGGAGTGGCCGATGCACTCATAGCCGGTTTGGTAGACGTCCAGCAGGGTGCCGAACGGTTTGTCACCCATCTCGTTTTTCGCCCGGCGATACACCAGCGTGCGCTGGGTGCGCGAAAACGGGATCTCTTCATTATCCTGCTCGAGGAAATACTGGCGCAGTTCCGGACGGATGAACTCGAAGAAGAAGCGCAGGCGGCCGATGATCGGGTAGTTGCGGCAGATGGCGTGGCGCTGCTGCGTGAGATCGTAGATACCCAGTACCATCAGGCAACCGCAGGCCAGGGCCGGCAGCCAGAACCAGGGATGGTTGTGCATCATGATCAAGAAAACCAGGGTGAGCAAGATGCTCAGCACAAAGCAGGTATAGCGGCTGAATAAGGACGACTTCATAACATCTCCTGATGTTTATTTTAATCCACACGACATGACTCACGGATAATCCGTGTGCAAATCGTAACCAACAGGAGAGGATGTTGTGTGTCTGTTGCTGCTTTGTCGCCGGTTGTTACATTAATTTAACCTGGCGGAAGGGAGGGGTTGCCGCGCGGCGTGCCGCGCAACAAGCCAAGATGTTTATTTGCCGGCGACGAAGATGGTGCTCATGCTGCGCAGCCGCAGCTTTTTCATCGCGCTGTATTTTTGCGAGAAGATGGTTTTCGGGTGCGTGCCGCGCTTTTCCGCAATGTGCAGCAGGCTGTCGCCGCGCAGCAGATTGAAGATCACGTCGCTTTCCGCCGGGCTAAGCTCGCGGGTTTTCTGCACTCTGATGCCGCCCGGTTCTTTGCTTTCCAGCAGCCGCTGGATTTTTTCCTGCAGCGAATAAAGCGGAATGCGGGTAGAGACCAATTCAACGGAAATCCCCAGGATCGACAGCAGTTTCACGACGCGCTCGTCGTCATAGAACACCAGCAGGCGCGTCTTGCTGTTGTATTGCTGGTGCAGGGACACCAGGCTTTCGATCACGTTGACGCTCTGTTCCAGGTTTTGCGAGGTGAAAATCAGCGCGATATCGTGCTTGGTGATCTTCTCTGCTTTAGCGCCGCCGTGCATGAAATCGGAAAACAGGCGGATATCGTAGGCGCCGTAATGTTTCTTCAGCAGCACCGACAGGCCAACATAGCTGTACTTACACTCACTAATCACAAGAACGTTGTTTTTAGACATAGGGCAAACACCAATACCGAGTTAAAAGTATTCAGCTGTAAGAAGCGAGTTCAAATCCTTGATGCTGGATTCCTTCCACAGCTTTCCCTGCAGTGCGTAATATGGCATTTCATCCAGCCATTTCTTGTGTTCGGGAGTTTCAACTCCTTCGATAATTACCTTGTAATGATTAAGGTAAAAGAAGCGCAGTAACGCGCGCATCAAGCCCTCGCCGCCGGACTTTTTCATAAAGTCCCAGAGCAGAAAACGATCGAGCTTAACGAAGCGGAACTGGCTGTTGTACAACGCGGAAAAACCCGCATAGCCAGAACCAAAATCATCGAGCCAAAATGAATAACTATTCAATGACGGATCGCCGTGCACGCGATCTTTCACCAGCCGGGTTGAATTCTCGCTGATCTCAAAATGAATACAGCGCAGGGCATTAATTCTTTCGGCAAAGTGACTATTCGCCAGCGATTGCAGGGAATAATCGTCAACATTCAAAGTGGCTATCACTTGGTTTTCATGAAACCAGTGTTTGTATTTATCGATCAGATTGATCTGATCCATCAAAATCTCAATCCGGGTGGCGCTGTCGGCGTGACGAAAGAACTGTTCAGGAGAAAAATGGGCATATTCGCTATTAAACGTAAAGCGAGACAGACATTCAACGGCCAGCAATTGTCCCGATTTCGCGAACATTGGCTGAAAAACATAATTAATGCCGTTATTTTTCTCTCTGAAAGAACCGCTCATTTCCCAATCCTTGGATTGATATTTAACTTGTTGATTTTAAATGATTAAAAAGAAAGTTACTCCAGGTTTATTGGTAAATTTCTTATTTAAAGCGTCAGGATGGCCGAAACGTGTCGACAGACCATTAAACGCGTAATTCGTGCCAAAGTCCAAACGTCGCAATCTGTTACTAAATGTAAATATCCGGGATAATATTCTGATTTTCAGGCCTTAACGCAAAATCTTGAACTCTGCAGCTTTCCCAAACACAGATTATTCCTATTCATATGAATCGTCAACATCGATCGATAGGTATCCGCCGATAGTTTATTCCTATCAAGAGGGGGCTTATGAATGTTTTAAACGATTTAACATTAAGAATATGCTTAGTCTATATTTCGTCCGGCAATGAGTTCATCGAGGCAACGCTCCTTTTCAGCAAGGGAGTGCTATCGCTGAGTGTATGCTCAGTGGCGGCAATATATATATAAGCCCGCCACTGAATCGATTATTTTATTGTTCTATGGAGCTGGAAATGAAAAAAGTATTATTGCCTTTGGCTGCCCTGGTATTGTCTGCAACTGCTTCCAACGCAATGGCAGCAAACGGCAACGTTAAATTCACCGGTGAAATTGTACAGTCCACCTGTAAAGTTGTTGATAAAGACCAGAATAAAGAAGTTTACCTGGGTAAATATCCTACCACCGCTTTCCCAACTGCCGGTTCTACCAGCGGTGCTAAAGCTTTCGATATCAGCCTGGAGAAATGTGAAGCGGGTAACTACACCCTGCGTTTCGACGGTAACACCCCAGCCGGCCACCCAGAGCTGTTGGCTGTAACTGGCGGCGCGACTGGCGTTGGCGTTGAAATTCTGGATAACAACGGTTCTACTCTGCCAATCTCTCAGGAAGTGGCTACCCCAGCTACCGTAACTGTTGCTGCTGATGGCGATAACCCAGGCGCTGCGACTTTCAACCTGCGCGCTCGTTACAAATCCTTCCAGGATCTGGTAACTGCCGGTCAGGCAAACTCTAACGCTACCTTCACCATCGAATACAAATAATTCGCTGGCAGGATAGATAGAGTTATTGGCCAAGGATGGCTAAATTTTGAGAGTTGAGACATTCCGATGAAAAAAATTCTGACTGGTATTTTATTCGCATTCTCTGTTAATGCCTTTGCCGGCATTCAGGTTGATGCGACGCGTGTCATCTATAACAGTGCAAGTAAATCCGCATCGCTCTCAATCAGCAATGACAGCGACGATACCTACATGGTGCAAACCTGGCTGGATACTGGCGATGCAAGCCAGATGCCTAAGAATTTGCCGATCGTGGTGACGCCACCCATTTTGAAGCTGGCTGCCAAGAAAGACGCCATTTTGCGTTTTATCTATTCCGGCAGCGGTTTGCCGCAGGACAGAGAATCTCTGCTCTGGGTCAACGTACAGGAAATTCCGCCAACGCCTAAGCAAGATAACGTGCTGCAGGTGGCGATCCGTACTCGTATCAAACTGTTCTATCGCCCGGATTCGTTGAAAACCAACCTGCAACAGCAGGCGGAAGCGCTGAAGTGGAAGCGCCAGGGCGGCAATTTAGTCGTGACTAACGATGGCCCGCTGTTCGTCACGCTGGGCGTCTTGAACCTGAAGAGCGGCGGCAAGAGCTGGAAAGTGAACGCCGACATGGTCAAGCCACACGACAGCCTGCGTATTTCCCTGCCTCAGGGGGCGCAATCAGCCAACAATATGTCGTTTACCTATATCAACGACTATGGCGGTCACACCGAGATTAAAAACGTCGCACTGAATTGATTTGAAGCACTTCAAGGAATGAAAGAAATGGCACACAAAAGAATAACAACCCTCGCGCCAAAACGTTTGGTGAAGCTGATTAATGGTGTAATTTATTTTTCTGCTGTGCCTTTTTCATTCTCACATATGGCCATGGCGGAGGAGCAGTTCAACACCTCCTTCATCCATGGCGATGACAATATCGCCCAGGTGGCGTCGTTGGCCAGCGGGGATGACATTCTGCCGGGTAAATATCCGTTTGATATCTATCTCAACGGGCAGCGTATCGATCACCGCGAAATCGAATTCAAGAAAGAATCCAAAGACTCTCCGGTAGCGCCGTGCCTGACGGCCGCGGACTATCAGGATTACGGCGTAAAGCTGCCCGGCGATCTGACCACCGCCGGTGCCGCGCAATGCTACGCATTGCCACAACAGATCTCCGGCGCCAAGCTGAGCTATGACGCCGCCGTACAGCGTATGGATCTGGAAGTGCCGCAGGTGTTTCTGATCCCGCGCCCGCAAGGCGCCATTTCGCCGAAAGTTTACGATCGCGGCATCAATGCCGGCTTTGTTAACTATAACTTTAGCGGCACTCATAACCGCTACGGCAACAACCAGAACGACAAGACTTCCGACTATTACTTCCTGAGCCTTAACAATGGCCTCAATATTGGCGATTGGCGCCTGCGCAACAACTCGACGTTGAACCAACAGTCGGGCGCCGGTACGCATTGGAAGAACATTTCCAGCTGGGCGGAAACGGACATCGTTTCTCTGCGCAGCCGTCTGGTGATCGGCCAGACCAACACCAATAACAATGTGTTCGACAGCATTCAGTTCCGCGGTGTGCAGATGTCCAGCGCCGACGACATGCTGCCGGAAAGCCAGCGCGGCTATGCGCCGGTGGTGCGCGGTGTGGCGACGACCAACGCGCGCGTTGAAGTGCGTCAGAACGGCTATACCATTTACAGCACCAACGTGCCGCCAGGGCCGTTTGCACTGACGGACATTTTCCCAAGCACCCTGAGCGGTAACCTGGACGTGACGGTTATCGAAGCCAACGGTTCGAGAACCTCTTTCGTCGTGCCGTTCTCCTCGGTGCCGAACATGCTGCGCGAAGGGATTTGGAACTATCAGCTGACCGCCGGTAAATACCACGACGGCACCAGCCGCTATCAGCCCAAGTTTGTCCAAGGCACCTTGTCGCATGGTATGGCGTATGACATCACGCCTTACGGTGGCGTGCTGGTGGCGGAAAACTACCGTTCAGCGGTCGTGGGCCTCGGTAAAAACCTGGGGAACTGGGGGGCTGTCTCTTTTGATATGTCCTATTCCGACACCAACCTGGTGAACGGCGATGACAAGCAGGGGGAGAGTTTCCGTTTCCTGTATTCCAAGTCGCTCAACGATTGGGGGACGGAATTCCGCATTGCCGGTTACCGTTACTCGACCTCCGGTTATTATGATTTCTCCGATGCGGTTGCCGAGCGCGAACGCTATGAGAACGGTTATTACCGTAACGATTACTACGATCAAAACGATCGCAACCTGGGCGTGCCGGACTGGGCGGAATCTCGCCGCCGCAGCTATTACACCAGCCGTTTCAACAACAAACGCCAGCGCGTTGAGCTGTCTGTCAACCAGCGCATCGCCGGTAATTCGACGCTGTACGCCAACCTCAGCAACCAGTCTTACTGGGGCGGATCCGGCGAAGACCGCACCGTACAAACCGGTTTTAACAGCAGCTATAAAAATATCAGCTATGGCGTCTTTTATCAGGACAGTCGCAGCAACTACGGCTATAAAGACCGCAGCGTCAACCTGACCGTATCGATTCCGTTCAGCTTCTTCAGCAAGGATTCGTCGGACATGACCGCCAGCTTCAACGCCGGCCACAGCAAGCAGAGCGGCAACACCTACAGCGCCGGCCTGAGCGGCACCGCGCTGGATGACAACCGCTTGAACTATGCGGTGCAAAGCGGCCATGATCGTTATTCGGGCCAAACCAGCTCGGCCAACGTCGGTTATCAGGGCAGCATGGGGACCATCAATGCCGGTTATAGCTACAGCAAAGATTATCAGCAGTCTTCGTTGGGCGTGGCGGGCGGTATCGTCGCACACTCCGGCGGCGTGACGTTGACCCAGCCGCTGCAGAATACGTTTGTGCTGGTGGAAGCCAAAGACGCCAAGGGCGTTCGTATCGAAAACCAACCCGGCGTCGCCATCGACCGCTTCGGTTACGCGGTGATGACCTCTGCGTCGCCATACCGCCATAACCGCGTGGCGTTGCGCACCGAAGATATCGGCAACGGCCTGGATATCCCGATGGCGGCAAGAGACGTGGTGCCGACTTACGGCGCAATCACCCGCGTGAAGTTTGAAACGCACACGGGCCAAAGCCTGTTGGTACACAGCAAGATGGCCGACGGCAGCGTACCGCCGATTGGCGCCAACGTCTTCAGTGCGGACGGCAAGAACAACGGTACTGTCGGTACCAACGGCGATATTTATATCTCAGGTGCCTCCGCAGGGGATCGTCTGCTGGTGAAATGGGGCAACGACGCGGGCGAAAGCTGCTCACTGGTGGTGCCGGAATTGAAAGCGGCGACCGAACAGTTGATGGGTTATCAGGAACTTTCGCTGACCTGCGGAAAACCGTAAAAGGAAAGGATATGTCTTCTTTGTTAAAGCATAAGAATCTCGGGTTGGCGGCTGGGCTGCTGGTCACGCTGGGCGCGTTTTCGCAGAGCAGCTATGCGCTGTCGTGTAAGCAGAACGGCAGCATTCGCCAGGATATCGTGCTGGATAAAGCCATCAAGGTGTCGACCGCCAATACCGCGCCGGGCGCGTTGCTGTGGCGTTCGCAGACCTTTACCTCGACCTTCCAATGTACGGATGACTGGAACAACCCGAAAGGGGAAAATGCCTACCTGTACTGGGATCCGCAGTCCCGGATGAGTCAGATCCATAATTCGATCGAAGTGGGTGTCACTTATCAGGGGATCGATGTCAAGCCGACTAAAGGCGCACGTCAGGACGTCGGTCCCGGCACGGAATGCCGCCGTTCGGGCAACCGCTGTTTGTCTCCGGCCAGATCGCTGACGGTAACCGTGTCTTACGCCATCTATATTAAAGCAACCGGCAAGGCGCCGCCGGCCGGCGGCAAGATCAACGACAACAACTCGTACTCGGTATTTCAGGTTGATGGCGTCGGCGGCTTGAACGGCACGCCGAACAGCAACTTTAACGCCTACATTTCCGGGCTGGGCAACATTCAGTTTATTTCCTGCAACCCGAAAATCACCGTGGTGGCCAACAACGGTTCGACGGTGAATTTCGGCACTATCCCGCGTCAGAATGCGGTGGTGGGCAAAATCGAGAAACAGGTGCCATTCTCGGTTGCCGCCAATATGTCCGATCCGACGACCGGACAGGACTGCCAGGGGGAGACGCTGCAGGCCAGCTTCAGCAGTACTTATCCGCTGCAGGATAACAGCGTGATCCTGCCGACCAGCGACAGCGGCTTCGGTATTTTGATCTCGCAGGCGGCGACGCCAAATACGCCGATCATGATGAACAGCCCGGTCGATCTGGGCCTGGTCAACGGCACCATCGTTGAAAAGAACTTTATGGCCAGCCTGAAATGGTTGAGCACCAACCCGAAAGTGGGGCCGTTCAGCGCATCGGCGAATATTGACGTCACCTTCAAATAATTCGGTGCCTGGTCAATAAAAGAAAGGGTTCAGTTCTCGCGAACTGAACCCTTTTTTGTGCCTTATACCGCGCTGATTAACGCAGCCCCATCCAACTGGTGCAAACGCCTTCCGGCGGTTTGCCGGCGTACCAACGGGGCAGCGTGGGGGCATCATGGCGCGGTTCGGCCTGCATTTCTATCGGCTGCGCCGGCCATTCTGCGACGTCCCAGCGGGTGGTGCGGCGATACACTGCCGGGGTTTTGCCGAACTGTTTCTTGAAGGCGCGCGAGAACGAAGGCTGAGAGTCGAAATGGTATTGCAGGGCGATATCCAGGATCGGGCGTGGGGTGGAGCGCAACGCCTGCGCCGCCTGCGACAGGCGCCGCTCGCGGATATAGCTGCCGAGCGCGTGGCCGGTGGTGCTGCGGAACATGCGCTGCAGGTGCCATTTGGAGTAGCCCGACTTGGCGGCGACGTTATCCAGCAGCAGCGGCTGATCCAGATGAGTTTCAATCCAGTCTAGTAAATCGTGAATGATATTGACGCGATCCATGGTTTTAGTTCTCCCGCAAAAACGACATTCAGGTCACAGTGGCTTAGCTTAATTATCCAAGAATATGCTTTGATAATAGGCGTGACTACGCCGTTACGCAAGGGTAAGCCGGGGATAAAAAGGTGGCCAAAAATGCTCTTTGAACGGCAGGGGAATAAAAGAAAGGCCGCATAAAGCGGCCTTTTCAGTAGGAAGTGACGGAAAATCAGTTAGTTTCCGGTTTCACTTCAATGTAGTTCAGATCCAGCACGCTGCTGGTGTAACCGCGGATCTTGTTGGTCATCTCGATATCGCCGTTCAGCTTGTGGCCGTAGGACGGGATGATCTCTTTCAGCTTGCTCTGCCATTCCGGCGTCGCCACTTTGTCTTTGAACACGGTTTCCATCAGGTGCAGCATGATTGGCGCAGCGGTGGAAGCGCCCGGCGAAGCGCCCAGCAGAGCGGCGATGCTGCCGTCTTCAGAGCTGACGACTTCGGTGCCGAACTGCAGCACGCCGCCTTTATCCGCGTCTTTCTTGATGATCTGTACGCGCTGGCCTGCGGTCCACAGCTTCCAGTCTTCCTGCTTGGCGTCCGGGAAGTACTCTTTCAATGCGGCGAAGCGATCGTCGTCGTTCATCATCAGCTGGCCGACCAGATATTTCACCAGATCGAAGTTATCCAGACCGACGTGGGTCATCGGCATCAGGTTCGAGGTGCTCAGCGAGTGCAGCAGATCAAACAGCGAACCGTTCTTCAGGAACTTGCTGGAGAAGGTGGCGAACGGCCCGAACAGCAGCACGCGCTTGCCGTCCAGCATGCGGGTATCCAGGTGCGGCACGGACATCGGCGGCGAACCTACGCTGGCCAGGCCATACACTTTGGCCAGGTGCTGGTTGGCGATCTCCGGGTTGGTGGTGACCAGGAACTGGCCGCCGACCGGGAAGCCGCCGTAACCGTCGGCCTCAGGGATGCCGGATTTCTGCAGCAGGGTCAGGGACGCGCCGCCTGCGCCGATGAACACGAACTTGGCGTTAACGGTGGTTTCTTTACCGTCGCGGTTCAGATCGGCAACGGTTACGCTCCAGGTCTGGTCGGCGTTGCGCTTGATGTCGCGCACTTCGTGGCTCAGGTTCAGCTTGAACTTGTCGCTGGCGCTCAGTGCGTCAACCAACTGGTGGGTGATCACGCCGAAGTTAACGTCGGTGCCCAACGGCATGCGGGTCGCGGCGATTTTCTGCGCCGGATCGCGGCCGTTCATCACCAATGGCGCCCACTGTTTGATTTGCGCAGGGTCTTCGGAGTATTCCATGCCGCGGAACAGGGTGCTGTGCTGCAGCGCCGCGTAGCGTTTACGCAGGAAGTTGACGTTGTCGTCGCCCCACACGAAGCTCATGTGCGGCACGCTGTTAATGAAGGATTTCGGATCTTTCAGGACATTGTTTTTCACCTGATAAGACCAGAACTGACGGGAGATTTCGAAAGACTCGTTGACCTTCACCGCCTTGCTGATGTCGATGGTGCCATCGGCTTTTTCCGGCGTGTAGTTCATTTCGCTGAAGGCGGAGTGGCCGGTACCGGCGTTGTTCCAGCCATTGGAGCTCTCTTCCGCCACGCCGTTCATGCGCTCGTACATGTCGATGGTCCAGGTCGGCTCCAGCTCATGCAGATAGGTACCCAAGGTGGCGCTCATGATGCCGCCGCCGATCAACACCACGTCGACGGTTTTATTCTTCTCTTCAGCCGCCGCCTGTTGCGTAACGCCAAACAGGCTGAGACTGAAAATCAGGACGAGTAATTTTCTCATTGAATTAAATCTCTTGTGTGTAAATTCTACTCATTGCAGGTGAAAGAATTTAGCGGGAGTTACCCTGGAAATAATGAAGCCGACCGCCCGGCGTGAGCCGATAGGCAGCAATAATGCCTTTTTGTTAATAGGGTTTTTAACGAAAAGTGAACTATTGCAGGCCGTCCGGGTGCAAATTGATCGGTTCACGTTACTGGCGGGGTATTATTGTTTGCGAGAATGTTAAAAACTACTTTTGTAACTAAAAAAAATGAATATAAGCAAAAATAGGCCGGTTGTTGTCGCAGTAATAAACAAAGAGGGAGGAGATGCTGTATAACCGCGTTATTTTCGGGGGTTAATTGTGCGCAATTAAACGTTATTTCGTTATCACACAATAATTGCGGTTAAATTGCAAATACCTATCGGTAACCAATAATAAATGGCCGCCGTTGCGGGCGGCCATCGTGCAGAAGGCGGTTATTTGATGCCCATCGCATCGCGCATGGTGAAGAACAGATCGGTCTGATCGGTCAATCCCACCACGTTGGCGGCGTGCGGGCCGTAGGCCGCGACGCGCAATTGGGTGCCAGTGTGCCCCTGCGACTCTTCTTCCGAGTTGCCGTAGCTGAGGGTCATCGGCGCGCCGTCTTTGGTGGTCAGCATCTGGGTCAGGCCCGGCGCTTTGGCGTCGGCGGCGACGATCTGGCTGGCGTGCGCATGGTCGGCGGTGACGATCACCAGCGTGTTGCCGTCGGCGCGGGCGAAGGCCAGCGCTTTTTGCACCGCTTCGTCCAGATCGACGGTTTCACCAATCTGCCCGCACGGGTTAGCGGCGTGATCCTGCTTATCGATCGACGCGCCCTCTACCTGCAGGAAGAAGCCGTTCGGGTTATCTTTCAACAGCGCGATCGCTTTTTCGGTCATCGCCGCCAGCGTTGGCGTGGCCGCGGTGCGCGCCGGGTTGTTTTCGCAGGTTACCGCCGGCTTGTCGAGGTTGCCGTGATAGCTGGCTTTCGGCCCCAGCCAGCGCACCGGCATGTTGCCGTCGGCGAACAGACCCAGCAGCGGTTTTTGCTGGTTGGCCAGCGTAACGGCCTGCAGCTCATCCGCGTTGCTCACCCACTGGTAACCCTGCGCTGCCGCCTGATCTTTCAGCGATTTTCCTTGCCATTCGCCGCTTTTCGCCAGCTGGTTGAAGGACTTTGCGCCGCCGCCCAGCGTGACGTCGGCGCGGGTTTTCAGCAACTGCTCGGTGATGGAGCCGCGGCCACCGTTTTCCAGCGCGTTAGCGGCGCATTTCTCGCTGGTTTCCTCCGGGCCGTAGCATTTGCGCGAGGTGACGTGCGACACCAGCGCCGCCGGCGTAGCGTCTTGCAACTCGGCGGTGGAGACGTTGCCGGTGGCCTTGCCGGCCGCCTTGGCGATCTCCAGCAGCGTCGGCTGATCTTTGCCGTTCACGTCCACGCCGAGCGCGCCGTTATAGGTTTTCACCCCGGTGGCCCAGGCGGTGGCGGAGGCGGCGGAATCGGTCACGTAATCCGGCTTGTGGGTTTTCTTGTCCAGCGAGTAGTGGGTGTATTGCCCGGTCAGCGGCAGAGCGTCGATGCCCTTGAAGTAACCGCCTGCGCCTTCAGCGTAGTTGCGCGCGGCGGTGATCTCGGAATCCCCCATGCCGTCGCCGATCAGCAGGATCACGTTTTTCGCCGTTTTGTCCGACAGCGACGCCTTCAGCGCGGCGGTCTGATCGCCGGCCAGACGACGGGCGCCGCCCGGTTCGGCGAGGTTGCCGCGCGCGGCGCGCTCGGTCAGGCCATCGGCATTGGCCGAGGTTTCCGCCGCGATGGCGGAGGAACAGAGCAGGGCGGACAGCACGGCGCCGGCGATCAGAGATACAGCAGGTTGCATGGGGTAAGCTCCTTGTCGTAATACAACAATGTAAATAACATCAAATTGTTACGAAAGGAGAGTAGAGCAGAGGGATGACAATTTTATGACAATGAAAGACGGGACGGCCCGGCGGCCATCCCGTTTGACGATCAGGCCGCGCGCGCCGGGATAGCCAGCCCGCGCTGCACCGCCGGCCGCGCCAAACCGCGCTCCAGCCACTGCGCGACGCGCGGGAAACTGTCGAACGCCACCAGCTCGCGCGCCTCATAGAAGCCGATCAGGTTACGCACCCAGCCCAGCAGCGAGATATCGGCGATGGTGTAGTCCGCGCCCATGATCCAGTCGCGGCCGTCAAGGCGCGTTTCCAATACGCCGAGCAGGCGTTTCGATTCATTCTTGTAACGCTCCAGCGGCCGCTTGTCTTCATATTCGCGCCCGGCGAATTTGTGGAAGAAACCGAGCTGGCCGAACATTGGGCCGACGGCGGCCATCTGGAAGAACACCCACTGAATGGTTTCGTAACGCTGCGCCGGATCCTGCGGCAAGAAACGCCCGCTCTTTTCCGCCAGGTAGAGCAGAATGGCGCCGGATTCGAACAGCGGCAGCGGCCGGCCGCCGGGGCCGTCGGGATCGATGATCGCCGGGATCTTGCCGTTCGGGTTCAGCGCCAGGAATTCCGGCGTCCAGGTCTCGTTGTTGCCGATGTCGATCAGGTGCGCTTCATAAGGCAGGCCGATCTCTTCCAGCATGATGGACACTTTGACGCCGTTCGGCGTCGGCAGAGAGTAGAGCTGCAGCCGTTCCGGGTGCTGAGCCGGCCAGCGTTTGACGATCGGGAATTGGGTGGAATCGAGCATGGAAACTCCTCGGGTTGGCGGGGTCGCTTAAGCGTACCCCTTGAGTATTGCAGTAAAACTACCCCGCCGCCGGGTTACACCGTGAGGTCAAAATGTGCGGCCAGCGCTTTTTTACCGGCGGGGGGCAGCTGCAGTTCGCGGCTGTCGAGCCGGCGGACGATCCAGCCGCGTTGGATAAAGGCGGCTAACAGCGCGGCGCCCAGCGCGCCACCGAGGTGAGAGCGGCGTTCGCTCCAGTCCAGGCAGCCGCAGGCGAAGCGGCGGCGGGTGGGAGCGGGGGAGCAATCGACGCCCAGCCGCGCCAGCGCGGCCTGACCGACGTCGCTTAACCGGTAGTCTTCTTCGCCGGTCAGCCAGTTCAGCGCATGCAGCCGATCGTGCAGCTTCACCGCCACCTCGCCCGCCATATGGTCGTAACAGGTGCGGGCATATTGCAGCGAGGTGGGCGTGCTGCTTTTCACCGACGGGCGCGGCACGCCCGCCAGCGCCATCAGACCCTCCAGCGCTGCGGCCACCGGTTGCCCGGCCAGCCGAAAATAGCGATAGCGCCCCTGTTTGACGCAGGCAATCAGCCGCTGCTCCAGCAGCTTCGCCAGGTGTGCGCTGGCGGTAGACGGGGCGACCTCGACCGCCGCGCTGAGCTCGGTGGCGGTGTAGGCGCGCCCGTCCATCAACAGGCACAGCATGCGCGCCCGGGTGCGGTCGGCGATGGCGGCGCTCAGCGCCGCTAAACGATCTTCTATCTCGATGTTATGCATACTTCGAGGTTAGACGAAGTATGACGGCGCGTCCATCGCTAGCCTGTGGCTATCGCATTCTGGTGCTGTGCGCCCGTGTCCGCTGGATATTGATGAGCGGGCGCTGAAATCGGTGCAGTGGCGCCGTTCGCTCAATGCGCGCGTGCCGGAATTTTACCGTTGAGAGGAGACGAGGATGATTGCCGTGATTTTTGAACTGCAGGCTGCCGACGGGCAGCGCGATACCTATCTGACGTTGGCGGCGGAGCTGAAGCCGCTGCTGGCGCAGATCGACGGATTCATTTCCATCGAGCGCTTTCAAAGCCTGGCCGATCCTGCGCGCCTGCTGTCGCTCTCCTTCTGGCGCGACGAGGCGGCGGTGCAGCAGTGGCGCAATCTCGAGCAGCACCGGGCGGCGCAGGCGCGCGGCCGTGGCGAGGTGCTGGCGCAGTATCGCCTGCGGGTGGCGGAGGTGGTGCGGGACTACGGGCTGGAAAGTCGCGACCAGGCGCCGCAGGATAGCCGTTGTTATCACCGTACCTGAGAAAAAGCCCGCCGCTGGCGGGCTTTCACCCGCTATTTCGCCTCGCTGCCCACCTTCATCGCCCCGGCGTAGCTGGCGCCCATCCCCCAGGCGGCGCCGTGGTCGCGAGCGATCTGCAATACGCCCCCCGCCGTGGCTTTACGGCTCCAGTCCTGCTGCCATTCCAGCATCAACGCTACCCAGTTGATGGGCGTGGCGCCCGCCTGAACCAGACGCTGCATGGCGTTGTTTTGGCTGTCTGGCGTAATGTCGCCGGTGACGTCCGACAGGATATAAACCTCATACCCCTCGCCCAGGGCGGACAGCGCCGGCAACATCACGCAACTGGCGGTCCACAGCCCGCCGATGATGATTTTCTTGCGGCCGGATTGTTTGATCAGATCCACCACGCGCCGATCCTGCCAGACGTTGATGGCGGTGCGGTCGTACACCTGCAGGTCCGGGCGTGCCTGCGTCACCTGCTGGAATACCGGCCCGGCGAAGCTTTTGGCGTTGGCCGAGGCCAGAATGGTCGGCACGTTGAACACTTTGGCGGCCTTGGCGATGCCGGCGGCGTTATTCACCAGATTGGTTTGATCGATAGAGGAAATGGTCATGCCGAACATGTCCTGCAGATCGACCAACAGCAACAGGCTGTTGTCGGCGGTCAGCGGCTGCACATAACCCGCCTGGCGGCTATCGGCGGCGGGGGATTGCGCCAGCGCGGCGACGGGGGCGGTGGCGGTGGCGGCGCTCAGGCCGAGCATCAGGGCGAACAGGGTCTTTTTCATTATTAATTCCATGATTATCAGTAGATTAAATTCACTTACCACTCAGGGAAGCGGTTGGATAAAGTCTACTTAGGTTGTTGGGGTTAATAATCTGTGTTTTATTGAATTTATAATTAACTATCAGGACATAATATGGACGTGCTACTGACGATGCGCGCCTTTCGCCGCGTGGTTGAGCGCAACAGTTTCTATAAGGCGGCGGAGGATCTGGCGATCACCCCGGCGGCGTTGAGCAAGCAGATTAAGCAGTTGGAAAGCCGGTTGGGGACGCTGTTGCTCGTGCGCACCACCCGCAGCATGAGCCTGACCGAAGCCGGGCAGATCTATTACCAGGAAGCCTGTCGGTTGCTCGGCGAGTTCGACGCGCTGGAACAGACGGTTGCCGCCAGCGCGCAGCAGGTCTCCGGCACGCTGCGGGTCAATGCGCCGCTCTCATTCGGCCTGACGGTGCTGTCGCCGCTGTTGCCGCTGTTTATGCAACGTTACCCGCAGTTGCAGGTGGAACTGACGCTGGACGACAGGGTATTGGACGTAGTGGCGGCTGGTTTCGATATTTCCTTGCGCATTCGCCGACGGCTGCCGGACTCTTCCCTCAGCGCCCGGGCGCTGGGTGAAGTGCACCAGCGAATTTGCGCCGCGCCCGGCTATTTGGCGCAGCACGGCATGCCGCAAACGCCGAATGAATTACAGCGACACAGCTGTCTGGCCTATTCCCTGGCGGAAAGGCCGGGGCAGTGGCAGTTCACCGCCGGCGAGGAGAGCCTGAGCGTGGCGTTCACTCCCCGGTTGATCGCCAACAACAGCCTGATGCTGCGGGATATGTTGGTGGCGGGATTGGGCATCGGTTCGCTGCCGTCGTTCGTGGCGGATCCCGAGATCGCCGCCGGCAGGCTGGTGCGGCTGTTCCCTGAACAGATTGCCGACGTGCATCAGGTCTTCGCGGTTTACCCGACGCGCCGGCATGTGCAGCAGAAAGTGAGTTTATTCACCGAGTTTGTGCGAGAACAGGGATTGATGACGGCGAATTGACAACGGCGTACGGTTGTCATATTCATTAACTATGAAAAAATCCTACCGCTCATTCGCGCTAATTATTATCACCCTTCTCCAAAGGGTGGGGTAGCGCGTGTGTCGCCAATAAAAACCCGCCGGCAGGCGGGTTTTTTTATCCCCCTCCGGCAACGACCGGAGAACGTTATGCAAACCCATCCTGCAACCCGTTTGCACTGAGCGAAACGGAGTTTGAGCGCCTGGCACAGTACTTTTTTCCCGGCGGAAGAAGAAGGGATGACCGTCTTGCGTTATGGCGAACGGGACTGAAAACCGGCGCCATGACGGCGCCGGCAACAGGGTTACGCTTTGGCGTTAAACGCAGCGTGGAATGCGACTTCCGCGCACGGCAGAACGCCCTGGAAGGCGATGGCGCGGAAGTAGGCTTGCGGTACGCCCGGCAGGGTCAGCGCGGTCTGCGCCTGGAAGCCGAAACGGCCGTAATAGTTCGGCTCGCCCAGCACTACGCAGCCTGCGGCGCCGCGTTCCTGCAGCTCGGCCAGCAGTTGGCGGATCAGGCGGCTGCCGATCCCCTGGTTCTGACAGGCCGGCAGCACCGATACCGGCGCCAGCCCGTACCAACCGACGGCGCCGTTGCTGAGCACGACCGGTGAGACGGACGCGTGCCCGATCGGTGTGCCATTGCGTTCGGCGACCAGCGACAGGGTGAGGGCTCCCGCCGCGCGTAGCGCATTGACGATAAACTGCTCGGTGTGGCTGCTGTGTTCGGCGTGCAGGAATGCGGCGGCGGTCAGGGTGGCGATGGCGCCGACGTCGGCCGGCGTTTCGTGGCGTAACGTGATGTTCATGGTTGTATCCTGATTCAATAAGGCTGAGCCGACCGGGCTGGCTGCCCGGCCGGTATCGATGATTAACGGTTATCCAGCTGCGCACGCACGGCCTTGAGCCCGGTGAAGGTGACGCGATAAGGGCGCCCCAGGCGAGAGAGGATCAGGCGTTTGGTTTTGAGCTTGGTGAAAACGGCCAGCGAGCAGTCGGCCAGGCCGAGCCCTTCGCGGGTGTAGCATTCGACGTGGGTGACGCGACCGGCGTCGTTGCGGGTGAAGGCGATATAGCCGCCTTTGGCCAACACGTGCAGCACGCGTTGTTCCGCTTTGGAAATGTTCATGTTGGGAGATCCTGTAATAACCCCAGATACGCGCATCCCCGCGCAAACGCGCGTCGGATACGTCAGAGTCCCTCGCCATGCGGCAAGGAAGCGACTATCGGGTGGTTACAATCTCCAACATACAGGCCTCGGGCAGTGAAAAACGCCAGGACGGCGTTTAAGCGCAGTTAATGTAGTCAATGGCCGGTTGGCTGTCAATTTGCCGGCGACGCGGGCCGCCGGCGAAAGGCCAATCAGAAAGGCTTGGTCGGCAGGTATTTGCCGTCCAGGGTGATCACCGCGCGTTCGCCGCCGTCCGGATCGGCGACCTTCTTGATATCCAGCTTGAAGTTGATGGCGCTGATGATGCCGTCGCCAAACTGCTCGTGCACCAGCGCTTTCAGCGTGGAGCCGTAGACCTGCAGCATTTCATAGAAACGATAAATGGTCGGGTCGGTCGGCACGCCGCCGGGAATGCTGCCGCGCAGCGGGATGGTTTGCAGCAGCTGCACCGCTTCTTCATCCAGCCCCAGCTTGGCCGCCACGGTGCGCGCTGCCGGTTCCGGCAGCGCATGCTGCCCCAGCAGAGCGGCGGTGACAAACGCCAGGCTGAAGCCGGTGCCCTCGGCCAGCGCTTCGAACGTCAGATTAAGGCGGATCTTGGCGGCCATGATGGTGTCGGTGAGCGCTTCGCGCGGGGCGGCGTTATGCAGAGAGTGTGTCATATTGGCTCCTTTTGTTGGCTTAAAAACGGGCGATCGCCGGGGTGGCGGTCACCTCGGAATGGGTGGCGAGCGGCACGAAGCGGCGGGTTTCGCCGTCCAGCGCCTCGATAGCGCCGCTGGCGATGTCATAGACCCAGCCGTGCAGCGTCAGGCGGCCCTGATCCAGCGCCAGGGCGACGGAAGGGTGCGTTTTGATGTTGTTGAGTTGGGCGATGACGTTCTCGCGCACCATCGACGCGACCCGGGCCTCGTCGGAGACATGCGGATAAGCCTGATTGACCGCCTTGGCGGAATCGGCGTAACGCAGCCAGCCGGCGACCGTCGGCAGGTGATCCAGACACTGACAGGTGGCGATGGCGGTCATCGCGCCGCAGTCGGAATGGCCGCAGATCACGATATCTTCCACGCCCAGCGCGGCGACCGCGTACTCGACCGAGGCGGTCACCCCGCCGGGTTCGGGGCCGAAAGAAGGCACGATGTTACCGGCATTGCGGATCACGAACAGATCGCCCGGCTCGCGCTGGGTGACCAGCTCCGGCACCAGGCGGCTGTCGGAACACGAGATAAACAGGGTGCGCGGATTTTGGCGGGTCGCCAGCCGCTGAAACAGCGCCGTGCGTTCAACAAAGGCTTCGCGCTGGAACTTCAGGAAACCCTCAATCACCTCTTTCATTGTTTTTCTCCCTGGGGGGGTAAGCGATGACGGCATGATGAACGCTTCTGGCTATAGGGTCTAAGACCCATTTATAATGATGGCTATAGGTATTACTAATAGTTGGGGCGCTATGCTGCTGCGACATATCCGTTATTTTCTGGCCGTGGCCGAACAGGGCAATTTCACCCGCGCCGCTGAAGCGCTGCACGTCTCGCAACCGACCTTGTCGCAGCAGATCAAACAGCTGGAGGATGCGCTGGGAGCGCCGCTGTTCGATCGCAGCGGCAGAAGGGTGCAGCTGACCGACGCCGGTGAGGCCTGGATGCGCTATGCGCGGCTGGCGCTGCAGGATCTGGACGCCGGCGCGCGGGCGATCCATGACGTGGCGACGCTGGCGCGCGGCCATCTGCGGCTGGCGATGACGCCGACGTTCACCGCCTATCTGGTGGGGCCGGCGATCGATGCGTTCTACCGCCGCTATCCGGGGATTACGCTGAGCATTGAGGAGATGGCGCAAGAGCGGATCGAGGTGTTGCTGGCGCAGGATAGGTTGGATCTGGGGATTGCCTTCGAGATGGCGCAGTCGGCGGAGGTGGAAGCCACGCCGTTGTTCAGCGAGACGCTGGAGCTGATGGTCGGCGCCGATCATCCCCTGGCTGCGCGGCGTCGGCCGCTGACGCTGGCGGAGTGGCGACATCTGCCGCTGGCCTTGCTGAGCGGCGATTTTGCCACGCGCCAGTTTATCGATCGCTACTGCACGCAGCTCGGTTTCCGGCCGCTGGTGGCGGTGGAAGCCAATGCGCTGGGTGCCATCGTCGAGATCGTGCGGCGGGGGCAGCTCGCCACGCTGTTGCCGGCCGCCATTGCGCGTGAGAACCGGCAGTTGAAAAAGGTGGCGCTGGTCAACGCCATGCCGGCCCGGCAGGCGGTGTTGCTGCAGCGCCAAGGCGCTTACCGCAGCGCCGCAGCGCAGGCGTTTATTGCCGTATTGCAGCAACAGGGCGTTACGCCAACGCCCCCCAGCGCTGCATCATCCCCAGCAGATGCACCAGTCCGAAACCGAGGCAAATCAGCGAGCTGACGACGATGAAGCGTTGGCTGCGGCCGGTATCGCGCAGGGCGAAAGGGCCGGCGACGCCGCGCAGCAGGTAGATAAAGGTGATGATAAACAGCGCGGGCCGCAGAAGCGGCAGCGGCGCGATCAGGCCCGCGCCGGATAGCGCATACAGCGCCCAAATAAACAGCACCAGCGCGATGCCGGCGGTGACGACGGCCGGGAACTTTTTACCCGCTTCCGCCGCCTTAATGAAGCGATCGCCGGCGCCGCACAGCCGATAGCCGCGCGGCCCGGCGGCGATCACCCAAATATGCAGCAGGGCGGCGATGGCACTCAGCGCAGCGCCGATCAGCAGCGCGGTGTTATAGAGGTGTGGCATGGTGCAGCATCCTTGTCCTAAATCAGTCTGGTATCAAGCGTAGACCAGAATGGGTAAGTCAGGCCGGAGGGAGCTCAATGGCCGACATTTGCAGCGCGTCTTCAGGCACTACGCGGGCCTGCGCATCGATAAATGCCAGCTGCACCGGCAGCCCGCTGTGTTTATCCACCAGTTGAACGTGGGGGGTGTCATGCAGAATATGCCGGTGGCCCCATGCCATCAGCGCAACCAGGATGGGCCCCAGGCTGCGTCCCTTGTCCGTCAAGACATATTCATGTCGCTCACGCTCGCCCGGCTCCCGGTAAGCGCGTTTGGCCAACAGTTCTTGTTCTACCATGGCATTCAGACGGTTGCTCAACGCCTGGCGCGAAGCGCCGATATTCTCGCGCAGCTCTTCAAAACGGCGAACGCCGTAGAATGATTCGCGCAGGATCAGTAACGTCCAGCGATCGCCAAGCAGGTCCGCGGCCTGCGCCAGCCCGCACAGGGCAAGAGAAACGGTAGGGAGATCGGGAGATTTTGACATGGGCATTTTCCTTCGCTAGTCTAAGTCTTGTTTTTAGACTTATCTATATTCAAGGAGAGTATAATGCCATTTGTTAATGTGCAAACGGTGAAAGGCATGCTGGATGAACGGCAAAAAAGCGAATTGCTGTCCCGCATTACCGATCTGTTGGTGGAGATAGAAGGGCGAGGCGATCCGGCGTTCAGGCAGTCGGTTTGGGTCAGAATCGATGAACATGCGCCCGAACAATGGAGCCTGGGCGGTGTGAAGCCGACGGCGGCGATGATTGCCGCGAAGTTCCCGCCGCGTTAATTCAACTATGCCGCCTGCGAAAAGGATAGGATGCCGCAGGCGCTCAAAATGTCACCGAAACTTCCCGCGATCTCTGTACCCCGTTGTGGCATAATGCGCGCCAAATCACATTCCCTATGTATAAAGAGCGAGCGCTGTGTTAAGCACTAACAACATCACCATGCAGTTCGGCAGCAAGCCGTTGTTTGAAAACATCTCTGTCAAATTCGGCGGCGGCAACCGTTACGGCCTGATTGGCGCCAACGGCTGCGGCAAGTCCACCTTTATGAAAATCCTCGGCGGCGATCTGGCACCGAGCGGCGGCAACGTGTTCCTCGATCCGAACGAACGCCTGGGTAAACTGCGTCAGGATCAGTTCGCCTTCGAGCAGTACAGCGTGCTGGACACCGTGATCATGGGCCACACCGAACTGTGGGCGGTGAAGGAAGAGCGCGACCGCATCTACGCCTTGGCGGAGATGAGCGAAGAAGACGGCTATAAAGTGGCCGATCTGGAAGTGGCCTACGGCGAAATGGACGGCTACAGCGCCGAAGCGCGCGCCGGCGAACTGTTGCTCGGCGTGGGTATTCCGGTTGAGCAGCACTACGGTCCGATGAGCGAAATCGCGCCGGGCTGGAAGCTGCGCGTGTTGCTGGCGCAGGCGCTGTTCTCCGATCCGGAAATCCTGCTGCTCGACGAACCGACCAACAACCTGGACATCGACACCATTCGCTGGCTGGAAAACGTGCTCAACGAGCGCAACAGCACCATGATCATCATCTCGCACGACCGTCACTTCCTGAACATGGTCTGCACCCACATGGCGGATCTGGACTACGGCGAACTGCGCGTTTACCCGGGTAACTACGACGAATACATGACCGCCGCCACCCAGGCGCGCGAGCGTCTGCTGGCGGACAACGCCAAGAAGAAGGCGCAGATCAATGAGCTGCAATCGTTCGTCAGCCGCTTCAGCGCCAACGCCTCCAAATCCAAGCAGGCCACCTCACGTGCCCGCCAGATCGACAAGATCCAGCTGGAAGAGGTGAAAGCCTCCAGCCGCCAGAACCCGTTCATCCGTTTCGAACAGGATAAGAAGCTGTTCCGTAACGCGCTGGAAGTGGAAGCGCTCACCAAGGGCTTCGATGAGGGCCCGCTGTTCAGCAAGCTGAACCTGATGGTGGAAGTGGGCGAGAAGGTCGCGGTGCTGGGCGCCAACGGCATCGGTAAAACCACCCTGCTGAAAACGCTGGTGGGCGACGCGCAGCCGGACAGCGGCACCGTCAAGTGGTCAGAAAATGCCCGTATCGGTTACTACGCGCAGGATCACGAATACGAGTTCGACGACACCCTGAGCGTGTTCGACTGGATGAGCCAGTGGAAGCAGGAAAAAGACGACGAGCAGGCGGTGCGCAGCGTGCTGGGCCGTCTGCTGTTCAGCCAGGACGACATCAAGAAGAAAGTGAAGGTGCTGTCCGGTGGCGAGAAGGGCCGCATGCTGTTCGGCAAGCTGATGATGCAACGCCCGAATATTCTGGTGATGGACGAACCGACCAACCACCTGGATATGGAATCCATCGAATCGCTGAACATGGCGCTGGAGATGTACGAAGGCACGCTGATCTTCGTCTCCCACGACCGTGAGTTCGTCAGCTCGCTGGCGACGCGCATTCTGGAAATCACCCCGAACAAGGTGATCGACTTTACCGGCAACTACGAAGACTATCTGCGCAGCCAGGGTATCGTGTAACCCTCGCGGCAACGCATCAGGGCGGGAATTATCCCGCCCTTTTTTTATCCGTCATTCCCCGCCGCACACCTCGCAGTGCGGATCCTTCGGTAGTTTCATCTCGCGGAACTGCAGGCTCATCGCATCGAACATCAACAGCTTGCCGCGCAATGGCTGACCATACTCGGCTAGCAGCTTGATGGCTTCCATCGCCTGCAGGGTGCCGATAGTGCCGACCAGCGGCGCCATCACGCCCGCTTCGACGCAGGTGAGGGCGCTGTCGCCGAACAGCCGGCTCAGGCAGCGGTAGCAGGGCTCGCCCGGCTGATAGGTGAACACGCTGAGCTGGCCTTCCATGCGGATCGCCGCGCCGGAAACCAGCGGTTTGCGCTGTGCGTGGCACAGGCGGTTCAGGGCGTCGCGCGCCGCCACGTTGTCGGTGCAGTCCAGCACCAGATCGCAGGCGGCGATCTCTGCCGCGACCGCGTCATCTTCCAGACGACCGTCGATGGCATCGATGCGGATATGCGGATTGATGGCGCTCAGCTCCTGTCTGGCGGAGGCGACTTTGCTCTGGCCGATGCGATCGTCGCGGTGCAGGATCTGGCGCTGCAGATTGGAGAGCGAGACGGTGTCGAAATCCACCAGCACCAGATGGCCGACGCCGGCCGCCGCCAGATAAGGCGCGGCGGCGCAGCCCAGCCCGCCCAGCCCGGCGATCAGCACGCGGGCGGCCTTCAGCTTCTCCTGGCCGTCGAAGTCAAAGCCGCGCAGGACGATCTGGCGGTTGTAGCGCAGCGCTTCGGCGTCGGTCAATTCCGGCAACATGTTCAGCTCCTCAGCAGGGCGTTGAACGGCTCGATCTCCACCGTTTCACCCGCCGCCACCGAACCGCGTTCGCGCTCCAGCACGATGAAACAGTTGCCCTGGCTGTAGGAGCTGAAGACGTGCGAGCCCTGGTGGCCGGTGGTGCTGACCTCCAGTTCGCCCGCGGCGTTGCTGCTGAACACGCCGCGCTGAAAATCGAGGCGCCCCGGCGATTTCTTCAGCGGCGTCAGCGCCCGCGCGCGCAGGCGCGGCGGCAGGCGCCAGTCGCTGTGGCCGGCCAGCTTCGCCAGCAGCGGTTGCACCAGCTGGTAGAAGGTCAGGGCGGCGGAAACCGGGTTGCCCGGCAGGCCGCAGAACCAGGCGTGGCCCAGTTTGCCGAAGGCGAACGGTTTGCCGGGTTTGATCGCCAGCTTCCAGAAGCTGACCTGGCCCAGTTCGTCGAGCATCTGTTTGGTGTAGTCGGCTTCGCCGACCGAGACGCCGCCGCTGCTGATCACCACATCGGCCTGGCTATCCGCTTGTTCGAAGGCGGCGCGCAGCGCATCGCGATCGTCGCGGATAATGCCGAGATCGAGCACGTCACAGCCCAGCTGCTCCAGCATCAGGCGCACCGCGAAACGATTGGTGTCGTAGATCTGGCCTGCCTGCAGCGGCTGGCCGACCGGCTGCAGTTCGTCGCCGGTGGAGAACACCGCGACCTTCAGCTTACGCATCACCTGCACTTCGGCGACCCCGAGCGAAGCCAGCAGCGGCAGCTGCGCGGCGCCCAGCCTCACGCCGGCCGGCAACACGCTGGCGCCTTGGCGAATGTCTTCACCCGCCAGACGGATATTCTGGCCGGCTTCTACCGGGGCGGTAAAACGCACGCCCTGGTCGCTCACTTCGGCCTGCTCTTGCATGACAACCGCTTCCGCCCCGGCCGGGATCGGCGCGCCGGTCATGATGCGCACGCAGCTGTTGGCTGGCCATTGGCCGTCGAACGGCGCGCCGGCGAAGGCTTTCCCGGCGATCGGCAATGGCGCATTGGCCGCCAGATCGGCGAGGCGTACCGCATAACCGTCCATCGCCGAGTTGGCGAATGGCGGCACGTCGAGCGGTGAGACCACCGGCGCGGCGGTGATGCGGCCGGCGGCGGCGGTCAGCGCGACGGATTCGGTTTGTTGCAGCGGTGCGATCTGCCCGAGCATTTTTTCCAGCGCTTGCTCCAGGGAGATGAGATCGGAAGTATGGCAATGATCCATAAGGGGAACTCCGTAATCAGGGTGCGCAATGATAGCGACAAAGTGCGGCTATTATGGCAGAGAACGCCGGGGGGGAGAACGGGTTATGCCCGCCATCTTTCGCACTGCGCCGGAAGCGCGAACGGGTATAAACTGCGTAAAACAGAGGAGGATCATGATGCATAAACAGGTTATCGAGTTCTGGTTCGACGAGATCGAACCGGTGATGTGGTTCAAAAAGGACGATGATTTCGATCGTCTGCTGCATAGCCGCTTCGGCGAAATCTGGCGGGCGGCGGCGGCGGGGGAACTGGCGCACTGGCGCGACACCATCGAAGGGCGCCTGGCGGAGGTGATCGTGCTCGATCAGTTCAGCCGCAACCTGTTTCGCGGCACGCCGCAGTCGTTCGCCTGCGACGGCATGGCGCTGGTCCTGGCGCAGGAGGCGATCCGCAGCGGCGAGTGCGAACGGCTGAGCCGTGAGCAGCGCGGCTTCCTTTATCTGCCGTTCATGCATTCGGAATCGCCGCTGATCCACCAGCAGGCGCTGGTGTTATATACCGAGCTTAATAACGGCGACCAGCTGGAGTTCGAGCTACGGCATAAGGCGATCATCGATCGTTTCGGCCGCTACCCGCATCGCAACGCAATATTGGGGCGCATCAGCACGCCGGAAGAAGAGGCCTTTTTACGGCAGCCCGGCTCGGGTTTTTAATCGTCGGATCATCTGCGCCCGGCCGGGGAAAAAACAGCAGGCCGGGCGCCACAATAAGCGTGACTCAGCGCGAACGTTTATTTCATTACGCCATGCCGCTATTTCCTCTCGCGAAATTACCAATAATCCCAGCCGCACTGTCAGCGGTTTGCCGCTTTTTATAACCTGCTGTTTTTATTCCAATAAGCTATTTCAAGGTGCGAAATGGTCTAAGCGCGCTACGCTAAAAGCGGGACGTGGACGTTATGCTGTACTTCCACTGTAGGACTAAATAGAGTCGAAAAAGACTGAATAATAATGATACCGCGCTCAGCTTATTCGCTGCGCAACGGCGGGATTAACACAGGGTGTCAGGCAAATGAGCAAACCAGTGATTGCCATTCATGGCGGCGCGGGCGCAATTACCCGGGCGGCGCTGAGTGCGGAAAAAGAACGGCAGTATATCCAGGCGCTGTCCGAGATCGTGGCCGCCGGGCAGGCGATATTGGCACAGGGCGGCAGCGCGCTGGACGCGGTGACCGAAGCGGTGCGGCTGCTCGAAGAGTGCCCGCTGTTCAACGCCGGTAAAGGCTCGGTGTTTACCCATCAGGGCACCCACGAGCTGGATGCCTGCGTGATGGACGGCCGCACCTGTGATGCCGGCGCCGTCGCCGGCGTCAGCCGCATCCGCAACCCGGTGCTGGCGGCGCGCGCGGTGCTGGAAAACAGCGAACACGTGCTGTTTACCGCCGAAGGCGCCGAGAAGTTTGCCGCCGCCCACGGCTTGGAAATGGTCGCCCCCGACTTCTTCTTTACTCAGGAACGCTTTGATCAGTTGCACCGCGCCCAGGCGGAGCAGGGGCGGGTATTGCTCGATCACGACGGCGCGGCGCAGGCCGCCGATCCGCTCGATCCCGATCGCAAATTCGGCACCGTCGGCGCGGTGGCGCTGGATGCGCTGGGCAACCTCGCCGCCGCCACTTCCACCGGCGGCATGACCAACAAGCAGGCCGGGCGGGTGGGCGACACGCCGATCATCGGCGCCGGTTGCTATGCCAATAACGCCACCGTGGCGGTCTCCAGCACCGGCACCGGCGAAATCTTCTTGCGCGGCGTGGCGGCCTATGACGTCTCCGCCCTGATCGAATACGGCGGGCTCAGCCTGCAAGAGGCCAGCGATCGGGTGGTGATGGAGAAGTTGCCGGCGCTGGGCGGCAGCGGCGGCATGATCGCCGTCGATCGCCACGGCAATATCGCGCTGCCGTTCAACAGCGAGGGGATGTACCGCGGTTTTGGCTATGTCGGCGATGCGCCGTCCGTCGGGATTTATCGCTAAGCGTTCACCGGGAGGGTGTATGACCGACGTTTCATTCCGGCCCGCCGGCGACGGGCTGCCATTGCCGCCGCAGCGGGTGCTGACGGTGCGCGATCTGAGCATCAGCTTTCCTCAAGCGGACGGCGCCGTAGAAGCGGTGCGCAACCTGTCGTTCGATCTCGATCGCGGCGAGACGCTGGCGATCGTCGGCGAGTCCGGCTCCGGCAAATCGGTCACTTCACTGGGGCTGATGCGTCTGGTGGAGCAGGGCGGCGGGCGCATCGTCGGCGGCGCCATGACGCTGCGCCGGCGCGACGGCGCGTTGCTCGATCTGGCGCGCGCCTCGCAGCACACGCTACGCACGGTGCGTGGCGCCGACATGGCAATGATCTTCCAGGAGCCGATGACCTCGCTCAACCCGGTATTTCCAGTCGGCGAGCAGATCGCCGAATCGCTGCGTTTGCATCAGGGCATGGACCACCGCAGCGCGCGCCAGGAGGCGCTGCGCATGCTCGATCTGGTGCGTATTCCGGAGGCTAAAGAGGTGTTGGGGCGCTACCCGCATCAGCTTTCCGGCGGTATGCGCCAGCGGGTGATGATCGCCATGGCGCTCTCCTGCAAGCCGGCGCTGTTGATCGCCGATGAGCCCACCACCGCCCTCGACGTCACCATTCAGGCGCAGATCCTGCAGCTGATCCGCGTGCTGCAACAGGAGATGCAGATGGGGGTGATCTTCATCACTCACGACATGGGCGTGGTGGCGGAGATCGCCGATCGGGTGTTGGTGATGCGCCGCGGTGAGCAGGTGGAACAAAATCGGGTGCGCGAGCTGTTCGCCGCACCGCAACAGGCCTATACCCGGGCGCTGCTGGCGGCGGTGCCGAAGCTGGGGGCGATGGCCGATCGGCCGCTGCCGGCGAAGTTTCCGCTGCCGGATGGCGAGGGCGATGCCGCGCCGCAGGATACCGTGCCGCCAGACGCCGCGCCGATCCTGCGGGTGGAGCATCTGGTCACGCGTTTTGATCTGCGCGGCGGGCTGTTCAATCGGGTCACTCGCCGGGTGCACGCGGTGGAAAACGTCAGTTTCGATCTTTACCCCGGCGAGACGCTGGGGCTGGTGGGCGAGTCCGGCTGCGGCAAGTCCACCACCGGGCGTTCTTTGCTGAAACTGGTGGACAGCCAGAGCGGCACCATCACCTTCGTCGGGCGGCGAATCGATCGGTTGAAGGGGCCGGCGCTGCAGCACCTGCGGCGCGATATTCAGTTCATCTTTCAAGATCCTTACGCCTCGCTCGATCCGCGCCTGACGGTCGGTTTTTCCATCATGGAGCCGCTGCTGGTGCACAACGTGATGCGCGGCCGGGAGGCGGAAAGGCGGGTGGCCTGGCTGTTGGAACGCGTCGGCCTGTTGCCGGAACACGCGCGCCGCTACCCGCACGAATTTTCCGGCGGCCAGCGCCAGCGTATCTGCATCGCACGCGCGTTGGCGTTGAACCCGAAAGTGGTGATCGCCGACGAGGCGGTTTCGGCGCTGGACGTGTCGATTCAGGCGCAGATCGTCAATCTGCTGCTCGATCTGCAGCGCGAGTTCGGCATCGCTTTTCTGTTCATTTCACACGACATGGCGGTGGTGGAGCGCATCAGCCACCGGGTGGCGGTGATGTACCTCGGGCAGATCGTGGAAATCGGCCCGCGGCAGGCGGTGTTCGACAACCCGCAGCACCCCTACACCCGCAAGCTGATGGCGGCGGTGCCGGTGGCCGATCCCGCTCACGCCCACAAACGGCAGCCGCTGCCGGCCGATGAGATCCCGAGCCCGGTGCGCGCGCTGGGCGATGAACCCGTTACCGCACCGCTGGTGCAGGTTGGCGCCGGACACTTTGTCGCCCGCCACCCGATCGCCGGTGCTTTTTAAACACCTCAGGAGAGACAAGCGACATGAAGCACACATTCAAACGCAATGCGCTGTTGGCCGCCGTACTGCTGGCGGCGGGAACCGGCCCGGTCTGGGCGGCGAAGGACGCGGTGATCGCCGTGGCGTCCAACTTCACCACCCTCGATCCCTACGACGCCAACGACACGCTGTCGCAGGCGGTGGCCAAGTCTTTCTATCAGGGGCTGTTCGGCTTCGACAAGGACATGAAGCTGGTGAACGTGCTGGCGGACAGCTATGAGGTCAGCAAAGACGGCTTGACCTATACCGTCAAACTGCGCCAGGGCATTAAATTCCACGACGGCACCGCGTTCAACGCCGAGGCGGTGAAGGTCAACCTCGACCGCGCCAGCAACCCGGACAGCCACCTCAAGCGCTACAACCTGTTCAAGATGATCGACAAAACCGAAGCGGTGGACGCCAATACGGTGAAAATCGTGCTGAAGGCGCCGTTCTCGGCGTTCGTCAACAATCTGGCGCACCCGGCGGCGGCGATCATCTCCCCGGCGGCGCTGAAGCAATACGGCAAGGAGATCGGTTTCCATCCGGTCGGCACCGGGCCGTATCAGTTCGTGACCTGGAACCAGACCGATTTCGTCAAGGTGAAGAAGTTCGACGGCTACTGGCAGCCGGGGCTGCCGAAGCTCGACAGCATCACCTGGCGCCCGGTGGTGGATAACAACACCCGCGCGGCGATGCTGCAGACCGGCGAGGCGACCTTCGCCTTCCCGATCCCTTACGAGCAGGCCAAAGTGCTGGAAGGCAACGCCAAGCTGGACGTGGTGGCCGCGCCGTCGATCCTGCAGCGTTACATCAGCATGAACGTTACCCAAAAGCCGTTCGACAACCCGAAGGTGCGCCAGGCGCTGAACTACGCGATTAACAAGGACGCGCTGATCAAGGTGGCGTTTGCCGGTTACGCGGTGCCGGCGGAAGGGCCGGTGCCGCCGGCGATCGATTTCGCCGCGCGCTATAAGCCGTGGCCGTACGATCCGGCCAAGGCGCGCGAGCTGTTGAAAGAGGCCGGTTACCCGAACGGCTTCACCACCACGCTGTGGTCGTCCCACAACCACAGCACCGCGCAGAAGGTGCTGCAGTTCACCCAACAGCAGCTGGCGCAGGTGGGGGTGAAAGTGACGGTGACGGCGATGGATGCCGGGCAGCGCGCGGCGCAGGTGGAGAGCGTCGGGGTGAAAGACACCGGCGTGCGGCTGTTCTACACCGGCTGGTCGGCCTCGACCGGGGAAGCGGACTGGGCGCTGTCGCCGCTGTTCTCCACCCAGGCGGCGCCGCCGAAGCAGTTCAACACCGCGTTCTACAGCAATCCGCAGGTGGACAAGGATCTGACCGACGCGCTGGCAACCACCGATCGCGCCGAGAAGCAGAAACTGTATCAGGACGCGCAGGATCGCATCTGGGCCGACGCGCCCTGGATCTTCCTGGCGACCGAACGCTTGCTGTCGGCCAACAGCAAACAGCTGAGCGGTTTCTACGTGATGCCGGATACCTCGTTCAACTTTGATAACGCCGATCTGAAATAAGGCGCCCATCCCCGCCTGCGGCCACGCGGCTGCGGGTGGGGGAAGGAATGAGATGCTCAATTATTTTCTGAAACGACTGCTGGGCCTGATCCCGACGCTGCTGATCGTAGCGGTGCTGGTGTTCCTGTTCGTCCACCTGCTGCCGGGCGATCCGGCGCGGCTGGCGGCGGGGCCGGAGGCCGACGAGGCGGTGGTGCAGCTGGTGCGCAAGGATTTGGGGCTGGATAAGCCGCTGCCGCAGCAGTTCGCGCACTTTTTCGTCAACGCGCTGCGGGGCGACTTCGGCATCTCGATGGTGTCCAAGCGCCCGGTGAGTGAAGAGATCGCCTCGCGCTTTCTGCCGACCTTCTGGCTGACCGTCACCAGCATGCTGTGGGCGGTGGCGTTCGGCCTGGCGATCGGCGTGGTGTCGGCGGTGTGGCGTAACCGTTGGCCGGATCGCCTCGGCATGACGCTGGCGGTGTCGGGGATCTCGTTCCCGGCCTTTGCGCTCGGCATGCTGTTGATGCAGGTGTTCTCGGTCGAGCTGGGGTGGCTGCCGACGGTGGGCGCCGACAGCTGGCGGCACTACATTCTGCCTTCGATCACTTTGGGGGCGGCGGTGGCGGCGGTGATGGCGCGTTTCACCCGCGCTTCGTTCGTCGAGGTGTTGCAGGAAGACTACATGCGCACCGCGCGCGCCAAGGGCGTGAGAGAAAGCGTGGTGGTGATGAAACACGGCCTGCGCAATGCGATGATCCCGGTGGTGACCATGATGGGGCTGCAGTTCGGCTTCCTGCTCGGCGGTTCGATCGTGGTGGAGAAGGTGTTCAACTGGCCGGGGCTGGGCGCTTGCTGGTGGACTCGGTGGAGATGCGCGATTACCCGGTGATCCAGGCCGAGGTGCTGCTGTTCTCGCTGGAGTTCATCCTGATCAACCTGCTGGTGGATATGCTGTACGCGGCGATCAATCCGGCGATTCGTTACCAATGAGGATGCGGCATGATTAAGCATTGGCGGCGCAGCGCCGCACTGAAGGCGATGCCGCTTATTGACCCCAACGCGGTACGCACGCCGTGGGGTGAGTTTTGGCGGCGTTTTCGCCGCCAGCGGGCGGCGCTGGTCGCCGGTCTGTTGGTGCTGCTGCTGATTGCGGCGGCGCTGCTGGCGCCTTATCTGGCACCGTTCGATGCGGAAAACTATTTCGATTACGATCGGCTGAACGAGGGGCCTTCGCTGATGCACTGGCTGGGGGTGGATTCCCTCGGGCGCGATATCTTCAGCCGCATCCTGATGGGCACGCGCATTTCGCTGGCGGCCGGGGTGTTCTCGGTGCTGGCGGGCGGGGCGATCGGCACCCTGCTGGGGCTGCTGGCCGGTTACTATGAAGGCTGGTGGGATCGCCTCACCATGCGCGTCTGCGACGTGCTGTTCGCGTTTCCCGGCATTCTGCTGGCGATCGGCGTGGTGGCGATCATGGGCAGCGGCATGGCCAACGTGATCGTCGCGGTGGCGATCTTCAGCATTCCGGCCTTTGCTCGCCTGGTGCGCGGCAACACGCTGGTGCTGAAGCACCTGACCTATATCGAGTCGGCGCGCAGCATCGGCGCCTCGGACTGGACCATCATTCTGCGGCATATTCTGCCGGGCACGTTGTCGTCGATCGTAGTCTATTTCACCCTGCGCATCGGCACCTCGATCATCACCGCCGCCAGCCTGTCGTTTTTGGGTCTGGGCGCCCAGCCGCCGACGCCGGAGTGGGGGGCGATGCTCAACGAAGCGCGCGCCGATATGGTGATCGCGCCGCACGTGGCGATCTTCCCCAGCCTGGCGATATTCATCACCGTGCTGGCGTTCAACCTGTTGGGGGACGGATTGCGCGACGCGCTGGATCCGAAGCTGAAGGGGTGAGGGTATCGCTGAATTGGCATACCCCTGTTTTACGAGTATAATTGATGAAAATTTGACCCGTGTATGTTACAGGGATGAGGAATGGATATGGCAAATAACAATGTGACGAAAAAGACAGTCAACGTAACCATCGATCGCGATCTTTTCCAGCGCGCAAAATCCCTGGGCGTCAATGTGTCATCCGTATTGACGGACGCATTGAGCGTTCGTGTCAGGGACATTGAGATTCAACAGTGGCGCGAGCAAAATCGTGCGGCGTTAGAAGAACTTAATCGTATCACTGAAGAAAATGGTTTGTTGTCTGATGAATATCGGACATTTTAAATATGCAGTTTACCGTATATGACAATACATATCCGGCATCAGCCTATCCCTACTTACTGGACGTTCAAAGCGATCTTATTGATGCCCTCTCGACCCGGTTAATGATCCCTCTTTATGCTTTGGATAACGTCAGGGTTAAAATTTCTGCACGCTTATGCCCGGAGATTGAGGTAAACGGCGAAAAGTTTCTCGTTATGACGCATGAGATGGCTGCCGTACGTATTTCACAGCTCGGGAAGGCCGTTGGTAATGCCAATGAGCACAGGAATCAAATTAAAGCTGCCATCGATTTTCTGATTGATGGCTTTTGAAGAAATCCGGGCGGTTTAACCGCCCGGATTTTTTTATCAGCGGAACAGGTGCTCGGCGTGGAAGCGCAGGTGATCTTCCACGAAGGTGGCGATGGTGAAGTAGCTGTGATCGTACCCCGGCTGAATGCGCAGCGTCAGCGGCCAGTCGCGCTGGCGCGCCAGTTCGGCCAGCCGCGCCGGCTGCAGCTGATCGGCCAGGAACTGGTCGTCGTCGCCCTGATCGATAAGGACCGGCATTTTCTCCGCGCCGCTGGCCAGCAGATGGCAGCTGTCGTACTGCAGCCACTGGCTTTCGTCGCTGCCCAGATAGGCGGTGAAGGCTTTGCGGCCCCACGGCACCTGGCACGGGTTGACGATCGGCGCGAAGGCCGATACCGAGCGGAAGCGCTGCGGATTGCGAAACGCCATCATCAGCGCGCCGTGGCCGCCCATCGAGTGGCCGAAGATCGACTGACGATCGCTGACGCTGAAGTGCTGTTCGATCAGCGCCGGCAGTTCGGCGCTGATGTAGTCGTACATGCGGAAGTGACGATCCCACGGCGCCTGGGTGGCGTTCAGGTAGAACCCGGCGCCCTGGCCCAGATCGTAGCCTTCGTCGTTCGGCACCTCGTCGCCGCGCGGGCTGGTGTCCGGCATCACCAGCACCAGGCCCAGCTCGGCGGCGATGCGCTGCGCGCCGGCTTTCAACGTGAAGTTCTCGTCGTTGCAGGTCAGCCCCGACAGCCAGTACAACACCGGCGGCGGGTTGTCATCGCGCGGCGGCGGCAGGTAGATGCTGAATGTCATGTTGCAATTCAGGCTCTGCGCCGCGTGGCGATAACGCTGTTGCCAGCCGCCGAACATGCGGTGCTCTTCGAGAAGTTCCAATGACAACGTCATCTCTGCCTCCTGGCTTATTGGTCGAAGTGGATGACGGAACGGATCGATTTGCCTTCGTGCATCAAATCGAACGCTTCGTTGATCTGCTCCAGCCCCATGGTGTGGGTGATAAAGTCGTTCAGCGCGAATTCGCCGTCCAGATAGCGCTCGACGATGCCCGGCAGCTGCGAACGGCCCTTGACGCCGCCGAATGCCGAACCGCGCCAGACGCGGCCGGTGACCAGCTGGAACGGCCGGGTCGAGATCTCTTCGCCGGCGCCCGCGACGCCGATGATCACCGATTCACCCCAGCCCTTGTGGCAGCACTCCAGCGCGGAACGCATCACGTTGACGTTGCCGATGCACTCGAAGGAGAAGTCGACGCCGCCGTCGGTTAGCTCGACGATCACTTCCTGAATCGGTTTGTCATAGTCTTTCGGGTTGATCAGATCGGTAGCGCCAAGTTTGCGCGCCAGATCGAACTTGCTGGTGTTGATGTCGATGCCGATGATGCGGCCCGCGCCGGCCATCTGCGCGCCGATGATCGCCGACAGGCCGATGCCACCCAGACCGAAGATCGCCACGGTGTCGCCCGGCTGCACTTTGGCGGTGTTGATCACCGCGCCCATGCCGGTAGTGACGCCGCAGCCCAGCAGGCACACTTCCTCCAACGGCGCTTCCTTGTTGATTTTCGCCAGTGAAATTTCCGGCACCACGGTGTATTCGGAGAAGGTGGAGGTGCCCATGTAGTGGAAGATCGGTTTGCCGTCCTTGAAGAAGCGGGTGGTGCCGTCCGGCATCAGGCCTTTGCCCTGAGTGGCGCGGATCGCCTGGCACAGGTTGGTCTTGCCGGATTTACAGAATTTGCACTCGCCGCACTCCGGGGTGTAGAGCGGGATCACGTGGTCGCCGACCGCCACGCTGGTGACGCCTTCACCGACCGCTTCCACCACGCCGCCGCCCTCATGGCCGAGGATCGCCGGGAACACGCCTTCCGGATCTTTGCCGGACAGGGTGTAGGCGTCGGTATGGCAGACGCCGGTAGCGACGATCCGCACCAGCACTTCGCCTTTTTGCGGTGGCATCAGATCGACTTCCTCAATCTTCAGCGGCTGGTTCGGGCCCCAGGCAACGGCGGCGCGGGTTTTGATCATCTCCATCATAGTCTCCTCAGTGGTTTTCTTTTAAATCAGGCGATATCGCTAACGTCTGATAAATCGTTGGGGGTGCTTTCATCAACAGCGGCGGTTTCCGTCTGTTCAATAATCAATTCTTTCAGCGCGCGCACGTTCGGCCCGAACGCGTCGCGGCGCCACAGCAGCCAGGTGGCGGTGTCGGCCACGTCCGGCGGCAGAGTGTGAACCCGAACCCGCTCATGGCCCGGCAGCAGGCTGAGCACCGAATGCGGGATCATCGCCAGCCCGGCGCCGCTGGCGACGCAGGCCAGCATGGCGTGATAGGACTGGATCTCCATGATCTGCCCCGGCCGTGCGCCTTCGCGCTTGAACCAGGCCTCCAGCCGCAGGCGGTAGGAGCAGCTGGCGCGAAAGGCGAACAGCGTCTCGCCGTTGGCGTCTTTGGCGCTGTGGATCGGCGCGTGATCGAGACAGGAGATCACCACCATATGTTCAGGATAGGCGATACAGCCGTTCAACTCGTCATAAGGCACCGGGCCGTCGACCAGCGCCGCCGCCAGCGTGCCGGCGCGCACCCGATCGGCGATTTCGCCGGAGGTGCCGGTGGTCAGCGACAGAGACACCTGCGAGAAGCGCTGGTGGTAAGCCGCCAGCAGCGAGGGCAGGCGGGTGGCGGCGGTGCTCTCCATCGAGCCGAGAGCGAAGTTGCCCGCCGGTTCGCCGGCATGGGTGATGCTCATCGCCTCGTCGCTCAGCGCCAGGATGCGGTTGGCGTAGCACAGAAAGTTATGGCCCATCGGCGACAGGCGCAGGCGCTGTTTTTCGCGGATAAACAGATCGGCGCCCAGCTCCTGCTCGAGCTGGCGCAGCCGGGTGGTCAGATTCGACGGCACGCGGTGCAGCTGCTCGGCGGCGCGGGCGACCGAGCCGGTTTCCGCTACGCAGCAGAACATGCGAAGCTGGGTCAGATCCATAATGTTCTCGTTTCGTGATGAACTTGATTAGTATTATTCAGTTTTTGTGAGTTTAATACTGCGGCATGATACTGGCAACTTTCTTTTAACCTTTTGGATGCCGATATGGCTTTACGTATTGCCTTGAGCGGGTTTGCCGCGCTGATCGTGGCGATGGGCATTGGCCGCTTCGCTTTCACCCCTCAGGTGCCGCTGATGATCGCGGAACATCAGTTCAGCCTGACCGGTGCCGGGCTGGTGGCGGCGATCAACTATTTGGGCTACCTGTGCGGCGCCTACGACGCGATGCGCGCTACGCGCCACGTCGAGCGGCGTCTGTGGCTGGGCGTATGGGGCGCGATGGCGCTGACGCTACTGTCGGCGCTGGCGCAGGATGAATGGACCCACGGCGCGCTGCGCTTCGTCATCGGCTGGGCCAGCGGCTGGGCGATGGTGCTGGTGGCGGCCTGGACCAACGAGCGGTTGGCGCACTACGGCCGGCCGGCGCTGAGCGCGGCGGTGTTCGCCGGGCCGGGCGCCGGCATCTTCCTCAGCGGCATGCTGGCGGTGGGCATCAACGCGCTGGGGCTGACGGCGGCGCAGGCCTGGTTGGTGTATGGCGGGCTGGCGCTGGTGCTGGTCGGGGGATTAGCGCCTTTCTGCCGCGCAGCGGCGAGCTGCATCGCCCGGACGTGGCTCCGGAGCCGCTGCTGCTGACGCCGGCGCTCAAACGCCTGGTGTGGAGCTACAGCCTGGCCGGCTTCGGCTATATCCTGCCGGCGACCTTTTTGTCGCAGATGGCGGCGGCGCGTTTTCCCGCCAGCCTGTTCGCACAGTTCGTCTGGCCGGTGTTCGGCGGTGCGGCGGTGCTGGGGATTGTCATCGGCATTCTGACCCGCCATCGGCTGACCACCCAGACCCGGCTGGCGATCACGCTGTGGATACAGGCGCTCGGCGTACTGAGCGCCGAAGTGGTGCCGGGCGTGGCCGGCCTGGCGCTCGGGGCGTTGCTGACCGGCGGCGGTTTCCTCTGCGTGGTGCAGCTTGCTCTTCAGCACGGGCGTGAGCTGGCGCCGCGTCATGCGCGTTACATGGCCGGATTGCTGACCACCGGTTATGCGATCGGCCAACTGGTCGGGCCGATGCTGTCGGCGCTGTCGACCGCCTTGACCCATCGGCTGGAGCCGGCGCTGTATGTGGCGGTGGCGGCGCTGTTGGCGGCCGGAGGGCTGGTGGTGAATACCCCGGCGCGGCGGTTGGCGCAAAAAACGGCGACTCGGTGATTAAAATCCATACAAAACGCATGGAAACCCGCAGCCGGCCTGATTGTGCTAAATGCGAATATTTCACCTGCGGATGAAGCACTATCGCTGGATAATCGCCGCGCTCTCATCTACAGTGGGGGCAAAATCTTGACCGGGTTCACGTTATCCACCACGAAAACTCTGCCGTCACGAGAGCAAGCAATTCGCCGGCCGCACGCCCTATCAGGCCGCCGGCGGGTTCCGTCCGCAGGAGAACAAATACATGACATCATTAAGTAAAGAAGCCGCGCTGGTGCATGCGGCACTGGAAGAGCGTGGTCTGGAGACACCGCTGCGCGGGGAAGTGCTGGATCGCGAAACGCGCAAGCGTCGCATCAAAGAGCACATGACCGAAATCATGCAGCTGCTGAATCTCGATCTGTCCGATGACAGCCTGGCGGAAACGCCGCATCGCATCGCCAAAATGTATGTCGACGAGATCTTCTCCGGGCTGGACTACGCCAACTTCCCGAAAATCACCGTCATCGAGAACAAGATGAAGGTGGATGAGATGGTGACGGTGCGCGATATCACGCTGACCAGCACCTGTGAACACCACTTCGTGACCATCGACGGCAAGGCTACCGTGGCCTATATCCCGAAAGACTCGGTGATCGGCCTGTCGAAGATCAACCGCATCGTGCAGTTCTTCTCCCAGCGTCCGCAGGTGCAAGAGCGCCTGACCCAGCAGATCCTGGTGGCGCTGCAGACCCTACTCGGCACCAATAACGTGGCGGTATCGATCGATGCGGTCCATTATTGTGTCAAGGCGCGCGGTATCCGCGACGCGACCAGCGCCACCACCACTACCTCGCTGGGGGGGCTGTTCAAGTCCAGCCAGAATACCCGCCAGGAGTTCCTGCGTGCGGTGCGTCATCACCAGGGGTGATGGCGTTGCGGGGCGACCCGCAAGACGACAACAGGCGCCTGCGGGCGCCTTTTTCATGAGCGGAAGCAGCGATAAAAAATGAACAGTCATCCTCTGCCGCGCATTGCCACGCTGGACTGCGTGCGCGGCATCGCCATCCTCGGCATTTTATTGCTGAACATCAGCGCCTTCGGCTTGCCGAAGGCCGCCTACCTCAATCCGGCCTATCTGGGGATGCCGTCATCGCGCGATGCCTGGACCTGGGCGCTGCTGGATATCTTCGCCCAGGCCAAGTTCCTGGCGATGTTCGCGCTGCTGTTCGGCGCCGGGCTGCAAATGCTGCTGCGGCGCGGCAAAAGCTGGATCCGCGCGCGGCTGTCGTGGCTGGTGTTGTTCGGCCTCGCGCACGCCATCTTCCTGTGGGACGGTGACATTCTGCTGGCCTACGGGCTGATCGGCCTGGTGTGCTGGCGCATGATCCGCGAGGCCAAAGACACCTACCAGCTGCTGAAAACCGGCGTCGTGCTGTACCTGATTGGCGTGGCGGTGCTGCTGCTGCTCGGTTTTGTCTCGCACGGTGAGCCGGGCAGCTTCTGGCAGCCGGGCGTGGCGGAGTTGCAGTACGAGAAGTTTTGGAAGCTGCAGGGCGGTTTCGAAGCCTGGCGCAGCCGCGCCGATCTGCTCTCGTCCAGCCTGCTGGCCATCGGCGCGCAGTATGGCTGGGAGCTGGCGGGGCTGATGCTGTTCGGCGCCGGGCTGATGCGCAGCGGCTGGCTGCGCGGCAGCTATTCCTCCGGCTATTACCTGCGGCAGGCGGCGTGGCTGCTGCCGCTTTCGGTGCTGATCCAACTGCCGGCGGTGGCGCTGCAATGGCAGGTACACTGGGACTATCGCTGGAGCGGTTTCCTGCTGCAGGTGCCGCGCGAGCTGGGCGCGCCGCTGCAGGCGATGGGCTATCTGGCGCTGTGTTACGGTTTCTGGCCCGCGCTGTCGCGCCTGCGCATCGCCCGCTGGCTGAGCCAGGTGGGGCGTATGGCGTTAAGCAACTACCTGCTGCAAACGCTGATCTGCACCACGCTGTTTTATCGCTTTGGCCTCTATGAGCAGTTTGACCGGCTGCAGCTGCTGGCGTTTGTGCCGCTGGTCTGGTTGGTCAACCTGGTCTTTTCCGCACTGTGGCTGCGTTACTTCGAACAGGGGCCGATGGAATGGCTGTGGCGCAAATTGACGCAGATGGCCGCCGGCGAAGCGGAATCCAAAGCGCTGAAGTGAGCGCCCGTCGGCAGGTTAAAAAAATGTATGTAAACGTTTTCTTTCCTGTGACGTAATTCACGCAGAGCAGCGGGCCAATCGGGGTAGGATAGCGCCACCGGCCACTACCCCGATTTCAGGATCTCGCATGCCTCCAGTTCATCCGATCACCATTCGCGACGTGGCGAAACGCGCCGGGGTCTCCGTGGCGACCGTCTCCCGCGTGCTGAACCACAGCGCGCTGACCAGCAAAGAGACGCGCGAGCAGGTGCTGCAGGCGGTGGCGGATCTGGGCTATCGCCCCAATGCCAACGCGCAGGCGTTGGCGACCCAAAGCAGCGATACGTTGGGCGTGGTGGTGATGGACGTCTCCGATCCGTTCTTCGGCGCGCTGGTGAAAGCGGTAGACACGGTGGCGCAGAAACACCACAAGTATCTGCTGATCGGCAACAGCTATCATCAGGCGGACAAAGAGCGCCACGCGATCGAAGTGCTGATCCGCCAGCGCTGTAACGCCCTGATTGTTCACGCCAAAGCCCTGAGCGACGCCGAGCTGATCGGTTTTCTGGAGCAGGTGCCGGGCATGGTGCTGATCAACCGGATTATCCCCGGCTATGAGCCGCGCTGCGTCGGGCTGGATAACGTCTGCGGCGCAGAAATGGCGATGCGTCTTTTGCTGTCGCAGGGCCACCGGCGCATCGGCTATTTGGGCTCCAATCACCCGATCGAAGACGGGCCGCTGCGCCAGCAGGGCTATGCGCAGGCGATGGCCGCCGCCGGGCTGGCCACGCCCGACAACTGGCGTGCCTACGGTTCGCCGGATCTGCAGGGCGGCGAGGCGGCGATGGTCGAGCTGCTGGGGCGCAACTTACAGCTGAGCGCGGTGTTCGCCTACAACGACGCTATGGCCGCCGGCGCTATGGCGGTGTTGAAAGAAAACGGTATCACGGTGCCGCAGCATTTCTCGCTGATCGGCTTCGACGACATTCCCATCGCGCGTTATACCAGCCCCAAACTCACCACGGTGCGCTACCCGATCGTCTCGATGGCCACGCTGGCGACCGAGCTGGCATTGCAGGGCGCAGCAGGCCTGGCGGAGCCGCAGGCCGCTCACCTGTTCATGCCGACGCTGGTGCGGCGCCATTCTGTCGCCCCCTGGCAAAGTGAGGCGACGGTCACTCTCTGACGATTTAATCTTGTGTAACCGTTTTCAATCTGTGAGAAAATTCACAGAATATTAACATCGCGCCGTCTATGCTCTAGGCGTTTTCCGGCGCAAAGGCCCTTGCCGCTGCAACCTTTATCTCGCGCTGACACAGCATTTCTCGGAAATAACAAGATCCACGGACGACAGGTGTTGAGTGGAAATCGCCAGGCCTGGGGTGTACGCACTGCCGGTGACCATTGGCTCAAAGACGAGTAATACCCTACACAGAACCGGAGACTGACAATGAATAAGAAGGTTTTCACCCTGGCCGCCATGGCCGCTGCCATGATGTTTGGCGCCGCAGCCCATGCTGATACCCGTATTGGCGTCACGATTTACAAATACGACGACAACTTCATGTCGGTGGTGCGTAAGGCGATCGAGAAAGACGCCAAGGCTTCACCGGACGTTACCCTGCTGATGAATGATTCGCAGAACGACCAGTCCAAGCAGAACGATCAGATCGACGTGCTGCTGGCCAAGGGCGTGAAAGCGCTGGCGATCAACCTGGTCGACCCGGCCGCGGCGCCGGTGGTTATCGATAAGGCGCGCGCAAACGATATCCCGGTGGTGTTCTACAACAAAGAACCTTCCCGCAAGGCGCTGGACAGCTATGACAAGGCATATTACGTCGGCACCGACTCCAAAGAATCCGGCGTGATCCAGGGCGAACTGATCGCCAAACACTGGCAAGCCAACCCGGCCTGGGATCTGAATAAAGACGGCCAGATCCAGTTCGTGCTGCTGAAGGGCGAGCCGGGCCACCCGGATGCCGAAGCGCGCACCACCTACGTGGTGAAAACGCTGAACGAAAAAGGCATCAAGACCCAGCAGCTGCAGATGGATACCGCGATGTGGGATACCGCGCAGGCGAAAGACAAGATGGATGCCTGGCTCTCCGGCCCGAACGCCAACAAGATCGAAGTGGTGATCGCCAACAACGACGCCATGGCGATGGGCGCGGTGGAAGCGCTGAAAGCGCACAACAAGACCAGTATTCCGGTGTTCGGCGTCGATGCGCTGCCTGAAGCGCTGGCGCTGGTGAAATCCGGCGCGATGGCGGGCACGGTGCTGAACGACGCCGACAACCAGGCGAAGGCCACCTTCGAGCTGGCGAAAAACCTGGCGGCGGGCAAGCCGGCCACCGAAGGCACCCAATATAAAATCGAAAATAAAGTCGTGCGTATTCCTTACGTCGGCGTAGATAAAGACAACCTGTCTCAGTTTGTTAAATAAGAATTGAGATCCCGCTAAGACCCCGCCTGCGGCGCCAACACCAGGGATACCGCCGGCGGGGATGTTTACGACTGCAAGATCGTTAAGCCAGGTGTATTTATGGCCGATAGCTCACGCGAATTTTTGCTGGAAATGACGGATATCTGTAAGTCATTTCCCGGCGTCAAAGCCTTGGACAATGTCAATTTACGCGTCCGTCCGCACTCGATTCACGCCCTGATGGGGGAGAATGGCGCGGGGAAATCGACGTTGTTGAAATGCCTGTTCGGCATTTACAAAAAAGACAGCGGCAGCATTGTATTTCAGGGCCGGGAAATCGATTTCAAGAGCTCGAAGGAAGCGCTGGAACACGGCGTTTCGATGGTGCATCAGGAGCTGAACCTGGTGCTGCAACGCACCGTGATGGACAACATGTGGCTGGGGCGCTACCCGACCAAAGGCCTGTTCGTCGATCAGGACAAGATGTTCAAAGACACTCAGGCGATCTTCGACGAGCTGGATATTGACATCAACCCGCGCGAAAAGGTGGGCAACCTGTCGGTGTCGCAGATGCAGATGATCGAGATTGCCAAGGCGTTTTCCTACGACGCCAAGATCGTCATCATGGATGAACCGACCTCTTCGCTGACGGAGAAAGAGGTCAATCACCTGTTCACCATCATCCGCAAGCTGAAAGAGCGCGGCTGCGGCATCGTCTATATCTCGCACAAGATGGAAGAGATCTTCCAGCTGTGCGACGAGATAACGGTGCTGCGCGACGGCCAGTGGATCGCCACCCAGCCGCTGGAAGGGCTGGATATGGACAAGATCATCGCCATGATGGTCGGCCGCTCGCTGAGCCAGCGTTTCCCCGACAGGCAGAACACGCCGGGTGAGGTGATCCTCGAGGTGAAGAACCTGACATCGCTGCGCCAGCCTTCGATCCGCGATGTTTCCTTCGATTTGCATCAGGGCGAGATCCTCGGCATCGCCGGGCTGGTGGGCGCCAAGCGCACCGATATCGTCGAGACGCTGTTCGGCATTCGTGAAAAGGTGGCGGGCACCATCAAGCTGCACGGCAAGGCGATCGACAACCACAGCGCCAACGAAGCGATCAACCACGGCTTTGCGCTGGTGACCGAAGAGCGGCGATCCACCGGGATTTACGCCTACCTCGACGTGGGTTTCAACTCGCTGATCTCCAATATCCGCAATTATAAAAACAAGCTCGGCCTGCTGGATAACGCGCGGATGAAGAGCGACACCCAATGGGTGATCGACGCCATGCGGGTGAAAACGCCGGGGCATCACACCCATATCGGCTCGCTGTCCGGCGGCAATCAGCAGAAGGTGATCATCGGCCGTTGGCTGCTGACGCAGCCGGAGATCCTGATGCTGGATGAACCGACGCGCGGCATCGACGTGGGTGCCAAGTTCGAGATCTATCAGCTGATGACCGAGCTGGCGAAGAAGGGCAAGGGGATCATTATCGTCTCGTCCGAAATGCCGGAGCTGTTGGGGATCACCGACCGTATTTTGGTGATGAGCAATGGTCAGGTTGCGGGCATCGTTAACACCAAACAGACCTCGCAAAATGAAATCTTACGTCTCGCCTCCCTGCACCTTTAAGGATCGGAATTATGAACGCGCTAAATAAAAAAACCTTATTTACCTATTTCAAGGAAGGCGGCATTTACGTGGTGTTGCTGGTGCTGTTGGCTATCATCATCATTCAGGACCCGACTTTCCTCAGCCTGATGAACCTGAGCAATATCCTGACGCAGTCTTCGGTGCGCATCATCATCGCGCTGGGCGTGGCGGGGCTGATCGTCACCCAGGGCACCGACCTGTCCGCCGGGCGGCAGGTGGGGTTGGCGGCGGTGGTGGCGGCCACGCTGCTGCAATCGATGGATAACGTCAACAAGGTGTTCCCGCACATGGAAACCTGGTCGATTCCCCTGGTCATCCTGCTGGTATGTGCGGTCGGCGCGGTGATCGGCCTGGTTAACGGCCTGATTATCGCCTATCTCAACGTGACGCCGTTCATCACCACCTTGGGCACCATGATCATCGTCTACGGCATCAACTCGCTGTATTACGATTCGGTCGGCGCGTCGCCGGTCGCGGGCTTTGATCCGAAGTTTTCCACCTTTGCCCAAGGCTTCTTGCGCTTCGGCGATTTTAAGCTGTCGTATATTACCTTCTACGCGCTGATTGCCATCATTTTCGTCTGGATCCTGTGGACCAAGACCCGCTTCGGCAAGAACATCTTCGCCATCGGCGGCAACCCGGAAGCGGCCAAGGTCTCCGGCGTCAACGTGCCGCTGAACCTGATCATGATCTATGCGCTGTCCGGCGTGTTCTACGCCTTCGGCGGCCTGCTGGAAGCGGGGCGTATCGGCAGCGCCACCAATAACCTTGGCTTTATGTATGAGCTGGACGCCATCGCCGCCTGCGTGGTGGGGGGCGTATCCTTCGCCGGCGGCGTGGGTACGGTGTGGGGCGTGGTGACAGGGGTGATCATCTTTACCGTCATCAACTACGGCCTGACCTATATCGGCATCAACCCGTACTGGCAGTACATCATCAAGGGCAGCATCATCATCTTCGCCGTGGCGCTGGACTCGTTGAAATACGCCAAGAAGAAGTAGAGCTACCGCAGCACAGACGACAAGGCCGGCAAAATATGCCGGCCTTTCTTTTTGGGGCATTACCTGTCAGGGCTGTTTGGCTTTCTGCTTCTCTTCTTTCAGCTTGTGCTCCAGCTCAACCAACTGTTCCGGCGAGACGGCGGGATAGCCCTGGGCGTCTTCCGGCACGGTGTGCATGGCGGAGATCGGGATCAGCGGGCCGAGGAAGCGCGGCTCGCGCTTGAGGATGTACAGATCGGTCAGCGCGCCCAGACGGGCGAAGATCTCGCGGGCGCGCACCGTCATCATGTCTTTCGGCGACGGCACCGCGTAACACTGCGCCTGAATGCCCATGTGCAGGGCGATGAACAGTGCGCGCTCGCAGTGGAAGCGCTGGGTGATGATGATGAAATCGTTGGTGTCGAACACCTTGCGGGTGCGCACGATGGAATCCAGGGTGCGGAAGCCGGCGTAATCCAGCACGATATCGCTCGGCGCCACGCCGGCGGCGATCAGATCGCGCCGCATGGTCATCGGTTCGTTATAGCTTTGCTGGGCGTTGTCGCCGCTCAGCAGCAGGTATTTCACCTTGCCGCTGTTATAGGCGTTGATCGCTCCCTGAATGCGGTAACGGTAATACTGGTTGATCACGCCGGTGCGGTAATACTTGGCGGTGCCGAGCACCACGCCGACCTGGCGATGCGGCAATTCCTGCAGTTCGTCGTAGACGTAAGGCGCGGTTTTCCAACTGATCCAGCGATCGAGCGCAATAGCCGAACCCATCAACACCGCAATGATGATGAACAGGCTGATGATCAGGCGTTTCCACATGTTGTTGCCTTACGCGCGCCGGGCTGAAAAAGATGGATCAAGGCTACTTTACCTGACCGACCGACGCAAGACGCGAACCGCCTGAAGCACGCGCGCCGCCGCATTTTTCGGCGGTTTTGCCGCACAAAAAAGCCCGGCGGAGCCGGGCTGGGTCATTTCAGCTCACCATTCAGAACGAGGTGCGCTTGTAGCTGCGGTACTGCGGCCGCCAGAAGTTGTGCTCGATGGCTTTCGACAGCGCATCTTCGGAGGTGACGATCGCCACGCCCTGCAGCTGGGCGGCTTTACCCACTTCCATGGCGATGCACTTCGACACGCCCTGAATATCGTCGATATTCGGCAGCAGCGCGCCGTGGCCGTCGGTAGCCAGCGGCGAACAGTCCGCTAGTGCGCGGCTGGCGGCCATCAGCATGGCGTCGGTGACGCGAGTGGCGCCGGAGGCCAGCACGCCCAGACCGATCCCCGGGAAGATGTAGGAGTTATTGCACTGGGCGATCGGGTACAGCTGCTCTTTGTAGCTTACCGGCGCGAACGGGCTGCCGGTCGCCACCAGGGCGGCGCCGTCGGTCCAGTTGATGATGTCTTCCGGGCGGGCTTCCACGCGCGAGGTCGGGTTGGACAGCGGCATCACGATAGGGCGTTCGCAGTGCTTGTGCATCTCGCGGATCAGCTCTTCGGTAAACAGCCCCGGCTGGCCGGACACGCCGATCAGAATGGTCGGCTTGGCGTTGCGCACCACGTCCAGCAGCGAGATGGCGTCGCTGGCGGTTTCCCAGCCGGCCAGGTTGTCGCTCTTCTGCACCAGCTTGCTCTGGAAATCGAGCAGGTTCGGCAGTTTGTCGGTCAGCAGGCCGAAACGGTCGACCATGAACACGCGGGCGCGCGCTTCGTCTTCGCTCAACCCTTCGGACTTCATCTGCGCGATGATCTGCTCGGCGATGCCGCAGCCCGCGGAACCGGCGCCGAGGAAGGTGACGGTTTGATCGCGCAGCTGGCTGCCGGCTGCGCGGCTGGCGGCGATCAGGCTGCCGAGGGTGACCGCGGCGGTGCCCTGGATGTCGTCGTTAAAGCAGCAGATCTCGTCGCGGTAGCGGTTCAGCAGCGGGGTGGCGTTGTTCTGCGCGAAGTCTTCGAACTGCAGCAGCACGTTCGGCCAGCGGCGTTTGACCGCCTGAATAAACTCTTCGACGAAGGCGTGGTACTCCTCGCCGGAGATGCGTGGATGGCGCCAGCCCATGTACAGCGGATCGTTGAGGCGCTGCGGGTTGTTGGTGCCGACGTCCAGTACCACCGGCAGGGTGTAGGCCGGGCTGATGCCGCCGCAGGCGGTGTACAGCGACAGCTTGCCAATTGGAATCCCCATGCCGCCGATGCCCTGATCGCCCAGGCCGAGAATGCGCTCGCCGTCGGTGACCACGATCACCTTGACGTTCTGCTTGGTGGCGTTTTGCAGCATGTCATCGATGCGATCGCGGTTCGGGTAGGAGATGAACAGCCCGCGCGCGCGGCGGTAGATATCGGAGAAGTGTTCGCAGGCCTCGCCGACGGTCGGGGTGTAGATGATCGGCATCATCTCACTCAGGTGTGAGTCCAGCAGGCGATAGAACAGGGTTTCGTTGGTGTCCTGGATGTTGCGCAGATAGATATGCTTATCGTTATCGTTCTTGAAATCCTGATACTGACGGTAGGCGCGTTCCACCTGTTCTTCGATGGTCTCCACCGCTTCCGGCAGCAGGCCGTGCAGGTTGAAGTGGCTACGTTCTTCCTCGGTGAAAGCGCTGCCTTTGTTCAGCAGCGGAAATTCCAGCAGAATCGGGCCGGCGTAAGGGATATAGAGCGGGCGTTTGCTTTCGTATTCTAGTTCCATCAGTTTTACTCTTCACGTATCAGATAACTTTATTGCCGACGATCCTAAGAGATAAAGAGAAGATGTACAGCATTTGTTGCCAGATGATGAACCAGGTTGGCGTAATTATCGACAATCAAATGATTTTTTAACTAAAGAAAGTGTCTCTGGCGGCGTCGGGGCATTGTATTTGGCGGGCGGGGCTGTTAACGGCGGAACCGGATGGCCCCGCCGTGGCGCGCTTAGAAAGCGGCGCGGCTGACGTTCTGGCAGCCCAGCGCCGCCAGGGTAGCGCGGGTGGCGTCCCACTGGCTGAGGATCGCCTTCTGCGGCTCGGCCAACACGGCGCGGCGGATGTTCAGGCAATCGCCGCCGGAGAGGTTCAGCAGGATCAGCGCAGCCTGCAGCGGCGGCAGGCTCGGGTTGAAGGCGGCGTTTTCTGCATAGCGGCCGGCGTAGAGGCTGCCGTCCTGCGTTTCCAGCGCTACGCCGCTGTGGGCGTTGCTGTACGGAGCATGGCTCTGATTGGCCGCCGCCAGCGCCGCCTGCGCCAGCGCATCGTCCAGCGCCAGCCGGTGGCCGTGATCGACCTTGTCCATCAGCAGCGAAGCGATATCCAGATCTTTCGGGCCGAAGGCGTCCGGCAGATAGTCCGCCAGCGTGGTCGGCGCGCGGCCCGGCAGACGGATCTGCAGCTCGCCGCCGCTGTTCAGTTCATTCATAAACTGGCGGCAATGGCCGCACGGCGTGTAGTTGACGGTGACCGAGGCCAGCGCCGGCTCGCCGCGCAGCCAGGCATGGGTAACCGCGCACTGCTCTGCATGCACGGTTTGCTGCAGCGGCGCGCCGCTGAACTCCATATTGGCGCCGAAATAGAGGTTGCCGCTTTGCCCGCGCGCGATGGCGCCGACGTGAAAGTGCGATATCGGGGTTAACGAGCAGGCCGCCGCCAGCGGCAGCAGCGCGAATGCCAGCGCATCATCGTCCAGCCCGCAGCCTGTGCGGATCGCCGCCGCTTGCTCGGCCGTGAACATCGCCGGAAAGTCTGGCGCGTCCAGATAGGGCCGCAGGGCGGATTGCAGTGTCGCGGGCAGTGCGCTGAAAGCGGTGTGAAAACGCGGATGCATAGAAAGTCTCTCTACGGGTTAACGGGATAACATTCTAGGCAGGCCAGAGATATTAAAGTGTGATTAATGTCTCTTAATTGATGAAATTAATGCAATGAAATACATAAATGCGAGACGTATCGCAAGTTTCACCCTATTCAGCCGAACAGGCGCAGCAGCACCGGGAACAGGAACGGTGCCAGCAGCGAGGTGATGATGCCGCAGATCACCAACGCCAGCGAGCCGAAAGCGCCTTCCTGGTAGTCCATCTCGGCGCAGCGTGCGGTGCCCAGCGCGTGGGATGCCGTGCCCATCGCCAGGCCGCGCGCCGAGTGGGTGGTGATTTTCAACAGGTTGAACAGCGTATGGCCGAACACGGCGCCAAGGATACCGACGAAAATGACGCAGACTGCGCTGATCGCCGGAATGCCGCCGAGCGAGTCCGCGACGGCCATGGCGATCGGCGTAGTGACCGATTTCGGCAGGATAGAGGCGGCGATTTCCGGCGTGGCGCCCAGCCACAGGGCGATGGCGCCGCCGCTGATCATGGCGGTCAGGCTGCCGATGAAGCACACCGCGATAATCGACTTCCAGCGCGCGCGGATCTGGTGCAGCTGCTCATAGAGCGGGAAGGCCAGCGCGACGACCGCCGGCTGCAGCAGATCGTTGAGGATTTTGCTGCCCTGAAAGTAGCGTTCATAGGGAATACCGGTGAGCAGCAGCAGCGGGATGATCACCGCCATGGACACCAGCAGCGGGTTGAGCAGCGGCATATTCAGCTTGCGCGCCAGCCAGCGCGCGGCGAAATAGACCGCCAGCGTCAGCGGCAACGACCACCAGATTTCATGGATCATGAATTGTCCTCCGTGTCGTCGGGCTTGCCGGCGATGCGGCGCTCGCGATGAAAATAGTGTGAGGTATAGCCGACCACCACCAACACCATCAGCGTGCTGATGAGGCAAGAGATAACCAGCGGGCCCAGATGCGCGACGATCTGGTCGTAGTATTTCATCACCCCGACGCCGATCGGCACGAACAGCAGTACCATATAGCGGATCAGCAAATGGCAGCCGGGTTTAACCCATTTGGCCGGCATAATCTGGGTAGAGAGCAGGGCGAACAGCAGCAGCATGCCAATGATGCTGCCGGGAATGGCGAACGGCAGCAGCGCCGCCACCGCGTTGCCGACGAACAGACACAGGTAGATAAGGAGCAGGGCCCTCAGGTATTTCCAGCACAGTGTGAGCACGTTGGCCATTGTCTTTTCCCGTTTAACTGATGTATTCATCATACAATTAAACTGTGAGCCATGCCACAGATCGCACTATGAATTCTCGCTATGCCCGCCATGCGCGATCGGCGGGTTGACAGCCCGGAATGGCCGCTACGCGCGGATTCAGCGCGCGTCTTCGGCGGTTGCCGCAGCCTGTTCTGCCAGCCGATGGCCAAGGAAGAAAAACAGCAGGCTAAGCAGCGCGCAAACGATCAACATCACGAACATCAACGGCGGCGCGGCATAGCTGAGCAACATACCGCTCAGAACCGGGTTGATGGCGCCGCCCAGCGCGCTGAGGTTTTGTACTCCATAGTAACTGCCTTTCAGGTGCGGCGGCGCAATGAAGTCGATGAACATGTATTCCACCGGGATAACGATGATTTCACCGAGGGTAAACACCGCCATCGCCGCCAGCCACAGCCAGACCGCCTGGCCAGCCGCCATGAAACCGAGCAGCCCGACGATGAAAAACAGCGTGCCCAGCACCAGCCAGCGCAGCATGTTTTCCTGGCGCATGCCGCGGCTGATCAGGTATTGCAGGGCGATGACGATGCCGGCGTTGACGATCATCACCAACCCAATGATTTTGTAGGCGAACTCGGCGCTGGAGACGGTGATCAGATACTGTGACAGATAGCCGGTGAACTGACCGAACACCACGGCGCCCAGGGTGCTGCCGAGGGTGAAGTAGATAAGCCGCCGATCGTTTCGCAAGATAGTCACCGTCTGGCGGAAGTTGGGGAGTGCCGCCGGTGCGGCGGCGGTTGTTGTCGGGCGCTGTTCCCGGCCGCGCAAGCGCAGGCTTAGCGCCGTCACCGTCGCCAGCGCCAACCCGCCCGACAGGTAAAACGGCAGCAGCGGGCTAAGCCCGGCCACCAGCACGCCGAGCGCAGAGCCGATCGCCCAGCCGACGTTGACCAGCGTGTAGTTGATTGAGAAAGCCTTGATGCGCTGCTCGACCGGCAGCCAGTCGGCGAAGCAGGCCTTTATGGTGATGCTTAACACCGAATAACAGGTATGCAGGATCGCCAGCACCACGATCACGCCGCCGGGGCGCGGGATCCAGGGAATGGCGAAGAAACTCAGCGCGAACAATAAAATCGACAGCAGGATCAGGCGGTTTTTGCTGAATTTGTCCACCAGATAGCCGCCGTACAGGCTGGCGATGATGCCGAGGGTCAGGCTGACGCCCAGGATCACGCCCACGCTCTTCGGCAGCAGATGGAAATGTTCGGTGAGGTAGATGGTGATGAACGGCAGCGTCACGCCGCGGCCGATGGTCAACACCAGCGAACTGGCCAGCAGTACGTTGATCAGCGGGGGGAATCCCTTCATTCGAGGCCTGTCTATGCATACAGTTATTGGGCGATGCAGATAACATAGCGCATTTTGGCGAGGACGGAAGGGGAAAGCCGATAATTAGTTTAAAAACAGAGGCTGCGTCGCCAGCCTCGTCAAAAACAGCATTATTTACCGTGTTCGGCCTGCAGCGTGGCGAACCACGGCTGAACGAAATCGCTGCTGGTGCCCCAGCCGGGGATGATCTTCGCCAGCCCGGCGACGTTGACCGGCCCCGGTTGCGCCAGCAGCAGCGCCTGCGGAATGACCGCCGCTTTGAACTGATAGCTGTCCGGCGTGCTTTCCCCGGCGATCTTGTTGGCCACCAGGCGCAGGTTGACCGCGCCGATCAGCTTCGGATCCACCGCCACGCTGACCTGCCATGGGCTGCCGGCCTCGCGCATCAGCTGCAAATCCTGGTTGGAGATATCGATGCTGTACAGTTTGATTTCGGTGCGGCCGTTCTCTTTCAACGCCTTGTAAGCGCCCTGGGTGAAAGCGTCCCAGGTGCCCCAGATGGCGTCAATCTTGCCTTTCGGGTATTTCGCCAGTATCGCACCCACTTTATTGGCGGTATCTCCCTGCACGTCGGATGAAACCGCGCCAATCGATTCCAGCTCATGAATGCCCGGATGCTGTTTCAGCAACTGCTGGTAAGCGGCCTGGCGGCGCTCCATCGGCGGGAAGCCCGCCACCCAGAGTTTGATGATGTTGGCCTGCCCGTTGAAATCCTTCACCAACTGGCCGAACGAGGCGTTAGCCAGCGAAGCGTCGTCCTGCTGCGAGACGGTGACGCCGGGAACGCGGCCGCTGACGTCGGTATCGAAAGCCGCGACGGCGATACCGGCCGCCGCGATGCGCTTGACCAGGTCGGTGGAATAGGGGGCTCGCCCCTGCGAGAGAATGATGCCGTCATATTTCTGGCTGATAGCCTGGTTGACGAAGTCCTGAAAACGCGCGTCGTCGCCGTTGCTGAGGAAGGTGTCCACCTTGAAGCCCAGCTTGCGCCCTTCCTGAATGGCGCCCGCCAAAAATTGCGTGGTGTTGTCGTCGGATCCGAGGTTGCGGATCACCGCGATGCGCACCGGCCCCTGATGTTGAGCGATGGCGGCCGGCACGGCGGCGTTTTCCGCCGCCTGCAGCGGCAGGGCGGCCAGCAGACTGAGGGCGAGCAGCGAAGTCTTGAGGTTTTTCATTATTATAGGCTCCAAAAAAGCAGGGAAACGATCCCGGTGAAGGTCTGTTATAGCAGTCTTTCTGTCTGGACGTCTATTTTGGGTTTCGGAGCATCATAGCCGGATGCGGCGGGCAGGGGAATCAGGGCGGTTATGACTTTTTCTTCATGCTTATAACGTGGGGGTTGGGGCAATAAAAAAGGGCCGAGCAAGCTCGACCCTCCCTATGCCACGCATCTGCGCGATTACTTGACCTGCATGCCAGGCTGCGCGCCGCTGTCCGGGCTCAGCAGGAAGATCTCTTTCCCGCCTGGGCCTGCCGCCATCACCATGCCTTCTGACACGCCGAAGCGCATTTTGCGCGGCGCCAGGTTGGCGACCATGATGGTCAGACGGCCTTCCAGCGCTTTCGGGTCCGGGTAAGCGGAGCGAATGCCGGAGAAGATTTGGCGCGATTCGCCGCCCAGATCCAGCTGTAGTTTCAGCAGCTTGTCGGAGCCCTCGACAAAGTCGGCGCTCTTGATCAGGGCGATGCGCATGTCCACCTTGGCGAAGTCGTCGAAGGTGATGGTTTCCTGAATGGGATCATCGGCCAATGGACCGGTCACCGGCTTGGCGGCGGCCATGTCTTCCTTCGAGGCATTGACCATCTCGTTGACCTTGTCCAGATCGATGCGGTTGAACAGCGCTTTGAACGCGTTCACCTGATGGCCCAGCAGCGGCTGCGGGATCGCGTCCCAGCTGAGCTCGGCGTTGAGGAACGCTTCGGCGCGTTCGGTCAGCGAAGGCAGCACCGGCTTCAGGTAAGTCATCAACACGCGGAACAGGTTAATGCCCATCGAGCAGATGGCCTGCAGATCGGCATCGCGGCCTTCTTCCTTCGCCACCACCCACGGCGCCTGCTCATCCACGTAACGGTTGGCCAGATCGGCCAGCGCCATGATTTCGCGGATCGCGCGGTTGAACTCGCGGCCGGCGTAGGCTTCGGCGATGCTCTGCGCCGCGTCGACGAAGGTCTGGTACAGCGCCGGATCGGCCAGGCTGTCGGCCAGCTTGCCGCCGAAGCGCTTGTTGATAAAGCCGGCGTTGCGTGACGCCAGGTTCACCACCTTGTTGACGATGTCGGCGTTCACGCGCTGCACGAAGTCTTCCAGATTGAGATCGATGTCATCAATGCGTGAAGAGAGCTTGGCGGCGTAGTAATAACGCAGGCAGTCGGCGTCCAGATGCTGCAGGTAGGTGCCGGCCTTGATGAAGGTGCCGCGCGATTTGGACATCTTGGCGCCGTTCACCGTCACGTAGCCGTGCACGAACAGGTTGGTCGGTTTGCGGAAGTTGCTGCCTTCCAGCATCGCCGGCCAGAACAGGCTGTGGAAGTAGACGATGTCCTTGCCAATAAAGTGATACAGCTCGGTGGTGGAGTCTTTGCGCCAGAACGCGTCGAAGTCCAGATCGCCGCGCTTGTCGCACAGGTTCTTGAAGGAACCCATGTAGCCGATCGGCGCGTCCAGCCAGACGTAGAAGTATTTGCCCGGCGCATCCGGGATTTCGAAGCCGAAGTAAGGCGCATCGCGGGAGATGTCCCACTGCTGCAGACCGGATTCGAACCACTCCTGCATCTTGTTCGCCACCTGCTCTTGCAGCGCGCCGGAGCGCGTCCACGCCTGCAGCATTTCGCTGAAGGCCGGCAGATCGAAGAAGAAGTGCTCCGAGTCGCGCATCACCGGCGTCGCGCCGGAAACGACGGACTTCGGATCGATCAGTTCCGTCGGGCTGTAGGTGGCGCCGCACACTTCGCAGTTGTCGCCGTACTGATCCGGCGATTTGCATTTCGGGCAGGTGCCTTTCACGAAACGGTCCGGCAGGAACATGCCTTTCTCCGGATCGTACAGCTGAGAAATGGTGCGGTTCTTGATAAACCCGTTTTCTTTCAGGCGGCTGTAAATCAGGGTGGACAGCTCACGGTTTTCATCGCTATGGGTCGAATGATAGTTGTCATAGCTGATGCCAAAGCCGGCGAAATCCTGTTGGTGCTCCTGGCTCATCTCCGCGATCATTTCTTCCGGTTTCACACCCAGTTGCTGCGCTTTCAGCATGATCGGCGTGCCGTGCGCGTCGTCCGCGCAGATGAAATGCACTTCGTGGCCGCGCATTCGTTGGTAACGCACCCAGATATCCGCCTGGATGTGCTCGAGCATGTGGCCGAGATGGATGGAACCATTTGCGTACGGTAGCGCGCACGTCACCAATAATTTTTTCGCGACTTGAGCCATAGTGAGAACTTGCTTTCTGTAATGAATAAAAGGGCCTTCGATGTTAACCGATCGCGCCCTTCGCTGCTAGGGCGGTTTCTTACAGGTTATACGCGCCAGCTACCGGGCAGTTCTGATATGCTTAGCCGGAAGCGACTCATTCAAAATCAAGGAGCCGGGATGAACGCAAAATCCCCTGAGCAGACCAACCCCGAAGTTCTGCGCGCCCTGGTGACCGGTGTACTGGCCGCCTTTGAACACCCGACGTTGAAAAACAACCTGACTGCGCTGAAGGCTATTCATCACTGCGCATTATTGGACGACGTACTGCATATCGAACTGACGATGCCGTTTGCCTGGCAGAGCGGTTTTGAAGCGCTGCAGGCGAGCGTCGGCCCTGAGCTGTTGCGCGTGACCGGCGCCGCCGCCATCGACTGGAAGCTGAAACACGATATCACGACGCTGAAACGCGCCAACGGCCAGGCCGGGATCAAAGGCGTGCGCAACATCATCGCCGTCAGCTCCGGCAAAGGCGGGGTGGGGAAATCCAGCACTGCCGTCAACCTGGCGTTGGCGCTGGCCGCCGAAGGCGCCAAGGTCGGCATTCTGGATGCCGACATTTATGGCCCGTCGATCCCCAATATGCTGGGCACCGAACATGAGCGGCCGACTTCGCCGGACGGGCAGCACATGGCGCCGATCATGGCGCACGGCCTGGCGACCAACTCCATCGGTTATCTGGTGACCGACGACAACGCCATGGTGTGGCGCGGCCCGATGGCCAGCAAGGCGCTGATGCAGCTGCTGCAGGATACGCTGTGGCCGGATCTGGATTATCTGGTGCTGGACATGCCGCCGGGCACCGGCGACATCCAGCTGACGCTGTCGCAGAACATTCCGGTGACCGGCGCGCTGGTGGTCACCACGCCTCAGGATATCGCCCTGCTGGATGCCGCCAAGGGCATCGTGATGTTCGAGAAAGTGCATGTGCCGGTGCTGGGCATCGTGGAAAATATGAGCGTGCACATCTGCAGTAACTGCGGCCACCATGAGCCGATCTTTGGCACCGGCGGCGCCGAGAAGTTGGTGCAGAAATATAACAGCCGTCTGCTGGGGCAGATGCCGCTGCATATCTCGCTGCGCGAAGACCTGGATCGCGGTACGCCGACGGTGATCAGCCGTCCGGACAGCGAATTCGCCGACATGTATCGTCAACTGGCCGGCCGTGTGGCGGCGCAGATGTATTGGCAGGGTGAAGCGATCCCGACGGAGATTGCCTTCCGCGCGCTGTAATCTGTTTGCGGCAGTGAAAGAACCCGGCTTAAGCGCCGGGTTTTTTTATCGGATAGGGGTAGGCTTGTGCAGGTCGGCACGGGTATAAGGGCGTTCGATCTGCGCCAGCGTTTTGGCGATATGCTCCAACAATCCCTGGGTGGGGGCCGGCTGCCGCTGCCCCATCAGCGCCAACGGCAAGGCCAGCGCGATGGCGAAGTGTGACCAGGAGAGATGCGGGCGCGTTTTGCTCCGCTGCAACCGCAGGAACAGGGCGCTGGCCAGGTAGCCTAAAATCAGCCCGCTGATCACCTCGGATACCGAATGCACGCGAATTTCCAGCCGCGAAACGCCGATGGCGAAAGGCAATATCCACCCGGTCAGCAAAGCGATGCTACGTATCGGGTGGGAAAATCGGCCGGTCAACGTCCACAGCAGTGGCGGCCAGATGCTGGCCGCGAGGGCGGAATGACCGCTGAATCCGGTGAAATCATAGCGCTCGCTGCCGATGCCCCAGCCCATAAAGGCCAGTTTGGACAGGCAGACCACCCCGCCGGTGAACCCGAAGATCAGCGCCCACTGCCAACCCGCCGCGCGGGTGGCGGGAGACATGAGCAGCAATAAAAACAGAATCAGCGCGCAGGGCAGCAGCAACATGCTGTCGCCGAAAAAAGTCAGAAAATACCAATCCAGCACATCAATCTCCGATGAAAGGGGGGCGGGGAGCAAAAGTCAGCGCCGGGGAGTGTAACCCGTTACGGTGCGTTGCCCTAGCCGCGAGATTCTTAAAATGCCGCGTGCCCGTGGCGTGGTAGCCCGAATTCGCCCGCCGCCGCGCAATATACAGTGGCGCAATCCCCGGCGACTCCCTATAATTGTCGCGTTTTAGTTCCCCCCTTCACACTATGAAATCAGGTCTTTAATTTTATGACTGACAATCCGCATCAGTGCGTCATTATTGGTATAGCTGGCGCATCTGCCTCCGGAAAAAGCCTTATCGCCAGCACGTTGTACCGCGAACTCCGCGAGCAAGTCGGCGATGAGCACATCGGCGTTATTCCAGAAGACAGTTACTATAAAGACCAGACTCACCTGACCATGGAAGAACGGGTCAAAACCAACTATGACCACCCGAGCGCCATGGATCACAACCTGCTGTTCCAGCATCTGCAGATGCTGAAGGCCGGTAAGGCGATCGAGCTGCCGCTGTACAGCTACACCGAACACACGCGCAAGAAAGAAACCGTCCACCTGGAACCTAAAAAAGTGATCATTCTGGAAGGGATCTTGCTGCTGACGGATATCCGTTTGCGCCAGGAGATGAACTTCTCGATCTTCGTCGACACGCCGCTGGATATCTGCCTGATGCGCCGCATGAAGCGCGACGTCAACGAGCGCGGCCGCTCGATGGATTCGGTGATGGCGCAATACCAGAAGACCGTGCGCCCGATGTTCCTGCAGTTTATCGAACCTTCCAAACAATACGCCGATATCATCGTTCCGCGCGGCGGCAAAAACCGCATCGCGATCGATATTCTGAAAGCCAAAATCAGCCAATTCTTTGAATAATGCCGCTTAATGGCCGGAAATGCGCATTTCCGGCCGACGGCCAACTATTTGCACCCTGGCGTAGACCTTTCGCCCGTTGTGTGGCAATTTTTGTTTAGTTACGCGTTTTGATGGAGAAGAAAGACATGAGACTGTGCGACCGCGATATAGAAGCCTGGCTGGATAGCGAGAAACTGGTGATTTCGCCGCGCCCACCGCTCGAACGCATCAACGGGGCCACAGTAGATGTCCGTTTGGGCAATCAGTTCCGCGTGTTCCGCGGCCATACCGCGCCGTTTATCGATCTCAGCGGGCCGAAAGATGAAGTCAGCGCCGCGCTGGATCGCGTGATGAGCGACGAGATTGTCCTGCCGGAAGGCGAGGCGTTCTTCCTTCATCCCGGCGAACTGGCCCTGGCGGTGACGTTCGAATCCGTGACGCTGCCGAACGATCTCGTGGGTTGGCTCGACGGCCGTTCTTCTCTGGCGCGTCTGGGGCTGATGGTGCACGTCACCGCGCACCGGATCGATCCGGGCTGGCACGGGCGCATCGTGCTGGAGTTTTACAACTCCGGCAAGCTGCCGCTGGCGCTGCGGCCGGGGATGCTGATTGGCGCCTTGAGCTTTGAGCCGTTGTCCGGCCCGGCGGCCCGGCCATATAACAGCCGGCAGGACGCAAAATATCGCGATCAGCAGGGCGCAGTAGCCAGTCGAATCGACAAGGACTAACGGCGCGAGATGCACCGTCGGTGTGGCGCTGACAAGAGGGTGGCATGAGAAGATTACTGACGACATTGGCGATTTTACTGGTGGTCGTGGTGGCGGGAATGTCCGCGCTGGTACTGCTGGTCAATCCGAATGATTTTCGCGGTTACATGGTCAAAAAGGTCGAGCAGAAGAGCGGCTACCAGCTAACGCTTGAAGGCGACCTGCGTTGGCATATCTGGCCGCAGCTCAGTATTTTGGCCGGGCGCATGACGCTGACCGCGCCGGGCGCCAAGGCGCCGGTGGTGAGCGCGGAAAACATGCGCCTTGACGTCAAACTGTTGCCGCTGCTGTCGCATCAGCTGTTTGTGAAACAGGTGATGTTGAAAAATGCCGTCATTCGCCTCACGCCCGACAGTGAAGAGCACTCGCAAGTGGACGCCCCGATTGCGCCGGCCGGCAGCGGCGCTGATGCGGCAGACACGGCCTGGAAGTTCGACATCGATAACTTGCGCGTCGTGGACAGCTTGCTGATTTGGCAGCGCGCCGACAACGCGCAAATCAATGTCCGGGACATCAATCTTACCCTGCAGCAAACGGAGAAACGGCAGGCGCAGCTGGACATTTCCAGCCGGGTCAACCGCGATCAGCGCGACCTGGCCTTCAGCATGGCGGCCGATATCGATCTGCAGCAGTTCCCGCACCAGATCGGCGCCAAGGTGACCCAGTTCAATTACCAATTGGTGGGAGCGGATATTCCGAACGGCGGTATTCAAGGCGAGGGGAATGCTCAGGTGGTCTATCAACAGACGCCGGCGCACATTGCCGTCACCCAACTGAACGTCAGCGCCAATAACAGCCAGTTGACCGGCGATATCAGCGCCAGCCTGGGAGCGGTGCCCGGCTATGTGGTGAACCTGAATTCGGCTAATCTCGATCTTGACGCGCTTTCCGGTTGGCAATCCAGCACCAATACCGCCGAACAGCCCGCCGTGACCGCCGCGCCGGTGATCGCCAGCCAGGTCGACGATCGGCAGCAGAACCTGGAGGCGCTGCGCGATTTCAATGCACAGTTGAATCTGCAGGCGGCGCAGTTGACCTACCGCGGTATGAACGTTACCCAGTTAGCCGTCGCGGCAGATAATCAACGCGGCCTGCTGACGCTGCATAAACTTGCCGGGCAATTGGCCGGCGGTGATTTCTCTTTGCCGGGATCGCTCGACGCACGCGGCAATAAACCGGTGATAAACGTGCAGCCGACCCTGAACCAGGTTGAGCTCGGCGCGGTGCTCAAAGCCTTCGAGATGCCGCAGATGCTGACCGGAAAATTCAGCATGAAAGGGGATTTGACCGGCGATCGTCTTTCTTCAGAGTCATTTGAGCACCGTTGGAGCGGTACGGCGCAGCTGGCGATGCAGGATGCGCAGCTGCACGGCCTGAACATTCAGCAATTGATCCAACAGGCGGTGGCGCGCAACGATAACAGCGTGCGCGGGCAAGACAGCTATCAGCGCTATACCGAAGTCAAAAGCGTCTCGGCGCGGGCCAGCCTGAGCCAAGGCACTGTCAAGCTCAGCAGCCTGACGGCGGATTCGCCGTTGCTGGCGCTGACCGGCGCCGGCAGTATCGATATGCCGGGAAAACAGTGCGATATGGCGCTTAATGTGCGCGTCACTGGCGGTTGGCAAGGGCGCGGCGAACTGATCGAGCAACTGCAAAAAACGCCGATCCCGCTGCGGGTCTATGGGCCTTGGCAACAGCTGAATTACCAACTGCAGGTCGATCAGGTGCTGCGTAAAACGCTGCACGATCGGGCCAAAGATGCGCTGAACAAATGGGCTGAAAAGAACAAGGATTCGCGCGAGGGTCAGGATCTGAAAAAGCTGCTCGACAAGCTGTAATCCCTCCTGACGCGGGCCGTCTTGCGGCCCGCGTCAGTATCGACGTTTCCCGCGATAATTTCCCTCCGTTACCTTGATGAAGGTCATGAAGACCCGCGCTCAATTTGTGCAGAGTAAGGGCGCATTCTGCTATGACTATGCGCCTAAGCGCGAAAAAATGACGAGTTGAGGAAACATGATAGAGCTTCTTATTGGCGCGGCGGTGGCGGCGGGCGTGGGCCGTTACATCATCAAAGGGTATTCCGCCACGGGCGTCTTGATGGTGGGAGGGCTGCTGCTGCTTGGCATCAGCGCCCTGATGGGGAAAACGCTGTTGCCGTCCGGCGCCGCATCTACCGGCTGGCGCGCGACCGATATGATCGAGTACGTCAAGATTTTGCTGATGAGCCGCGGCGGCGATCTGGGCATGATGATCATGATGCTGTGCGGTTTCGCCGCCTATATGACGCATATCGGCGCCAACGACGTGGTCGTCAAGCTGGCCTCGCGCCCATTGCAGATGATCAATTCGCCTTATCTGCTGATGGTGGCGGCCTATTTTGTCGCTTGCCTGATGTCATTGGCGGTCTCTTCCGCTACTGGACTCGGCGTATTGCTGATGGCGACGCTGTTCCCATTGATGGTGAACGTTGGCATTAGCCGCGGCGCCGCTGCGGCCATTTGCGCTTCGCCGGCGGCGATTATCCTGGCGCCGACTTCCGGCGACGTGGTACTGGCAGCCAAGGCGGCGGAAATGCCGCTGGTGGACTTCGCGTTCAAAACCACGCTGCCTATCTCGATTGCCGCCATCGTCTGCATGGCCGTAGCGCACTTTTTCTGGCAGCGTTATCTCGATAAGAAGAGTGATGAACAGCACCACATTATGGACGTCAGCGAGATCAAAACCCATGCGCCGGGGTTCTACGCGATATTGCCGTTTACGCCGATCCTCGGCGTGCTGATCTTCGACGGTAAATGGGGGCCGGAACTGCACATTATTACCGTGCTGGTAGGGTGCATACTGTTGGCGGCAGCGATCGAGTTTGTGCGCAGCTTCAGCGCCAAACAGGTATTCAGCGGCCTGGAAGTGGCGTATCGCGGTATGGCGGACGCTTTCGCCAGCGTGGTGATGCTGTTGGTGGCCGCGGGTGTCTTCGCGCAAGGGTTGAGCACCGTCGGCTTTATCAGCGGGTTGATCGGGTTGGCGCAGTCGTTCGGTACCGGCGGTTTGATCATGATGCTGGTGTTGGTGGTGATCACCATGCTGGCGGCCATGACAACCGGCTCCGGCAATGCGCCGTTCTATGCGTTTGTCGAACTGATCCCGAAACTGGCGGCACAGATGGGCGTGAATCCTGCCTATCTGGTGATCCCGATGCTGCAGGCCTCGAATCTCGGCCGTACGCTGTCGCCGGTTTCCGGCGTGGTGGTGGCGGTCTCCGGCATGGCGAAAATCTCGCCGTTTGATGTGGTGAAGCGTACTTCAGTGCCGGTAATTGTCGGGTTGGTGGTGGTGATTGTGGCGACGGAGCTGCTGGTTCCCCAGTAAAGGAAGGCCGGGCGATGCCCGGCCTCGATGTTAAACCTCGTACTCCTCCGGTGGAGGAGGCGGGGTGATCTTCACTTTCAGGATGCGGTGGCTGTTGACCTCCAATGGTTCGAACAGGTAGTCACCGATCTTGATTTGTTCTCCTTCTTGCGGCACGCGCTGGCTGTGTTCCATCAACAGCCCCGCCAGCGTATGGTATTCGCGCTTTTCTTCCAGCGGCATCGGCAGGTACAACACCAGATCTTCCAGCGGCATATAGCCGTTGGCGATCCAGCTGCCGTCCTCGTTTTGCTGAATGTCGTGGCGTGCGTCCACCTCTTCACCGGCCTCCGGCAGGTTGCCGGCGATGGTTTCCATCACGTCCGTCAGGGTGACGACGCCTTCGACGGAGCCGAACTCATCGACCACGAAGGCGAAGTGCGTCTGCGCCTGGCGGAATTGCTCCAGGGCGCTTAACAGCGTGAGCTGCTCCGGGAAGATCAACGGTTGGCGTATCAGCGCACGCAGATCCAGCGGCGCCTGTGCCAGTTGCTGTTTGAGAACGTCGATGGTGTGGATCACGCCCAGCGGTTCGTCGCTGGCGCTGCTTTCCACCACCACGATGCGCGTGTGCTGATTACGTTCCAGCAACTGCGTCAGCTTTTCCTGCGGATCGTTCAGCTCAAGGTATTCGACGTCGTGACGCGAGGTCATGATGCTACTGACCGTGCGCTGCGCCATGCCGAGTACGCGTTCGATCATGCGCCGCTCTTGCTGATTGAAGATCTCGCCGTTTTCGCTGTCGCTGTCCGCCAGCAGGTTGGCGGAATGGCTGTCGACTTCCGCTTCTTCATGTTTGCCGCTCAGCATGCGCAGCACCGCTTCGGCGGTGCGTTCACGTAGTGGCCGGACCTTCGACAGGAAGCGACGGCGGTTGAACTGCGCCAGCTGGTTCAGCGCTTCGATCATGACCGAGAAGCCGATCGCCGCGTAGAGGTAGCCTTTAGGAATGTGATAGCCGAAGCCCTCCGCCACCAGGCTAAAGCCAATCATCAGCAGGAAACTCAGGCACAGGATAACGATAGTCGGGTGCGCGTTGACGAAGCGCGTCAGCGGTTTGCTGGCCAGCAGCATCAGACCGATGGCGATACAGACCGCGATCATCATCACCGCCAGGTGATCGACCATCCCCACCGCGGTGATCACCGAGTCGAGCGAGAAAACGGCGTCCAGCACCACGATCTGCGCCACGACCGGCCAGAAACGTGCGCCTTTGCGCGCGCCGTGCTGCTCTTCGTCCTTGCCTTCCAGCCGCTCATTGAGCTCCATGGTGGCTTTGAACAGCAGGAATATCCCGCCGACCAGCATGATCAGATCGCGGCCGCTGAAGGGGTGCTCCGCGACGATGAACATCGGTTTGGTCAGCGTCGCCAGCCACGAGATGGAGGCGAGCAGCGCCAGACGCATGACCAGCGCCAGCAATAAACCGACGACACGGGCCTTATCTCTTTGTTGTTTTGGTAATTTGTCCGCCAGAATGGCGATGAAGACAAGGTTGTCTATACCCAGCACGATTTCCAGCACGACCAAAGTGGCCAGGCCGGCCCAAATTGTTGGATCAGCGATCCATTCCATACGCCCAATTTCACCTGTAAGTTCTACGGCTTATGCCGCACGGGAATGATGGGCGTTGAGGCGGCAAAATTCAACTTTAATCGGGTGGATGTGGTTCAGAACAGGAGGATTACCATAAACATCGATCGGCGCCGAGCGGCCAAAGGAATCACGGGCCTGGGGAGCAAATATCTACCGGGATGCCATGCGCTCAGAAAAGAAACGCCTTATTAAATTTATTTAAATCAAAACATTAAAACAATTTTCTTTGACTATGATTCTTATCGGTATGCGGCACGAGTAGTCTTATTCTGAAAACGTCTGACTGGGGGGATCTAAGGCTTGTATCACTTAGACATTAGTATAAGAATCTTAGTCATATAACGGCAGTAACTAACATTGTTTGGTTATAAAGGCACCGTTTTTTTTATTTTTTTGTGAACAGCATGACAGTTCAAACTAAGAATGAGTGCCGCTTTGCATAAAAATTGCCTGGCTCATGCAATGACGTGGGGGGATACGCCATTAACAGTACTTTGGTAGCTGCAAGCCAAGGGCGGTAGCGTGCCCGATTGAATCCCCTTGTTCACGCTGCACAGATGAATGCAGCGCTACGATGAATTGGAATGAAAATGCAAACAAGACTTAAGGCAGTGATCCCCGTTGCGGGCTTGGGAACCCGTATGTTGCCGGCGACCAAGGCTATCCCTAAAGAAATGTTGCCCGTGGTCGATAAGCCCTTAATCCAGTACATTGTTGCTGAATGCGTGGCGGCGGGGATTAAAGATATCGTATTGGTCACGCATTCATCGAAAAACGCGATTGAAAACCATTTTGACACTTCGTTTGAGCTGGAGGCGATGCTCGAAGCGCGTGTGAAGCGCCAGCTCCTGAGCGAAGTGCAAAGCATTTGTCCGCCGGACGTTACCGTGATGCAGGTGCGTCAGGGACAGGCGAAAGGGTTGGGGCATGCGGTGCTGTGCGCCAAACCTATGGTAGGTGATTCTCCTTTCGTGGTGCTGCTTCCGGATGTTTTGCTGGATGATTCTACGGCGGATCTGCGCAAAGAAAATCTGGCTAAAATGATCCAACGTTTTGGCGATACGGGTTACAGCCAAATCATGGTTGAACCTGTGCCGGAACAAGATGTGTCCAAATACGGTGTGGTAGATTGCGCAGGTGCGACGATCGCAGCGGGAGAAAGCGCACCGATGACGGCGGTGGTTGAGAAGCCGGCCCGCGAGGATGCCCCTTCCAACCTGGCCGTCGTCGGCCGGTATGTGCTTGCCGCCGATATTTGGCCGTTACTTGAGAAAACCCCTCCCGGCGCGGGTGATGAGATTCAACTGACCGATGCGATTGCGATGCTGATGGATGAACAAACGGTGGAAGCGTTCCATATGAGCGGTAAGTCCCATGATTGTGGTGACAAGCTTGGCTATATGAAGGCGTTTGTGCAGTATGGGGTGCGTCACGGTTCCGAAGGCGAAAACTTCACCCGCTGGTTGAAGCAGACGTTGGGAAAGTAACAGGCTGTCGCCACTGCGGCTGAAAGCGATCACGAGATTGAATGAGGTCTACCATGACGAAGTTGAAAGCGGTTATTCCCGTTGCCGGATTGGGCATGCGTATGCTGCCGGCGACCAAAGCGATTCCGAAAGAGATGTTGCCAATCGTTGATAAACCGTTGATTCAATACATTGTCAACGAATGCGTCGCGGCGGGGATTAAAGAGATCATCCTGGTGACGCATTCTTCCAAGAACGCCATTGAAAACCATTTCGATACCTCATTCGAGCTGGAGGCGATGCTGGAGGCACGCGTGAAACGGCAACTGCTGGATGAGGTACAGTCGATAACGCCAAAAGGCGTAACGCTGATGCACATTCGCCAGGGGCAGCCAAAAGGACTGGGACATGCCGTTCTCTGCGCTAAACCGTTGGTCGGTGATTCTCCATTTGTCGTTCTGTTGCCGGACATCTTGCTGGATGACGCAAAGGCCGATTTGAAGAAAGACAACCTGTCACACATGATTGCGCGCTTTGAGCAGACCGGTCTGAGCCAGGTTTTGGTGCAAAAGGCAGACGAACACGTGCTGCATGATTATTCCGTGGTTGAGTGTGAGGCCAGCAATCTGAAACCTGGCGAAAGTGCCCGTATCACATCGATTATTGAAAAACCGGCACCGGAAACCAAGTTGGAATCCAACTACTCTGCGGTAGGGCGCTATGTCTTGTCTGCCGATATTTGGCCGCTGCTGGAGACCACGGAACCGGGAGCCTGGGGGCGTATTCAACTGACCGATGCGATTGCAGAATTGTTGAAACGCAAACCGGTCGAGGCGACAGAGCTGGTGGGTGAATCGTTCAACTGCGGTGAAAAACTGGGTTACCTTCGCGCTTTTGTCACTTATGGGTTGCGTCACCCAACTCAAGGCAAAGCTTTCCGTGAATGGGCAGAACGGCTTTCATTATAAATACGTTTGGCTGGAACGTTGTGCCCAGGCATAGCGCTTTCCAAAATCACTTCTCTCTGTGCGTATTGAGGTAATCGTGCGCTATTGCGAGGTAATTGTGTAATAATGCTTTTAGGCCATTTCCAGCATAGCGTATTGGGATTCAACGTGGGCTCAATGAAAGTTTAATCAGTATTGAAACCCATCGACAAATTCTTTTCCGAGTACAACGGCCTGTGCCAGGGTTGGCCGGGAGGGCTCAGTACAGCAAACTTTTTACTTTGATAGTGATGATAATTCGATGGCAAATAAACAGTGGAAACTGATACCGCTCTTGGTATCGATCAGTGTAATCAGCGGTTGTACAATCGTGCCTGGTTCTCACCTTTCAACTAGTGGGAAAGAGGTTGTAAAACAGCAAGATAGTGATTTCGATATCGACAATCTGGTTAATGTCTATCCAATGACGCCTGGTTTGGTTGAGAAAATGAGACCTAAACCCGTTGTCGCGCAACCAAACTCGTCCTTAGAGCGTGAATTGCAAAATTACGAATACCGGATTGGTATCGGCGACGTGTTAATGGTGACTGTCTGGGATCACCCTGAACTGACTACACCGGCGGGGCAATATCGCAGTGCCAGCGATACGGGTAACTGGGTGAATTCGGACGGTACAATTTTTTATCCGTATATCGGTAAGATAAAAGTTGCCGGTAAAACGATGAGCCAAGTCAGAAATGAGATCGCAGGACGATTGGCGCAATACATCGAAAGCCCACAGGTTGATGTGAGTATCGCCGCTTTCCGCTCTCAAAAAGCGTATGTGACGGGGGAAGTAGCAAAGTCGGGACAGCAACCGATCACGAACGTTCCCCTTACTGTGATGGATGCAATCAATGCGGCTGGCGGGCTTTCAGAAAATGCAGACTGGCGTAATGTCATTCTGACACATAATGGAAAAGAACAGCGAATCTCTTTGCAAGCCTTGATGCAAAGGGGGGATTTGACGCAAAACCACCTACTTTATCCGGGCGACATCCTCTACATTCCCCGTAATGACGATTTAAAAGTTTTCGTTATGGGGGAAGTGAAAAAACAGACTACGTTGAAAATGGATCGCAGCGGTATGACACTAACGGAAGCATTAGGTAATGCTGAAGGAATGGATCAGAACTTTGCCGATGCGACGGGGGTGTTTGTCATTAGACCATTACGTGGTATGGAAGGTAAAAAGCTGGCCAATATCTACCAACTTAATGCGTCTGATGCTACTGCGATGGTAATGGGGACTGAGTTTCACCTTCAGCCATATGACATTGTATACGTAACTACCGTACCGATTGCTCGTTGGAACCGCGTCGTCAGCCAATTGTTACCGACTATCGTTGGTTTCAACAACCTGACCGAAGGTACACAGCGTATTCATAATTGGTAGTTAAGGTAAAAGATGATGTTTGATTCTATTCTGGTCGTTTGCGTCGGCAACATATGCCGTTCTCCTACAGGAGAACGGCTGTTGAAGGAAAAACTGCCACATAAGAAAATTGCCTCTGCCGGGATTTCTGCCTTGGTTGGCAAGCCTGCTGATGCTCAGGCTGCAGAAGTGGCTAGAAAGCATGATTTATCATTGGATAATCACCAAGCACAACAGCTGACAGCTGCATTGTGCCGTGAATATGATCTGATATTAGTCATGGAAAAGGGACATGTTGATGCTGTCTGCAGGCTAGCCCCTGAAGTCAGAGGCAAAACAATGCTATTTGCCCATTGGCTGGGTCAACAAGATATCCCAGATCCTTATCGCAAAAGTTCTGAGGCTTTTGAATTCGTCTATAGCCTACTAGCTGAAGGTGCTCAGAAGTGGGCGCTAGCATTAAATCGCTAAACAGAGATTACAATGATTGATAAAAACCGAACGAGTTCCTTGGCAAGTAAGGAAAATGACGAGATCGATTTTGGACGGCTGTTAGGGACGCTAGTCGATCACAAATGGTTAATTGTTAGCATTACATCATTATTTGCCGTCATCGGCATTATATATAGTCTTTTTGCGACACCTATATACCAGGCTGATGCAACTGTTCAGGTCGAGCAAAACGAAGGTAATATGCTGGTAAGTAACCTGTCCCAAATGTTGCCTAACTCTTTGCCAGCATCATCTACAGAGATTGAACTGATTTCCTCTCGCATGATCGTGGGGAAAACTGTCGAAGATCTCCATTTAGATACTGTCGTCACTCAGAAATATTTTCCGATTTTTGGCCGCGGTTGGGCAAGGCTCATGGGTAATAAACCGGGGCAGGTTGCCTTATCCAGGCTCACTGTAGCTGAGCCTCTAGTCGAGAGTGCTATCGAGCTGGAAGTTATTGATGATCAAAACTACGTCGTTACCGTAGATAAAGATAAAATCTTTCAAGGCAAAGTTGGGCGCTTGGAGAATGCAAGCGGCGTTTCTATGTTGGTTAGCGAAATCTCAGCGAAGCCAGGAACAGTGTTTAATGTCAAAAAGCTCACAACGCTGGCAGCAACGGTACAACTTCTTGACGATCTTACAGTAGAAGACAAAGGTAAGGACACGGGGGTTCTTTCACTCACCCTGATGGGGGATGATCCTGTTCTAATCAAAAGAATTATTGAAAGTATCAGCAATAATTACTTGATCCAAAATGTTGAGCGAAAATCAGAAGAAGCGGCCAAAAGCCTTGCTTTTTTGAAGGAACAATTACCGCAGGTTCGCGATTCTTTAAATACGGCTGAAGACAAATTAAACAGTTTCCGCCAAGCGAACGATTCTGTTGATCTGTCTTTGGAAGCAAAGTCTGTTCTTGATACTATTGTCGGGGTTGAGGCTCAGCTTAATGAGTTGACTTTCAAAGAGTCTGAAATTTCGAAATTATACACAAAAGAGCACCCTGCTTATCGTGCTTTATTGGAAAAAAGAGCAACCCTGCAAAAGGAAAAAGATAAGTTAAACCAGCGAGTCAGTAAGATGCCGCAAACACAGCAGGAGATCTTGCGCTTAACTCGTGATGTTGATGCTGGTAAAGAGATTTACATGCAGTTGCTCAACCGTCAACAAGAGCTTTCGATAACGAAAGCGAGCACCGTGGGTAATGTCAGAATCATTGATACCGCTGTCACTCAACCGAAACCGGTTAAGCCGAAGAAGACGTTAATCGTTATCATCTTTACGTTGCTTGGCGGGATCGCTTCCGTTGCCGTAGTACTGCTGAAAAGCGTTCTGCATCGAGGTATTGAAAGCCCAGAACAGCTGGAAGACCAAGGCATCAACGTTTATGCAAGTATTCCGTTGTCTGAGTGGCAACAGAAAAAAGACATAGAGACGTTGATGCGCGGCAATAAAAAAACCAACACGCGTTCAAAAACGTTGTTGGCCGTTGGGAACCCTGCGGATTTGGCGATCGAGGCAGTACGAAGCTTAAGAACCAGTTTGCATTTCGCTATGCTCGAAGCTAAAAATAATGTTCTGATGGTCTGTGGTGCAAGCCCAAATATTGGTAAAACTTTCGTCAGCATCAACTTGGCCGCGGTCATTGCTCAGGCTGGGCAACGTGTTTTAGTCATTGATGCTGATATGCGTAAGGGCTATTCACACTCATTGTTGAATACCGATTGGCATAATGGTTTATCTGATATCTTATCTGCTCAGACCACGATGGCTAACAGTGTCCGCAAAACAGAAATTGAAAACCTGGATTTTATTCCGCGTGGACAGATACCGCCAAATCCTTCAGAGTTGCTCATGGGGGCACGCTTCAATGAGCTGATTGATTGGGCGAGTAAGAATTATGATATCGTGATGATTGATACGCCACCTATTCTAGCAGTTACTGATGCCGCTATTATAGGGCACAGGGCGGGGACTAGTCTGATGATCGCACGTTTCGCATCCAACACGGTCAAAGAAATAGAGGTGAGTATTCGCCGCTTTAATCAAAATGGCATCGATGTTAAAGGCGTTATTCTGAATGCTGTTGAGAAACGGGCCAGCAGCTACTATGGTGATTATGGCTACTATCAATATGAGTATCGTTCAAACGATAAAGCATAGTTGTTAGCAACACATCAGTGCCATACCGGGAAACCGGTATGGCATATGTTCATATATTTGCTATTTGTAATAAGAAAAATGGATGTAATCGGCAAATATATGCATTTATAAATACATTCGATTTGTTTTTTTAAATTTGTCTTCATTTTGAATGATTTTTGATTACCATTCAGACGACAGTCAAATGTTTACATAGAATATTTAAGGTGTATAAGAAATGAAGATAATGATGATCAATACACTTTATCATCCTTATAAGGTTGGAGGCGCAGAGGTATCTGTGCAGTTATTAGCTGAAAAACTCGCTAATATGGGGCATACAGTAAGTGTTGTTACATTGCATAACAAATCCGAACGAGAATGTAAAACCATTAATAATGTAATGGTCACTTATTTGCCTCTCAGTAATGTCTATTGGCCATATGGCGGAGAGAACGTGTCGCCATGGAAGAAAATAGTATGGCATGCAAAAGATCAGTACAATTTCTCAATGAAGCATGCGGTGAAAGAGGAAATAAAAAACTTTCTTCCAGACGTTGTGCATACTAATAACCTGGGCGGTTTTTCAATTTCTGCGTGGGATGCGGTGAAAGAGTGTAAGGTGAAACTGGTTCATACCGCGAGAGATTACTATCTCTTTCATCCTAACTCGACCTTGTTCAAACATGGCAAGGTGATGAGTACGTCAGAATTGAGTGTGAGGTTTTTCTCATTTTTTAAAAAGTGGAAGAGCAAAGCCGTTTTCAGTTTTGTTGGAATCAGTCGTTATATTTCTGATTTGCATACGACAAACGGATTTTTTAATGAAGATAGATGTTCGGTTATCTATAATCCGATAGAACCGCTTCGCTTTGAAGATAGAGAAAGTTCAACTTTTAGAGTCGGATTTATAGGTCGCCTTACTAGCGATAAAGGATTCGATGAATACTGTCGCCTTGCAGATGAATATAAGAATAGGGCAGATGTCAAGTTTTATGCGGCAGGTAGGTTTAATGGCGATGAAGGTAATGCCATGAAAATTTTGGCGGAAAAGTCAAATGTTGAACTGCTTGGTTTTATTGCGGTAGAAGAATTTATGGCAAATGTTGATGCAGTTATACTGCCAACAAAATGGAATGAACCATTTGGGCGTTCAGTTGCGGAGTGTGCGCTTTCTGGGAAGATTGTCTATACTAATTTCATGGGGGGAATTTCAGAAATAGCTGCCATGAGTAGTAATGTTAGGCCGCTAAACTCTTTCAAAGTTGAAGATACACGCACGCACAAAGAACGCAGCGTCGTGGAGAGTTTTGATATTGATAATATCGCGAAACGATATGTAGAGGTTTACAATAACTAAAATGAACACATCAACCTCAAAGATATTTATATTTTTTATTCTGACGTACCTGGCATTAGCTTCATTAAATGGGCTGGTTACAATTTTTGCTTATAATACTACTCGTTTGATCTTACTCTATAAAGATTTCTTCTCGATAGTATTTCCGTTGTTGATGATTTTCTTTTTTGTTGCAAATGGATATAAGGCAGGTAGGCAGTTCACCACATTGATGCTAACGCTTTTAGCGATTTGTTTTTTTATCCTTTCGTATATTTTGGCGACCTTACTCTTTTCAAAATTTGATATGACAAGGATTGCTATACAGTTTCGAGTTGAACTCTTCGCAATTTCGGCAATATTGATCGCAGCGTTAGCGAGTATGTTTAGCACTGAAGAGAAAAAAAACATAGTATCTGTTTTTATTAAGTTTTATATTATTTTTTGTTCGATTAATGCGTTAGCCACTATTGCTGAGTTCTTCTCGGCAGAGCTTATTTTCCAGGTTCTGGGGTTCAATCCTGGCCCGATGTTAACCGCGTTTGGTAAAGACAATGGCCTTGTTTTACGCACTACAGATGGTTATTTAAGAGCTCTGGGTTTATTGACAACACCTTTCAGCCTCAGTGAATATCTTTTCTTTGGCCTCGCTCTTGCCTCATTTGTTTCAGTCAAGCGAAGAGCGCTATTTACATTCTTAATGATCGCAGGCATTCTTTGCTCTACATCAAAAACAGCTTTCGTGATGATGGTAATTTATGTTCTTTATATGATTATTAATAGACTTGTCTCGAATCAGAGAGCGTTGAGATTCATTACTTGGATTACTGTTGTTGTTTCCATTGTTTTTTTCCTTTCCGTTACTAACACATTTATATATGAAGTGTTTTCTTCAAAGGAAAATACATACGCCGAAAACAGTATTTTCTTGCGTATTCTTTATATTGAGCAAGTGTTAGATTCAGCCTACTCTATTTACTTTGGCTCTGGTTATGCTGTGAACGGTAGTGGTATGGTTGGGGTTGAAGATAATACAACGGCGATTCCGCTAGACAGTTTGTACATTTACCTTCTCTCAAATTATGGATTTGTTGGCGTACTGGTATTTGTTTTCGGTGCTTTTTTACTGTTGGTTAGTTTGTATAAGAAGACATCTACCGTATTACCACACGGTGTCTATTTGTACTGGTTGATATCATTGCTAACAAACTTTGCCTATAATAATCCATTTACCAACTATCCTGGTTATATATTCCCGATAATAATAACTGCGCTTTTAGTTTCACTTAAACCGGAAGAATACTCCGATGAGGAGGGCAGTGCTAATC